>JAVEVB010000083.1:0-11635 GCA_034005265.1 Lentimicrobium sp.
ACCTCTTTAATTGCTTCAATGGCTACTTTGGCCTTGAATTCCGCATTAAATGTTCTTCTTGATCTTTTCATGGTACAAAAAATTAAAATTAGTGAAATTTTCTGTCCAGTTTTATTAGACCATCACATAAGCACTTCAATTACCGGTGATAGTGGTGAGGGATTTCTAAATAATGTACTCAATAGAACCCAAAGGGGATATATTACTGAAATTCTGAATGATCAGCGAAAAATATTAAATGAGGTTGTTGATGTGCGACGGGAATTCAGCACTGAGCTTCGTAAACTGCTCAATGGTCAACAGTGTGATAAAAGTAAGCTGTTGGCACTTGGGCATCGTTATGGAGAACTTGATGGAGAATTGTCGTGGAATTATGCCATCGCTTTTGCTAAAGTAAATAAGTCGCTTACAGCCGGACAAAAGAAAGCATTAATGAAACTCCGTAATTTGGATGGATTTAAGAGTGCCCCGTATTATATCTATTCAAGCCCGGTAACAAAGCAAGCTGTCATTGAGAATGTGGAACTGTTTTTTGAAGCGCCGAAATAAGAAAGCTTTTGCTGTGTTAATTTGTAATGAAGGCATTGGATAGCAAAGCGCATAATTAAGACAAGCACAATCCCCGAAAGAACAGTCTTGCCGTGGATTTGTATCGTAATAAGATGCTTCTTTCAGAGAATTGTGCGTCGAGCCCAGCATATGAGTTATAAAAAGAATAAATTTGCTTTATGCATTTATCAAAAAATAAAATAGAAAAATGGTTGCCTCATTTTGTTGGCTTGCTTTTATTTTTAATTCTGCCAATTTTTGTTTTTGACCGTAATAATGATCGGGCTATCTATTGGATGCATAGCTATTATTATCAATTGGCATTTATGATTGTAGCGTTTTATGTAAATTATCTGATTATTGTTCCCCGATTTTTTTTCTCAAAGAAGAAGTTTTATTTCTTTGTTGTCTTATGCGTGTTTATTGTTTTATTGCTTGCCTCCTGGCAATACCTTTATGATGCTTTTCAATTGGGAAACCTGCATCCTGACAATAATATTCCCGGAGAAAATATCCGACCAAGGATTAGAAACAGTTTTGGCCTAAACCCTAAACTTGTAGATAATTTCTTTTTATTGTTGATTGTATTGGGTTTTAGCAGCGGCATGGCAATTATTCAACGTCTCCGAAAAAATGAATCCACACAAAAAGAAATTGCAAAAGCCCGTGTCGATTCGGAACTTGCATTCTTGAAAAATCAAATTAGTCCTCATTTCTTCTTTAACGCACTCAATAATATTTACGGGCTGATTGCCATTGATAGCGACAAGGCCCAACAAGCGGTAGAAAAACTTTCAGGCCTGATGCGATACCTGATTTACGATTCAAATATCGAAACCATTGAATTGCAAAAGGAATTCGATTTTACCTTGAAATATATTGAGCTGATGCAACAGCGTTTAAGTTCGAAGGTTAAACTGGATATTCATATAACTGATAAAATACCAGAAGGACAGATTTCACCATTATTGTTTATTCCATTTATTGAAAATGCATTTAAACATGGAATAAGTTATCGTGAAAACTCGTTCATATCTATTCTGTTAAAAACAGACACTAACAAACTCGTTTTTGAATGTACGAATAGCATCCCTTCAGGCAATGAACAAAAAGTGAGTGAAGGAGGTGTTGGCATTGACAATATACAAAAGCGATTAGATTTGATATATGGGAATTCGTTTAATTTGGATATTCGTAAGGCAGAAAAAGAGTATTTTGTACAATTAATTGTACCCTTTAAAATGAAGTAAATGAATAAAGTTACCTGCATAGCAATTGATGACGAACCAATCGCATTGGGAATAGTTGTTTCATACATTAAGAAAATACCTTACCTTGAATTGCTTGCGGAATTTGATAATCCTATTGATGCGTCAGAGTATTTACAGGAATACAAAGTTCAGCTTATTTTTCTGGATATAAATATGCCCGATCTGTCAGGCGTTGAGTTTGCGCGCACCCTGGATAAAAACTGTAAGGTAATATTTACAACAGCTCACGATAAGTATGCTGTGGAAGGTTTTCAGCTTCATGCACTCGATTATTTATTAAAACCGATTAGTTACGCTGTATTTGCCAATTCAGTAAACCATGTAAAAGAATATTTTGATCTGGTAGAATCAAAACATTCTGATAATCCAATAAATTCAGATGATAATTACTTGTTTGTTAAAGCTGATTATCAGATTCATCGAATCGAATTTGACGATATCCTGTACTTTGAGGGATTAAAAGACTATGTAAAACTTTATATTGTTGGTTCGGCAAAATCAATCGTTTTTCATTCAACCATGAAATCCTTAGAAGAGAAACTACCGTTAGACCGGTTTATGCGGATACACCGTTCTTTTATTGTTTCATTAAATAAAATCAAAACGATTGAGCGGGGTCGAATTATTTTTGGTGATAAGCGGATTCCGATTAGTTTGCAATATAAGTCTGGATTTGATGAATTTGTGAAGAAGAAGTTTCTTTAGCAGGAAGTTTATTTGTAGTGTATTAGAGCGTCGGCAAAAACAACTCTTTTGTAAACTTTGGTCGTGTGTCGGCTTGTGTGATTTGTAAAAGTGCTATTAAGCGTAGGCCTCCTTTTTTGCGGTGGAAGAGAAAACAAAATAAATTTACATCAAAGTTGCACTGTCCTGTCAAAAAGCTAAATCCTTTTCTTTGTTAAAGTTTATCACTATCGTATCTGTTTACTCGTCTGTCTTTTTACACTTGTTGCCAACTTGTTTATAGGTACACCATTTCCCAAATTTAATGTTGTAATATCTGCAACGAATTTAAAGAATAATTCATTTTCAAATTCATGATACATCATCAAACTTTGATTTGATTTGCCAGGGACTTTTTCTGAAACGGTTTGATGGCAGGATGTTGTGTGGAATTACGTGGCGCTTTCCTCCTTGTTCTGTTTATTCAACTTATCGATGATACTATATTTCGCCTGTCGTTCCTTCCACCTCTCCCTTGCATATTTTCTCATGTCAACGATGGTGTCTTTTTCATCAATTATTTCGAGGCCCAGCAGGGTTTCAATAATGTCTTCCATTGTTACAATTCCGTCCAAACCACCATATTCATCAACGATGATGGCAATATGCTCTTTTTCTTCCAACAGTTTTTCCCACAATGTAAATAGCACGATACTGTTTGGAACGATAACAATCTCCCGTTTAACATCTTTCAGCTTTAATTTATGTTGGTCCTCTGCCAGTTTTTCAAAAACTTCCTGCCTGAAAACATACCCTGTAATGTCTTCATCATTTTCTGAATATATTGGGATACGGGAATACTTCAGATAATCTTTGTTCTTGAAAAAGTCATCAAGGTAGAGATTCTCATCAGCGGCAGCAACAACAACCCTTGGTGTCATTATTTCTGTTACTTTCACATTCTTGAGCCGAAGTATATTTTGAATTATTTTATGCTCTTTGTTTGAAAAAACGCCTTCATCTGCGCCTATATTTGCCAATGCTGCAATTTCCTCTCTGCTGGTCGTTTGTTCGTGCCTGTTTTTTGAAATAAGCTTTGTAATAACCGCTGACATAACTACCAATGGATAGGTAACAATTACCATGACCTGTATAACCCGGGAAGAAAATTTTACCAGATTTCTCCAGTACCTGGCTCCAAATGTTTTTGGGATTATTTCTGTAATTACCAAAATCAAAATTGTTAAAATAGCCGATACAATTCCAAAAGATGCTTCACCAAATACTTTAACGGCTTGAGCTCCAACGCCAGCTGCACCAATTGTATGCGCAACTGTATTCAGCGATAAAATTGCAGATAGGGGCTTATCAATATTGGTTTTAAAATCAGCAAACCTTTTGGCCCAGGCATTTCCTTCTTCATATTTAACAATCAGGAAGGATTGAGGTGTTGAAAGAAGCACCGATTCCATGATGGAACAAAGGAACGAAACAAACAGCGCCAGGAATAAATAGAATAAAAGTAATACCATATATTTCTTTTCAAATTCACAACATTATGAATTCTTTTGTAATAATTTCTCCGACAAAATGCCCCAAACAGCCAAGGATTTCCGTTGACAGGAAATTTTGTAAACCCATTGCCCGGACCACCGGAATTCCCGTTAAAAGTACGAACTTTCTTTAAACCACCATTTGCCTGATGGCGATAAGCTTTTGCAGGTCACCTGTTTTCGTGTTATGGAGTAAAGCCGGACCAATGGAAGATGGCAAGCGGACAGGTAGCGGATTGCGAATGATTCGTTTCAAACCGAAACAAAATCGGAGCGGTTTAAAGCCGCCCCAATTAGTTATTTCAACGCTTTTTATTGCAACGCATCAGCATAGGATATTCATTTTAAATCTGAATTAGTCCACCCCTTCGGTATTTAATTGAACCCTGTAAATTGATGTGCGTGCAGTTATAAAAAGCTGATTTCTGTCTTTACCACCAAAACAAAGATTGGATGGCTTTTCCGGCACTTCTATGGATTCGAGCAATTCGCCTGAAGGTGAGAAAATGTCAACGGCCTGTTTTCCACCGGTAGTGAAATAAACATTTCCTGCTTTGTCCATGGTCATCCCGTCGCAGCCAGCTTCAACGAAAAGGTTTTTGTTTGCCAGGGATCCATCCACCTGTATATCATACTTATATGTTTTCCCTGCCTGAGCATCCGTTACATACAGAATCTTTCCATCGGGAGTTCCGAGCACACCATTGGGCTTTTCAAAATCATCACATACCCTAATAACTGATGTATGCTCCGGATTGATATAATACACATGCATCCCGTCCTGAGGAAGATCAGTATCGTCACCGCCATATTTTGGATCAGTGAAGTAAACGCCGCCTTTCCCGTCGGGCCAGAGATCATTGGGCTGATTAAACCTTTTTCCATCATACTGAGTGGCAATGGCTTTGTAATTACCATCAGGACTTGTTGAGGTAATCTGTCCCTTTTCGCCTTCACAAACGAGTAAGTTTTCGTCTTTATCAAAATACAAGCCGTTCGCTCTGCCACTTTCTGTTCGGAAAGTATCAAGTTTATCCTCCAATGTCCAGATCAGAATCAGGTGATTGGGAATATCCGTGAAGTAAACATTTCCCTGTGCATCAACAGCAGGTCCTTCTGTGAATGAAAAACCACCTGCTAATTTCTCCAATTCTGAAACGATCAATGATTCCGCTTTTGCTCCATCGTTTTGAACTTTATTTTCAGCGGATCTGTATGCGCAGGATATCAGCACAAAAGCAGTTAACAACAATGTGATGTTTTTCATGGTGGTGTTGATTTTTGGTTTAACCCTTTGAAGTGAGATTCGCAGCGGGAAAATATGTACGTAATTTCCAGTCTGTTCTCAAAGATAACTAATGTGTGTGAAACTCAGTGGCATAAATTTATGCACAAATTCCATACGGTGTTTGGCAAGAAAGTGTACTGTTTACCTAAACTCTGGATTCAGACAGTATAAAAATAACATATACGATTCATAAACAAAGCTTTATAAGCAGGCTGGAATACAACCCCAGGTGCAAAACCTGATATGCCTTAAATTTCAACAGGGCCTTTTTTTTGAAATTCATCAAGACGACTGTTCAAGAAATCGTAAAGGAAGGATATAGTTTAACCTTTATGTCGGGTGTAACTGCTGCAGGCAACAATCGATGCGTCCCGGTTATGGCAGGACTGCTCAATCAGACCGCTCATATTGTATATATCAGGGATTCAATTTATAAGATTCAAAAAGCTGTTTTATTTTTTCTCCCCAATTCTTTCTCCCATTTTAACCGCAGTTTCATAACCTTTTGCTGTATGGATCAATAAATCCTCATCGATGTGGATGTTGCTTTTCTCGAAGATCAGCACGACCGTTGATCCTCCAAATTTAAAGTAGCCTTTCTCTTCGCCTTTATGTGCAGCGCTTCCCTTAAAAGTTTGTACGATGCTGCCTACCATGGTGGCACCAACTTCGGCAACAACAACATCACCAAACAAAGGATTTGAAAGGATTGTATATTCCCGTTTGTTCAGACAGAATATTTCTGCCTTTTTTTGCAAAGCAAGGGGGTTGACAGAATAATAGTCGCCATCAATCATTTTGTTTGGTGATAAATTTCCACTGAGCGGAAAATGAAAACGATGGTAATCGACCGGGGCCAGCCGGATGATAAGCAGGGCGCCATCCTTATATTTCTGTGCAAGATCAGCATCCTCCAAAAAGGAGAAAACATCAAAGCGATATCCTTTTACGATAAAATCGGCCTTGCTGATATCGGCATAAGCCAATATCTTTCCATCGGCAGGTGATACAACAATATGAGCGCTGGTATCAACCGGTCTTGCATCATTCTTTAGTTTTCGGGTAAAAAAATCATTGAAATTGCTAAACTCCTGTTTTTGAGCAACGCTCATATCAATATCAAAATCCTCAACAAAGGCTTGTATCTTTTTCGCTGAAGCGCTGCGATCCATTTGATTACCATAGATTGATGAAACCAGTTTTCTTTTCGCCAGCGTCCATAAGGTAGCTTCTCCAACAGGATTGTAATACAACCATACCAACCACTTTTCTCCGGCCACCTTTTCGGTTTTCATTTGCCCGCTTTCCCTTTCATAATATTGTATGGGGGGGTGTTGCGGCAGAGGATAAAAGGCCAGGCTGAGTATGATTGCCAGCAACAACACCAGGATGCCCCAGCTCTTTTTAGTTTTTGTTAATTTCATGTTTGCTTTGTATGCCTTTGGAAGCAAATATAATACAATGTCATGGTACTGCCCTTACTGGCTTTGTTAAGTTATTTACTGTTTATAAATATTTCATTCCATCATAAAAGAATATGAATGAGAAAATTAGCAATACAATCCCTAAAGCCCTCATTATCAAAACGTATATTTTTTGATTCATGAAAACTTTGGTGCGGGCTACTACAATAGCAATCATAACTTTTGAACCTATCAACAAGACATAAAATGAAAACATAAACAGGATTGCGCTCAGTAAATTTACATGAAATGCTTTGAATATCAGTGGAGCTCCAACTGTTGCCCAGAATAAATAAGGGGCTGGATTTAAAAAATTAGTAATAATTCCTTTTTTCATTGATGCTGTCTTTGAATCATGCAGGTCGAAACTGAATGCTTTAATTCTGATGGATTCAATCCCTAAAAAAGCAATATAAACTCCACCAGCAAATGATATAGCCGCCAGAATTAAATCAAATTCAGAGAGTCTGTTAAAGATGAACACGGCAATCAGGATTATTGGAAAATCGGTAATCAAGGGCGAAATTGCGACCTTAATTCCTTCAGTCCTGCTGTGCTTTAGGGTCTGTGTAAGAATTAGCGTCAGCAATGGCCCGGGAGAAAATCCTGCCGACAAGCCTAAAAATACGCCTGCAAGTATAAAGTAGAGTGTATTATCCATGCTTAATCATAAAATTCATATTAATGTTCTCACTTTTGCTGAGCCTTGCCGACAATGTATTCATGCTTTGCGAAGGTAGATACTTTTAAAAACAGTTCTTTCCGTCCGGCAGCATTACTCAATAAATGTACAATTTTTCGCCTTAAAAGCATGAGCACCTTTGGCGTTTAGTATTTGCGTGTTCTGTAAAAAGTAATATTGGTGTAAAGATCGATGATACGGATACCTGATGAACTGCTGTATATGCCCCATCGCTTTAATTATCCGGTGGGTAGAAGGGCTAACCCCGTCAGTTTTAGCTGACGGGGTTGCTTCCTCAGATATGACCTGTTTATGTTTTTAATCATACCATTTGCCACTGTTTATTTTAATCCAAAGGGTACTTTCAAAGAAACACTAATATTTCTCCCTTGATTATAATAATTCAACGGTTGTAAGGTAGAAAGATGGTCAAAATATTGTGTGTCGAAAATATTGGTTACAGCTATGCCAAAATTTAAAATTTGTCGGTATACCTGGAAGTCTGTATTAATGCTGAAATTTACAAGCGTATATCCATCTGTTGTTGTCTCGTATGGAGATGGATTGTCTTGTTTTAATGCAGTTAGAGCCGAAAATCTGATGGATGGGTTCTTCAAAAATCCAATTTTTTCACGGACCGCTCTAATCTCATAACGAAATTTCTGAGCAGGTATAAATGGTAAATAATTGCCATTTTCCTGCTTGCCAATAACCGAGGAGTAAGTTCCTTGAAGGTGTAACCATGGAAATAATTCAGGATGAAAATGTATTCCTGCTTCCCCGCCGTAAAGAACGGCATTGGTTTGCGAGAAACGATAAATACCTACACCAGTTAAAGTGGTGTCTTCGGTTGGCGAAATGAAAATATAATCATTGATATGATTATAAAAGCCAGCTAAATCAAAAGATAGAAATTCGCCATGATAATGCATGCTTAAATCTGTTTCAAATGAATTCTCCGGAGATAAATTTTCATTGCCAATTTCATACCGGTTGCCGTGCATACCGTTTGAAGTAAGTTCAGATAAATTTGGAACCCGGTAACCATTCGCAAAATTAACTCTGAACATTGTTTTGTCATTTACATGGAGTGTCGCACCAATTGATCCGTTAAGATTTGAGAAATCCTTACTTACAGGAGCATGATAATCGTTTGTACCAGCTGTTCCCAATGCATACGTTTCCGTATTGTATATATCGAACCTCAACCCTCCCTGCAATTTCAGCTTTTTGAAGAGTGTATATTGTGCCAATCCTAAAAGTCCAAAATTATTAACATCGGCATCAGGTAAGAATTGAGAAGCCCTATTGTTAAGGTTTCTGTTATTTTGCGACATTCCCTGGAATCCAATAATATATTCCGATTTGGCGTTGGAAGGCAAATACAATTTTGACTCATAAGTAATGGTATTCAGCTTCATTTCAACGAAAGGAACATCAGGTATTGTTTGAAGTTTTCTTAATGCCTGCTGATAAGCTCCATTAATATCCCATTTGTATTTGCCTAAATATAGCCTGTTTTGAGATGAGATTAATTGATGTTCCAAATCTTGAAACCAAATCTCATTTTTTCTTCCCTGCTCGTTTACTAATGGTTCTACAGCACGCACAGTCATTCCCAGGTCTTGTTTAAAATAGTCGTAGAAAAGTTTAAAAGTTCCAATCTTTCCTGTATAACCCGTATTGGCATTGAAGGTCATTTCGTTGAACCGGGAATTAGGAACATAATCACCACCACCTTGTAAATAATCGGCATGTGTTTTATTTCCAAAGCGGAATCCTCCAAAGAGTTTTTTTGACGCACCTTTTAAACCGATGTTATTGTTCATGCCGAGCGTATTCGAATGTAACTGCATACGGTAGTCTCCAAGAATTTTGCCGACCGGTGCGGGCTTTTCTTTTATGAAATTGATAACTCCGCCTATTGCATCAGAACCATAAAGTAAAGAAGCAGGACCTTTAATAATTTCAACCTTTTCTACATCGCTGTCATCAACACCTAGAGGATGATTCTCACTGAATTGGTAATTTTCAATGCGCACACCATTATTCATAACTAAAATATCATTCAGTGATAGTCCACGAATTACCGGTTTTGAGACACCTTGTCCTTTGGCTATCATATCAACGCCCGGAATTTTGGTTAATGATTCCATGAAATTGGGTGTTCCTGATAAAGCGATATCCTTGTTACTTAATACATCTATTTTTACTGCATTTTCATGCTGAGAACTCACATATCCTCCTGTAATTACAACCTCCTGTGATTGAATAATGGCTGTTGTTAATAAAGCATCCGCTTTATTTTCAGTGCGTGAAATTTCAATGGTTTTAATTACGGTATTGTATCCAACATATGAAAATTGAATTTTTATTTTCCCAGTTGGAATATTGCTGATCAGATATTCTCCTGCCTGATTGGTTATTGTTCCCTTGTTGAGTTCAGGCAAAGAAACTGATGCACCAATCAAAGGTTCATTATTTATAGTAGTTACCTTGCCTTTTATTTGATTTTGCGCGTTTACTTTTATGCAAAGAGAGAGCACAAAGAAAATTAAAATGATTTTCCTCATTCTGTTACGATTTAAAAATTTACAAATAAGTTTTATGCATCATTTAAGATGTCATTTTTTTATCTGCAGATGCTGGTGGTGCTCGTAATAAGAATGAATACTTTAAACTATTGCAACATGGTGTGAAATGATATAAATCGTTTTGTTCTACACCAAAGTCAAACTTTTGTGTAGTTTGTATTTGTTTTTCAATGGAGAAAAATGATAATTCAAAGCTTGGGATTGGGCATTTTTCATGATACCTATGAAAATGCTTTTCGTTTTTTGCAGTACAATGAAAATGATCATGATGGTGAAAAAGTCCATCAAAAAGTTTAATGGTCATTGGTAGCAATAGAATTATCACCAATGAAATTGAGATTGTATTTTTAAACTTCCCTGTCATTTTTACTGTGGCTTAAATTTGCCATAACTCGCATTTAACGCCACAAAATTACCACTTTCCAATTTATATACGATCTTTTTTACTTAGGCGGATGCATATTTCCACGCAAAGGCGAACCATTCTACTTTATGCAAGAAAATAGACTTTGCGAAATGAATCTATGGGTTCCCGCTGAGGGCGGGACAGGCATTGCAGACCGCTCAGGGTCCTGTTTATTGGCAACAGTAATCTCTAAATTCTTGATTCTGAAACATATCCCCATTTTACGAGTTCATATTTATTATTAATCGGTTTTATACCGCCGTCAAAAATTAAACAATAACGATTCGCAACATCAAGAACATTTCTATAATCATGGTCGGTAAGTATTATTCCCCTTGTTCTTGACGACTCTTTAATTAGAGTTTTTATAGACTGAACCAAGATTGGAGAAACACCATTAAATGGCTCATCAAGTAACACGAATTTCGATTCCGTATTCAATAAAAGCTTTATTTCTAAATAGCGTAATTCTCCTCCTGACAAATTTGAAACTTTGTTTTTGCTTAATGGATTTAAGATTTCATCATTTAGAAAGAAATTTGATGCCTTACCTAAATAAAGTTCAACAACTTTGTCAACGATTAAATGCTTTGGTAGAAATTCATGCTGTGGCAAATAACAAATTTCGTTTCTTGTTTTGTAGGGGCTTATGTAGACTTTTCCATTAATCCTAATAAACTTTCTATCCGCAGCCAAAGTGCCAAATAAGATTTTGAGTAATGTAGTCTTCCCCGAACCATTTCGTCCTAGCATTCCTACAATATCACCCGTTTCACATTTTAAATAAATGTCAGTAAGGACTTGCCTCTCTTTAAACGATTTTATAACACTATCTATTTCTAAAAGATTTGACATTTTGGCAAGATAAATAAAAGAATAATACCTACTAACACATTTAAAACCAAACTGATTGCTATTAAATTAACTTTTGATATACTTCGATTATAGTAAAAGTAATATTCATTATTTCTGGCAATCTCTTTATACAATAAACTGATTAAAGGCCCACCGGTCATAGTCAATACTGGGAATAGCCATGGAGTACTTAATGCTGATAAAGCAATTGAAAATGTCCAATTAATAACAATTGTACTTTTATGAAATTCCCAGTATAATCTATAATTTCCCATTTGTAGCAGTGATTTTATTATTGGTGCCAACGGTCG
>JAVEVB010000084.1:0-11400 GCA_034005265.1 Lentimicrobium sp.
CTACGCGGGTACCGTCATATCTGAAATGCGATTTACCCATGCTGCCCACGCCGATAACCCCTTTGGTCAGCTGGTCGCTCGGTGCAATGTATCCCCGTCCGAGGACATGGCGCGGAACCACGCTGAAGAGCGCTAAGCTTCCGGCGGTTTTGAGGAAGGTTCTTCTGTTTGTTTTCATGTGTATAGTTTTTTTGATTGCCAAAGATAAAAGAAAAGGAGCATTTAAACAAACAAGAAAGCTGTCCTGATGAGACAGCTTTCTTGTAAATGTAAAGAAAATGAGAAAATCAGATCTTCATCTCCCATCCTTTCTCGTAGCTACGACTCCAAAGTTTTTCTGCTTTCTTGTCGTTGATGATTCTTCCCGTAGTTGGGTCTATGTTGAGAGATCGTCCCACGCGTTGAGAAATATTACCTAATTGAACCAGTTGAGTACTAATACATCCATTTAGTAGATCAGAGTTTAATTTTGCACCGGTACGGATGCCGTCAAACAAGTTACGGAAATGTAATGAGTCTAAATACTGAGCTGGTCCCATTAAATTTCCTTCCTGAAAACCATCCTCACTTGTTACATGTTTGATTAAATTACTTTTTAAGTCAAACACTTTGTATTCATTTCCACCGCTCATTACGATACTGCCTTTTTCGCCATAGAATATTACACCAACACCATAACCTTCGTTTGATTTTCCGTTACAACTACGGCCTTCCCAAACAAATGACTTGTCATTCCCGAATTCGAAACCTATGAGCTGAGTGTCTGGAGCTTCCCAGTCATCTTTATGAAAGTATCGACCACCAACAGAAGTAACTTTGGTAGGGTAGTCCACTTCCATTCCCCAACGCAACATATCCACGAAGTGTGTACCATTATTCAAAGCCTCACCAGTTCCCCAATGCCAAAACCAGTGCCAGTTATAGTGAATGAAATTATCTTTGAAATCTTTTACCCTGGGTGCAGGTCCCTGCCATAAGTCCCAGTTGAGCCACTCGGGAACCGGAACAACTTTGCCAATGCCTATAGAAGGTCGGTTGTTTGCATACCAACCTTTACCATAATATACATTGCCAATTGTGCCGTTTTTAATTTCATCCATCCCTTTAATCAGGTTTGTCCACGATCTACGTTGATTACCTACTTGTACAACTTTGCCATATTTTGCAGCAGCGCGTATAAGTATTTCATTTTCGGCAGGACTGTGGCTGGTCGGTTTCTCAAGATAAATGTGTTTTCCGGCCTGCATCCCCATTAAAGCCGCAGGTGCATGCCAGTGGTCTGGAGCTGCAATTACCAGAATGTCAAAGTCTTCTGTAAGCATTTGTCTTATGTCTACAAAAGTTTTAGGCTCGTTTCCGGCAATTTTCTTTATTTGAGCAACCATCTTTTTTAGTGCCCTTGAGTCAACGTCACAAATATGAGTTACAACGGCATCTTTCTCTGATGCAAACCCTTTAGCAAGTGCAAATCCCCTCGAGTTAACGCCCATAACCCCGATTCTGAATTTCTCATTAGATCCTAATATACTGTTGTAACTTTTTGCGCTTACCCCGGGGATAATTCCTCCTACAGATAATGCGGCTGTTCCTGTTGCCAGGTTCTTTAAAAAATCTCTTCTGGTTGTCATTTTATGTTTATTTTTGAGTTGAATTTTTCTAACAATCGATTGTTGTGCATTGGAATACTAAGCAGATTCTTAAATGACAGGTCAAAGATGCAATAATTTTTTGTTTTAAGTATCCATTCTTTTCGTATTATTATCCTCAAAAAGCGCAAAATGTCGAAGTTTGGTTATGAAATCGAATTTATGTGTGAAGAATGACTGAAAACTGCTGAACCAAAAGTAAGTTTTACCAGAGAGGATTTATTTGATTGTAATAAAACATTGTTTATTCAATGTAATGTCATGAAAATCACAAAAAATATAATACATTTGTAATTATTACTTATGTTGTCAGTTTCTATGAAGCATCAATTTGTTAAATACAAGTAATTATGATACGTGTACTATTGTTGATTGACTATTCAAGTGAGTTTAGCCGTGGGTTGCTTAAAGGAGTTATTGATTACTCAAAAGAATTCGGTTACTGGATTTTTTATCGCTTGCCATCATATTATAAGGACTTGTATGGAAAAGAAGGTATTGTTAAATGGGCAAAAGAATGGAAGGCTGATGCGATCATAGCCCAATGGGATACCGAGGGCAAAACTTTGTTGAAAGATCTTAATATACCGGTAGTATTACAGAATTATCGTGAAAGAAGTGATTATTTCTCAAATCTAACAGGCAGTTATGAAGAGACGGGGGTAATGGCTGCTCAGTATTTTATTAGGAAAAGATTCCGGCATTTTGCTTTTTACGGGAACAAAGGGGTAATATGGTCTCAGGAGCGGGCATTGGGTTTTAGAAAAGAAATTGAAAAATACGGAGGTGAATTTTATATTTTTGAGACAGAAAGCTTAAGTGATGAGCAGTGGGGAGCCAGCCATGATGAATTAGATAAATGGTTGATTTCGTTACCAAAACCGGTTGCCATTTTTGCATGTGACGATACTTTTGCTTTGCAGATATCACAAATCTGCAAATTGAACAATATCAGGATTCCCGATGATATAGCCCTGCTGGGTGTGGATAATGATGAAATGATTTGTAATTTGTCAGATCCACCTATCTCCTCCATCTTGCTTGATGTTGAGAAGGGAGGATATGATGCTGCAAGACTACTTCACCAGATGGTGAAAGAGAAAAGGAATGTCCCTTTTAATATTGTTGTTAAACCACTGCGAATCGTTGCAAGAAGATCAACCGAGAAAATTGTCATTCATAATGTACACGTAAAAAAGGTAGTGGAATTTATAGAGAGAAATTTTATCACCCTGAAATCAATTGACGAATTAGTTGGTTTAGTCCCGCTCTCCCGAAGAATCCTGGAAATAAAATTCAAGGAAGAATTGGGTGTTTCAATTTATCAGTATATTATCCAATGTCGTATTGAGCACGTAGCTAACTTGTTGGTGTCAACTGAAAAAACATTATTCGATATCGTGTTACAATCCGGATTTAATGATTGTAAAAATATATCCCGCATTTTTAAGAAATACAAAAACTGCACGCCAAACGAATATCGTCAGCAATTCTTCAGACTAGATAAAAAAAACGCTTTTTGAAGATAGTATTACGTTTTTAGGGTGTTTTGTTAATTCCACAAGTTTTACATTTGCATCGTTGATATACTATGTGTGAGAGTTTGCTTTACACACAGGTGTTGATGTTAGAATTATTCAGATCCTTTAAACATATTATTATCATGAACATGACCACGCCCGCTGTCGGAAACGAGAAGCGTACCCGTTTTTTTTCAATGTTGATTCTGGCCACCCTGTTTTTTATCTTCGGATTGGTTTCCTGGGTTAACACGATTTTAATTCCGTATTTCAAGTTAACCTGTGAACTGACTATTGTGCAGTCTTACCTGGTTACATTTGCTTTCTTTATCGCTTATTTGGTGATGGCTATTCCTTCGTCTTTCTTGTTGAATAAAGTAGGTTACAAGCGTGGCATCATGTACGGATTATGGTTCATGTCCCTGGGTGCCCTCTTGTTTGTGCCTGCCGCTTATTGGCGTACATACGAAATATTTCTGGCAGGTTTGTTCATGCTGGGGATTGGGCTGGCTATTCTTCAATCAGCAGCAAATCCTTATGTTACAATCATCGGTCCCCGTGAAAGTGCTGCCAAACGGTTAAGTATCGTGGGCACTGGAAATAAACTGGCCGGCATCATAGCCAACCTGGTTTTTGCAGCTGTTGTGATAAAGGAATCGGACAAGGTGCTGATGCAGCAAATCAAAGAGGGTGTGTTTGCGGGTGCAGAACTGGAGACAGCTTTGGATACGCTGATCCGTGGGGTGATGACTCCGTATTTAATATTGGGCATTTTCCTTTTTATCTTCGGTATTGTTGTCCGTTATTCGATGCTGCCTGAACTGGATGCCAAAGATGTCAACAAGAGTACTTCGGGCAAAGTTGATACCCGCACTTCGATTTTCCAGTATCCCTGGTTAATACTGGGAGCCCTGGCAATCTTCTTCCATGTTGGTTCCCAGATGATTTCCCTGGCCACGATTATTGATTACGCGGGAACGATGGGGCTGGCCCTTGAAGGTAATGCGAAAAATTTTCCGTCCTTCACCATGTTCTTTACCTTTCTGGGGTATTTAACTGGCATTGTGATGATACCCAAATATCTCAATCAAAAAAATGCCCTGCTGATATGCTCAACACTCGGTTTACTATTCTCATTGCTAACCATCTTCACGACAGGTAAGGTTAATATTCTGGGTCTGGAAACAGATATTTCTATTTGGTTCCTTGTTTTGATGGGATATTCAAATGCATTGATTTACACAGGTATCTGGCCATTGGCAATCCGTGATCTGGGGAAATATACCAACCTGGGTTCTTCTTTCTTAGTGATGGGTCTTTGTGGTAGTGCTATCCTTCCGTTGATTTTCAGTTATGTAGTTGATCTTAATAGTTCTTTGCCGCTGTTTGATGCTTATAAAATAGCATATTGGGTATTAGTTCCATGTTTTCTGTATTTGTTATTTTTTGCTACAGTTGGACATAAGATTGAGCATTGGGGCAAGCACAAAGCGTAAATATTAAATTAATAATTACCATATAAGTCATATAAGTTTCATATAAGCTATTGTCTTATGTAAAATTTAAACCTACTCTTATATGTAGCTTATATGACTTATATGGTGAAAAGAAAAATATAATGAAGAAACTGATAATAAAAAACGGAAGAATCCTAACTCCCCTGAGGGATATAGGGATTGGCTCAGTTGTTATACAGGACGGTATTATTACCGCTGTAGAGACTGGTGAAGTGAATATTGAAGGCGCTGAAGTAATCGATGCGGGTGGCAACTACATCTCGCCCGGATTTATTGATTTGCATACGCATGGAGCTGGTAACCATGATTTTATGGATGCCACCATGGAAGCTTATCTGGGAGCGGCAGAAATGCATGCCAAACACGGGACAACCTACCTGTTGCCTACCACCCTGACCAGTACCAACGAAGGACTTTACGATACTTTTGAACTTTTCAGAAAGGCGCAAAAGGAAAATAAGAAAGGCGCCATATTGGGTGGACTTCATCTGGAGGGACCTTATTTTGCCTTTAACCAGAAGGGAGCACAGGACCCTCGTTACCTGCGTAATCCCGATCCTAAGGAATATATGGAGATATTAGAAAAGGGTGGTGATATCATTAAACGATGGAGTTTGGCTCCCGAGTTACCCGGTGCACTGGAATTTGCAACAGAATTAAAAAAGCGAGGCATCATGCTTTCGATGGCACATACCGATGCCACCTTTGAAGAAGCGATGGAGGCTTATGAGTACGGTTTCCGCCATATCACGCATTTTTATTCTTGTACGGCAAGTATTACCCGCCGGAATGCGTTTCGATATGCCGGTGTTGTAGAGGCTGGCTATTATCATGATGGAATTGTACTGGAAGTCATCACGGATGGCATCCATGTACCTCAGTCGCTTTTAAAACTGCTATATAAAATCAAGGGTCCGAACCATCTGATGTTATGTACCGATTCGATGCGTGCCGCCGGCATGGGCGATGGTGACAGTATACTGGGGAGTCTGAAGGATGGCCAGCGAGTATTGGTTGAAGACGGTGTGGCCAAGCTGACAGATCGTACTGCTTTTGCCGGTAGTGTAGCTACAGCCGACCGCTGCGTGCGGACCATGCGCGATTTGGCCGAGATTCCTTTGACTGAAGCAGTCAGCATGATGACAGAATCACCGGCCAGGGTACTGGGAATAGAAAAACAGAAAGGGTCTATTCAGGTAGGCATGGATGCAGATATCGTGATATTTGATAACAATATTAATATTAAACATACAATTATTCAGGGAAATGTTATATTCTGAAACAAAGACAACTGCTACGGCATTTGTCAAAGACAAATTACAAATTAAAGCTTATTCTACAAGAGATGAAATGGGTAAAAGGGCAGCATCAGATATTGCTTTAACAATTAAAACATTGCTGCAAAATAAACCCGTAATTAACATTATTTTTGCAGCAGCACCATCACAACAGGATTGTCTGCGCTATCTGACAGAAGACAAGTCTATCGACTGGACTCGTATCAATGCTTTTCACATGGATGAATATATAGGTCTTCCTGATGAGGCTCCTCAAAGTTTTGGTAATTTTTTGAAAAACCATATCTTTGCTAAAGTACCGTTCCGGACTGTAAATTATATTAACGGTAGTAATCCTGATTATGAACAGGAATGTGACCGCTATGCAAGATTGCTGGCAGACAACCCTGTGGATATTGTTTGTCTGGGAATAGGGGAAAATGGTCACATTGCTTTCAATGATCCTCCGGTAGCCGATTTTCATGATCCAAAGGCGATAAAAGTAGTAGAACTGGATTTGGTTTGCCGCCAGCAACAGGTCAATGATAAATGTTTTGAATCCTTGAAGCAGGTTCCTACACATGCATTTACATTAACAATTCCAACTTTATTGAGTGCTGAATATATGTTTTGTGTAGTTCCGGCAACTAATAAAGCTGAGGCAGTTTACAGAACGTTGAATGAGGAGATTTCAGAAAAATGTCCGGCTACTATTTTAAGGACTAAAGATAATGTTGTTCTGTATTTAGATAATGAAAGTTCAAGCAAAATTTAATTTAAGAGATAGATAACCATGAAAACAATATTTAAAATAATCGTATGCTCTGTATTGCTGTTGGCCACTACATCAAAAATTAATGCAACAGTCAGAATTGGTATTATTGGGCTGGATACATCTCACTCACCGGCTTTTGTTAAACTAATTAATGCTGAGGACCCAAAACCGGAATATGCGGGCTTTAAAGTTGTAGCAGCTTATCCGTATGGTTCTAAAACTATTAAATCCAGCTATGACCGTATTCCGAAATTTACTGAAGAAGTTCAAAAGTACGGTGTGGAAATTACGACTTCCATAGATGAACTGTTGAAGGTTGTAGATTGTGTACTGTTGGAAACCAATGATGGCAATTTGCATTTGGAACAAGCCCTCGAAGTGTTTAAAGCCGGAAAACCCGTATTTATTGATAAACCTATAGGCGCAAATCTTGCACAGGCTATCGTTATTTTCAAGATGGCAGAAAAATATCAGGTACCGGTGTTTTCTTCTTCAACATTGAGATATGGAAAACAGACACAAAAAATCCGCAGTGGTGAGTTTGGAAAGGTGATAGGAGTAGATACTTACAGTCCGGCTCAAATAGAGCCTTCGCATGCCGATATGGCCTGGTATGCTATACACGGAATTGAAAGCCTGTTTACTATGATGGGAGCGGGTTGTGATAAAGTTCAACGTTTTTATACTGATGGCTCGGATGTTATGGTTGGCATATGGAATGATGGAAGGATTGGAACAGTGAGGGGTATCAGAGAAGGTAAAAATGTGTATGGAGGAGTGGCCTTAACAGATAAGGGTATGATTGAAGGAGGAAAATATGAGGGATATGAATTGTTATTGGTCGAAATAATCAATTTCTTTAAAACTAAAGTGGTGCCGGTAAAAAAAGAGGATACGCTCGAAATCTTCGCTTTTATTGAAGCTGCGGATTTGAGTAGAAAGAATGGAGGCAAATCCATTAGTATTGAGGATGCGATGAAGAAAGGTCAGCAGGATGCTAATAAAATAATTAAGAAGTTAAAGTTGTAGTTATGCGTATCATACGTTGGAGTAATCTTATTTTTCTAAGCGTTTTTTTATACCTGTTTTCTGCTTGTCAGTCCGGAAATAAAATTTCCTCTTTTGAAGGAAAACCGGGAGAGATCAGGTTGATGATCTTGGATCCGGGACACTTTCATGCTGATTTATTATTGAAAAAACACAACGAAAGAATTAATCAGAAAATTTTTGTATATGGTCCTGAGGGCATAGGTTTGAATCAGCATCTGGAGCGTGTTCAGTCGTTTAATACACGCTCAGATGATCCTACAAGTTGGGACATGAAGGTGTATAATTCTACTGATTTTTTAGAACAAATGCTTGATAGTCCCAGTGGTAATGTTGTGGTATTGGCCGGTAATAACAGAAAAAAAACGGATTATATTTATAAATCAGTAGCATCTGGTTTACATGTACTTGCTGACAAACCCCTCGCCATTAATCCCGAAAATTTCGAACTTTTAAAGAGTGCTGTGGAATTGGCCGGAAAGAATAATGTGATGATTTATGATATGATGACCGAACGTTTTTCGATACTGAATCTGATTCAACGTGAGATTATGAGCAATGAAACGCTGTTTGGGAAACTGGAAGTCGGTACGCCCGAAGATCCATCAGTTAAATTGCAAAGTATCCATCATTTCTATAAGGATGTTGCAGGTAAACCGCTTATTCGTCCCGCCTGGTATTATGATGTTAAACAGCAGGGAGAAGGATTGGTGGATGTGACGACTCATTTGATAGATATTGTACACTGGAAATGTTTTCCGGAAATAGCTCTGGATTATCGCCGCGATATTTCTGTAATTACGGCTTCGCACTGGCCAACAAGTATATCTTTAGAACAATTCACCAAATCAACACAAGAAGAAGCATTTCCGGACTATTTGCAGGATGCTGTAAAAAATGATGTGCTGGAAGTATATGCCAATGGAGAGATGTTGTATAAAGTAAAAGGTGTGCATGTCGGATTACACGTCGGTTGGAACTACGAGGCGCCGGCAGGAACAGGAGATACACACACATCTGTTATCAGAGGCTCACGATCGTCGGTTGAAGTTGTTCAGGATAAAAGTACCGGTTATTCTCCGGAATTGTATATTCATCCCATAGTTACTGATGATGAATTCAACAAAGCACTTAACTTGTTGACAGAAAAATGGAGAAGGATATATCCTGAAATTTCTTTATCGAAAGAAAATGGTAAAATTCATGTGGTTGTTCCTCAGGCATACCGAGAAGCTCATGAGGCACATTTTGCGAAAGTTGCGGAAAGATTTTTCAGTTATCTGGTAGATGGAAAGATGCCTGATTGGGAAATTCCCAACATGATGGCTAAATACTATATTACCACTACAGCTTTCAAAATTGCTAATTCTGTAAAAGCAAAAGAGTAAATATTTTTCATTACATTTGCCGGGTTTTTACAAATAATAATTTTCGTTTTGAATGTTCCTGAATTTTCTGAGTACATTCAAAACGAAATCCTTTTTAATATAAACTAAGTATATGTCAAAGATAAAAGAAAACTATACAACGCTTCAGCTGGGACTTTTACTTACCCTTCGCTTCCTGATTGGTTGGCACATCATGTATGAAGGTTTGGCAAAAGTGTTGAATCCAGGTTGGTCTGCTGCAGGTTATCTGAAAAGTGCACAATGGGTATTAACCGATTTTTTTCACTGGATAATTTCTGAACCAATTATTTTATCAATAGTGGATTTTGTGAATGTATGGGGACTTATTGCTATTGGTGCTGGTGTTATTGTGGGGTGTTTGTATAAATTTGCATCCATCAGTGGTTTTATCTTATTGATGCTTTACTATATTGCAACTCCTCCGATGATTGGATTGGCTTATGCAGTTCCCGTTGAAGGATCTAATCTGATTGTAAATAAAACATTGATTGAAGCTGTTGCATTGCTGTTGCTGGTTGTGTTCCCAACCAACAAAACCTACGGCCTGGATTATTTTTTATATCGATATTTCAGAAAGAATAAATAAAATGACTGATTCAAATCAAATCAAAGGCAAGGGAGATGAGGTTTCCCGTAAAATATCCCGGAGAAGTGCGTTGAAAGCTTTGGCAGGTATTCCTGTCGCAGGCTTTTTAGGGTTGAAGGTTTTCGATAAAATTAAATACGATAAAAATAAAAAACTGGAGCTGATTCAGGAGTTAGGACTACATGATATGAATTTGCCGGTATCTGATTTTGGGTCCCGGGATTCTCAGGGAGATTTAATCCGTATCGGAATAATAGGATTTGGTACCAGGGCAACGGCACTGGCCAGTGCATTGGGCTTTTTACACCCTGAAGCCATGGAACAGCGAAAGAAGAATAATACATTGCAAAATATACGCAATCAGGAGTTCTTGAATGTTGCTATCACTGGTGTCTGTGATGTATTTGATATACATGCTGAAAAGGGGATGCAGGTTGCAGTGAATTCTGTTCATCCGGAGAAAATCAAGTCTAAATTCCCGGTGAAACGTTATAGAACCTATCAGGATATGCTTGCCGACAAAGAAATTGATGCGGTGGTGATTGCTACACCTGACCATCATCATGCCCGTATGGCAATTGAGGCTACCCGGGCAGGAAAACATATTTATCTTGAAAAAAGTGTGGCCCATACTGAAGCAGAATTAAATGAGCTTTATCAGGTGGTTAAAAACAGCAATATAACTTTCCAGTTAGGACATCAGATAACGCAAAGCGCCGTATTTCAGCAGGCTAAAGAAATTATCAGAAAGAATGTGCTGGGTAAAATAACCCTGATTGAAACAACCAGTAACAGAAACACTGCAAATGGCGCCTGGATACGACATTTGGATGCAAAAGGCAATGCGAAACCGGGAAATGAGAGTAATATCGACTGGGATCAATGGCTCGGATCAGCACCTTATGTTCCTTTCAGTATAGATCGGTTTTATAACTGGACAAAGTGGTTTGATTATGATACCGGTTTAATCGGTCAGTTATTTACACATGAATTTGATGCCGTGAATCAATTGTTAAGGGTTGGAATCCCATTATCGGTCATGTCATCAGGGGGGATTTATTACTGGAAAGACAATCGGGAGATCCCGGATTCATTACATTGTGTTTTTGAATACCCTGATAAGGATTTGACACTCATGTATAGTGGTAATTTAGCTTCGAGTCGCAGTCGTGGCAGGGTATTCATGGGACATGATGCATCAATGGAACTGGGAAATGATATCAAAATTACAGTAGATAAAGATTCAACCCAGTTTAAAAAAGGGATTGCATCAGGCATCATTGACACATCAGTTCCTGCCCTTTCATTTAATCCCAACGCGGGTCAGGTTGATGCTGTCAGTTCTGCGTCAGAAAAATATTTTGCTGCCAGAGGGCTTTCAAATACAAGAATAAATGGTCGTGATGTAGATGTGACACATCTGCACATGCGAGAATGGATTCACTGTATCAGGGAACAGAAAAAGACAAGCGCCAATATCGACATGGCATATGAAGAAGGTATTGCCTGTATTATGGCGCACAGGTCGTATGTTGAGAAAAGACAGGTTCGTTGGGATAAGGAAAAGAAAAAAATAATATGACATTAAATTGTAACTGTAATGAGTGGTAAAATTTCATTCAA
>JAVEVB010000085.1:0-11374 GCA_034005265.1 Lentimicrobium sp.
GATGTTCATCAGGGATTTGGCGTTAACCGTTTGGGTTTTGTAACCGATAAACGATACCCTTACCGGTGCTCCTTCGGTTACTTCGAGGGTAAATTTACCATTGATGTCGGTAGCAGTGCCCTCGGTGGTGCCTTCAATCAATAGCGTTACCCCTACAAGGGCCTCAGCGTCAGTATTCACAACAGTACCTTTGGCTGTTATTTTGTTTTGTGCGTAAGCCTGCGGTGCCACAATACCAAGCAGCAACAACGTAAGCAAAGCAAATTTCGTAATATAGGTTTTCAGATTCATAATCTTGAGAAATTAAATGTTCCAAATGTAAATTTCCTGATCAATCCATTTTTATCAATGGCAAATCCCCTTCAAATATCATGTTGTTGAGTTGATCTTTGATGGTTACAGAAATCTTCACAATATCCGTATCACCAAATTCGCCCAGCATATTGATAAAAGCCTTCTGGGATTCCATATTTCCGGTAAATTCACCGGAAATGGTTTTGTTTCCGCCAACAATGGTGTAGTTCAGCTTTTGCCCAACACTGTTGAACTGCCTGGTAATCACCAGAAGATCCTTCACACTTAATTTCATGGGGAAGAAGGAAAGAATGGGATCGGGAGGGATGGGAACATCCGGGGCATACAGCACATAGTCAGGTGTAGTTGCAGCCCAGTCGGTTGCCACGAAAAGGAAATTGATTTTGGTCATAACAAATCCCTCCGGGGTGTTGTAGTACTCAGCAGGAACCATATCCTTGCGGTAGATGCCATTGCCCATGTTTACCAACTGTGTTTTGAGTGCAATTTCAGGTATCCATGCCTGGTATTCCTGAAGTACAACCCAGTCGTTCAATCCTGAGTGCATGTGCACTGAGGTTGGATTTTCAAAACCAGGTACCAGGTTCGAGTTGAAAAGGATGCTCAAGGGCTGATCCAAATAAAAATTGGTTGGATAGGCTTTAAAAGGTTCTCCCGATGTAGCAAATTCCGAAAAATCGGTAATTGGCACGTTGGAAACGCCCGACTGCATGGTTCCGGTTTTATCTTTCAACCTGAGCCAGAAACCAGCACTTCCGGCAATTTGCTCCGGAGTTTGGCTAAAGTATTCGGTTGGGGTAAGGTCGAAACGCCATACCATATCTTCCACGTAAGTAAGTTTGGCGAAATCGGAAGAGTTTTCCCAGTTGCCGGCATCCGGCTCGCTGGGCGACCAAATCCAGATGTAAACATCGCTCCCCGGCGTAAAAGTGGTTCCCGCAAGGTCAAAATACCAGGAAACACTTTCATCATAGTTATAAACCACAGGATTGGTCCATATTTTATAGATATCGCCGGCTTCAATCACCTGGGCGTTGGCTGCAAAGGGCAGCATCAGGGCCACAATAGCGGCATAAATGAGTTTTTTCATCGTTTCTTTTATTTCGTGGTGGTGGCTAATACAAGACGATACAGGTAGGAAACATAGGCCACCCCGTTTGAGGTGTGTACGAGCTTCAGCTCCATTTCGGCGCTTCCGCCTGGCATCGAGGTGATACTTACCTGATTGGTTAGCTGGGTTTTGGCTTCATCTGAATAAAAATTCACAACAACCGGTTTGCCATTTGCTGCCGGAAAACTCTTGTCTAAATTCCAATAACCCTGGGTGGGAAGTAAGGCGGGCGCAGTTCCCGAAACGGTGAAGTTGGTTGGCTTGTTGCTGGCATCCACATTCAGTGATATGGAGAAACCAGCAAAGCCAAACTGGTCTGTCAGCACAACTTCGTCAGGTTTAATGGAGGCCGCTTTGGCTGTTTCATCAATCATCTTCAACGACAGCATGTTCCATGTACCGTCAACCTTTTCATAAACGGTTATCGGTTCCACAAAACTGCCGTCATCATTCTTTGTGCATCCCACCCATAAGGATGGAAGAACCATCAAAAGACCGATCAACAATCTGGTCATTGGTTTTCTTTTCATAAAGTGTTTGATTTAGTGGTGTGTTTTGTAATGTTTGAATGGCACAAATCTATACCTACCCGCATGGGATTGCAAGCGCTACCATCATTATATAGACAAGTAAAGTCTATACACGCTTATTCATTCTGTATATGAAGAAGTTACAAAAGCAGAAAGGGGTTTTTATATAGATGCAAAAAGCAGTTTTCCGGCCTGCCTATCCGTCAATTTGCATCAGATGGTCTTCAAACTCATCGTTGGGCACGATGGAACGGTTTTTTATTTTGGTCTTATAGGTATAAATGGTATTTACAGAGTAGTTTAATATCCGGGCAATTTTCTCGTTGTCCGAAATACCCATACGTAAAAGGGCGAATATACGCAGTTCCTTGTTCAGCAACTCGCCATCTTTCAGGTGAAACTGGTCTTCGGGTTCAAACAATTTATTAAATTCGTTCACGAAATTCGGGAAAAGGCTTAGCACCAGCTTATCGAAATTCTGATTCAGTTCATCCAGTTCCTTTTTCGAATCCATCTCGTGATTGATGTAATCATGCAACTCATCGTACTGTTTCAGGCTCAGCCGCCGGTTGATGGTTTTCTGTATTTTTTCGATGCGCTCCAAATAATTGGCATTGATGTTAAAATAATAGCCAATGTACTTTTCCTTGATGCGGTTGGCTTCGTGCAATTTTTTATTGGTCGTGGTGAGGGTTCCATTGGTTAGCTGCAGCAACTCTTTTACCTTTTTCAACTTAAAAAATTGATACGTACTGATAATGAGAAAAATAACAGCCAAAAATCCCAAAATAGAAATAATCGTCAGCGAACGGATAAGCTGTGTTTTCTGGTTTTCAATTTTTTCAATCTGCTGGCCTTCAATAATTGGTAAAACATTGCCCACCTCTTTCTTACGGTGGCGGGCGTTGTAGAAGTCTGCATCTTCAAGTGCTATTTTTATGTACGCGTAGGCCCGTTCAGTTTTCCCGCTTTCGTATAGTAATAATGCAAGGTTACGCAATGCCACAGTTTCTTTGGTTGCTGATTTAATGTCAGAAATCGCCGCGATGGCCAGCAAATAGGTAGCAGGTTCGGGTTTGTCCAACCGTGAATAAATATAGCCCAGGGTAGAAGCCGTAATGGCACGCTGGTGTTCAGTCATTGAACGGTTGTGGAAAAGCCTGTACAAGGTCTGCCGTGCTTCCTCCAACTGATTGGCTTTCAACTGTGTACTACCCAGCCACAATTGGTATTGAAACGACTCCGGCGGTACCAGTTCCATAGCCTTGTGGATGTAATTATTACCCAACTCATTGTAAATACCGGTGAAATAGGCAGCGCCGTTGTAATCTGCCAGGTCATGGTAAGTACGTCCAAAAATGGAATAATAATCAATCTTTAAATCTTTATTCAGTTTATCAGGATCAATGGATTTTAAGGTGTCAATGGCTTCCTTAAACAAGCCGGATGAAAGGAAAATAAAGCCCATGTTGATTTTGGCAGATACGATTTTATCCTCATCATTCAATGTCCTGGCCAGGCTATCCTGATACATGGCATATTTAAATGCTGAATCATACCTGAAAGATTTATACGCATCAAACAGCACCAACGACTGCTTGTAACGTGCCTCAGTATTGCCCGGTCCCAATTGCTGTAACTTCACTAATTCCGTCTGCACCTGTTGCATCTTCACCAGGTCCATAACCTCACGCGAAACCAATGCAACATCCAACTCTTTCAAAGCCGAGTCAATGCTCCATTGCTGGGCATTCAGGGTAATGAATGAGCAGAGTAGAAATACAGAAAACAGGGTTTTTCTAAAGGCAAACATGGGTGGGTAAAACTATTCTGTTTTTGAACTACAATATTACACATATTTCTGGAATTTCCGGACAGGCTTTGTTTTCCAACCATCGCCCCCCCTGTCAGGGTTTCACACCCTATCAAAGTGCGGAAGAAGGCATTAATCTTCCGCAGCCAACGGAGCACACCCCTGTCAGGGTTGCACACCCTGCCAAAGGGCGAAGGAAGGTATTAATATCCGAAGCAGGCCAAAAAGCGGCAAAACCCTGACAGGGGTTGGAAGGGTTACCGCAGTCAACGGAACCACCCCTGTCAGGGTTTCACACCCTATCAAAGTGCCAAGGAAGGTATTTATCTTCAGCACCAGTCCAAACGTTGGCAAAACCCTGACAGGGGTGGTAACGGAGGAACCTATCAATTATCCGCACCCGGTCCAACAACGGCAAAACCCTGACAGGCTTACGGTTGTATTAATATATCCAGCCCTGAAAGGGCGGAATGTTAACAACCCAGGGTGTAGCCCTGGGTTAAAGAAGGCTCGTTCTTCTTAAGCCTTGAAAGGGCGCAATACTTTAGCCAAATAAGTAAAACTCCCCATAACAGGTAGTCGCAGATCAATCACATTTAACGTAGTTTAAACGCAATTTAAAAGATGTATAAACGGTGTGCCAGAACAATCTTTGCATTTGTTTTGGCGCAAGCGCATTGGCGATATACTTGGAACAATGCTTTGCCTTATATCTCAAAACCACCACGGATAATAAAATCCTGGAGCAAGTTGTGAACCCAAATGTTTATTTTGAATTGCGGGATAGTTGTACCCTCCAGTTTTTCAAAGTATTCTTTGGCCTTGCTTTTATCAATTGTGCTTTTTAGTTCATCGAAGCGACCATACTCATTAATGTTTATCTCCGAAACATTAGTATTCATTATGTTCCTTAGCTTGGCTTCATCCAATCCAAACACTTGAACAATGTTGTAGATTTCTGCATTCTTAGCTTTATATTGATAGTCAGTTATATATTCCCTAAAAGTTTTGCTTGTATCAATTTCAATATTACCGCTATGTACATCATGAAGAAATATGTTGGCATACTTTTGTTCCTCCTGGGTGAGTGAGGCAAAAGATTTATGCAACTCATTAAGCGTTTGTTCCAGTTGTACCGGATCAGTGTCGTCTTGTTGAAGTGTTTTCAAAAATTTATTGAAACGGGTATTCATATAATCGGCATCTATTATCCCGGTATCAATTTCCGTTAAATAACCATCAATTTCAAATGGAACATCTCCAGTGCCAATACCACCGCCACTAATTAACAACTCTTTATAACGAAGCGCAAGAATCAGGTAGGTGTTTTCATCTAATTTCAATTCAACCTCCCGCTTTTCTTTTCCTTTGCCAAATTCATATTGTAGTTGGCTCCACTTAAAACCTTGAATTTTTGCAGCTTCTAAATAGGCATTAAACTCTTTAAATAGTTTCGCAAATCTGCCTCGTTCCGTTAAGTCATCGGGCAACTTTATAAAGCCAGTAATACCCGCATTTTTGAACAGGTCGAAAATCTCATCGTAAATAGCATTCAGTTTGGTTAGATTGCTCTCGAGCTTTTGAGCAAACAATCCAATTGGCTTATCACCGGAGTATAGTCTTACTGCCCTCTCTATGTTCTGCTCCATTGTGTGGGGCATTCTGTAATAACGGATTGTACCGAATGGTTTATCAGGACCAAATAAACGATTGGTACGAGAAAATGCCTGTATAATGTTTTCGTAATGAAGCTCTTTATCCAAATACAAAGTGTTTAACCATTTGGAATCGAAACCCGTTAACATCTGGTTAACCACAATAAGCAAGTCAATTTGCTTTTCGGGTGTTCTATCTATCCTAATATAAGGTGCTTTATGGGCAAGCCGTGCGGCAATATCTTTCTTGAATTTTGAATGGGTTGCCAACGAAAAATCCTGCTCGTACTTTTCGTTATAATCTTCCAAAATCTCAACCAGACCGTCTGTTTTGAATTTCACATTGCCACCGTCATTGTCGATATTGGGGTCAAACAAAGCTGTGATTTTCAACTCGGGATTACCTTGTTTTATCAGCCTGTAATATGCTATGGCTTCGGGTATGCTGCTTGTTGCAAAAATGGCATGGAATTTACCGTCTTGACTAAGTATTAACCAGTTATCTAAAATATCTTCAACAACTTTCGCCTGATGTTCAATACGTTCGTATTGAGAACTCGGTAAGCAATCCTCAATACCCCTCACATATTTTCCGGCTCCGTTAATGAATCCGGCCATTTTAATCTTTGCGGAGTTCATGTAATCATTAAAGATTTTCTTCTTTTTCGGGTCGGCCAATGCTTCTTTTTCATCCTTTGCTTTGGCTTTTTCAAGTGCAACGGCTTTTCGTAAATCCTTATCTCGGTATGTCGATACTTTATAAGGGTCGAAACCTAGTACATTTTTATCACGAATACCATCGGCTATGCTGTAACGGTGTAATTCATCACCAAAAATATCCGAAGTAGTATTCATGTTCCTTTGGTTTTCGTCATGAATGGGAGTGCCTGTAAAACCAAAAAATATGGCATCGGAAAAAGTGTTTTTAATTGTAGGAAGCATGTTTTCACCAAAAGTTGACCGATGGCATTCATCAACAATGAATACAATCCGTTTGGATTTCATCAGTTTAATATCGTGTTCATTTAACCCTCCGGCTTCATCTTTTAGCCTGCTCATTTTTTGAATAGAAGTAACAATGAGGGTATTTGCAGGGTCGGTACTTTTAAGTTTGGTAACCAAAACCCCCGTATCTTCGGTAGCCTGTACATCTTCGTTATCATCAGCAAAGCCCTGATATTCTCGTAATGACTGTGTACCCAACTCAATTCTATCCATTAGAAAAATAACTTTGTCGGCATCTTTTGAGTTGGCAATTAATTGAGCCGATTTAAAGCTGGTCATGGTTTTACCGGAGCCTGTGGTATGCCAGATGTAGCCACCAAGCAGGTGTTTGCTCTTCCAATCGGTTTTTGACACTTTGTCGCTTATGGCATTGGCAGCAAAATACTGATAGCTGCGCATTACTTTCAACACACCGTCAGAATCATCTGCAACGGTATAAAAACCAATTAGCTGATGTGCCATAGGGATAGACAGCAAAGTGGATGCAATGTCTTTCCAATTGTTAATAGGTTCGTTGTTGAAATCTGCCCAATGAAAGTAAAAGTCTTTGTTAAATTTTCCATCCTGACCGGGATTGGCAAAGTAAAGCGTTTCATTAGGCTCCATAGCCACAAAAACCTGAACTAAGGAAAATATTCCGGCAAAGATTCCTTCGCCCGAATATTTTTCAATTTGGTTGCATGCCTGACGAACATCTACACCGCTTTTCTTCAGCTCCACATGGATTACAGGCATACCGTTTATTAAAAGCATGATGTCGCCCCGGCGGTCGTAGAGTATTTTTGATTTGCTCTTGTATTTCGGTTGTTGCACTATCTGGTAGCGGCTTTGTCCGGCTGCAATCTCACGGCGGTCATATATTTTAAGGCTTATTTCCGTTCCAAAATGCAAGGTATCAGCGGGGTTATCCCTTTTTATTGTAACCGTTTTGCCATTTATAAAGCCATTGAGTTTAAGAGGTGTGCGCAACTCGGTAATTTGCTCAATAATCTGCTGCATTTCGCCATCGGTTAATGTCGTGTCATTTAAGCGGTCAATGTCTCTGTTATTTTCATAGAGAATTTTAGCCCAGTTTTTGAGCAAATCTTCTTCAGTGGGGTATTTTAACACCTCATTTTCCCATCCTTTCTTGGATAGTTCAATTATTAAGGCTTCTTCAAACTGGGCTTCTGAGGTATAAATAGTCTGAACCATGATTTTAGGGATTTACTTGATTTACGTGATGGCCTTAACCTTGTTTAAAAAGGATTTTCCAGATTATCCTGATTTTATAAAATCCTTTTAATCCTTTAATCCTAAAAATCATGGTTCAGACAGTTTATTGTTGTGCAAGCGTTTAAATTGTAAACTTTTCGCACCGAAGTTAATAAGAAGACCTATTTCAACACTATAAGCTTCCAGATAATTCATCGCCTGGGCCAAATGTACATCTTCAAGTTCTATTTGCGCTTTCAGTTCTACCATAATGATACCTTCAACAAAAAAATCAACACGACGGCCACCAATGCGTTCGCCTTTATAGAAAATATCCATCTCGTATTCACGCTGAAAGTTGATGTCTTGCTGCGCCATTTCTATTGCAAGTGCCCGTTGGTAAATTACCTCCTGAAATCCATTGCCCAACACCTTATGTACCTCCATGGCTGCACCAATAATTTTATGTGTAATGGCTTCGTGTTTCATGTTTTTATTCTTTTATTGTCTGAACCATTGTCTGAACCTTGATTCTTAGGATTTTCTTGATTATCTTGATTGTCTGAACTTTGTCTATACAAATTAAGTGAATTATCCTGATTTTTTAAAATACTTTTAATCATGCCATTCATGCCAATCATGCCAATCAAGTAAATCATGGTTCAGACATTTTTTACACAAACATTTTTTCTAAACAGGCTTTTTTGATGTTCTTTAGTTTCTCTAACTCTTTTTGATGGAGCGTGATAAACTTGTCGAGATTTTCTAAATAGTGACCTATTTTTTTTTGTTCTTCATATTCAGGCATGATAATTTGAAATCCGGATAAAGCTTCTTTTGTAATGGTTTTTATTGTCCCACCCGGTGCTATTTTCTCTTCTATTTCAAATTTTTGTTGAATTAAATAAGCCCAAAATTGAATATCTGTTCTACTTTCGTAATCTTCAAATATCAATAGGGTTCTGTCGACATATGCATCATATTGCAGTATTGCAACACGTCCAATACTTCCTTGTAAGGTTACCACGACAGTTCCTTTTTTTACGAATACACTTTTGGGCTGTGCAAGTAAGCTAATCTTTTGTTTAGTATTATCAACAAGTGAAAGATTATGTGCAACATCAACTACTTGTACAAAAGGCATTGCACCATCACCATCGTACCATTCTTTGTTTCCATAAGGTTGAGGAAATGAACCTCTACGAAATTTTGCAAAGTCTCCCAACTTCCTCTCTTCCCACTTCCCCTCAAACCCCTTAAATCGAATTTCAGGAACATCCGCACCATTTTTAGGAAACATTTTTTCGAGCATGGCTCTTTTTAGGATTACCAGCTTGTCATACTTTCGTTGATGTAGGGTAATGAGCTTGTCGAGGTTTTGGAAGTATGTGCCGATGCGGGATTGTTCTACTGGGATTGGTGCAGATATATCCATATTACCCAATTGTTTACCCGATATTTCAAGAAATGTAGAACCAGAAGCGTTCTTCAGTGCATATTTTTTAATAAGATGTCCTATTGAAAAGAAGAAATATGGATTGTTATCCCCTTTTATAACTAATGATTGAAAACCCTGATTAGTTGCTCCATCTTTTTTTAAAATAGCCATATCCCCGATACCCGCTCGACTAGTAAACAGAACTGTTCTATTTGCAGGAAGAATTCTTGCAGAACTTTTCTCTAAGCCCAACTTTGTTATCTTTTTTTGACTTCCAATTGCATAAGTTTCATCTCCAATCTCAGTTGGTGAATACCAATCAATATCACCATCCCAATATTCTGATACAATTGTGCTAGGTGTTCCGCCACCAATAATTTCAGAAACTTCATTTAGTTTAAGTATTTCCCACTCCTCACTAAACCCCTTAAAACGAATCTCTGGTACGTTCTTTTTCTCAGCCATTTTATTTATCCTTTAAAAAAGTTTTAAATTCGCTGAGACCTTTCATGTCAAACTCATTGCCCGTCAACTCGTCAATGAGTGCGGCCAATTGGCTTTCGGTTTCCTGTATCTCTTGGGCTACATGGGCGTAAGTGGTGGCGTATTTGTCGGCCAAGGCCTGTACTTTAGCAGTCAGCTCATGTATAAGCACCGTAGGGAGTTCGTTGAGCGAAGTAAGCAGTGGGTTAATCCATTTTAATTCCAACAATTCATACACCTGCTTATCGGTCAGTTTTTCAATGGTTGTTTTCGTTTTAAGGTGTAGGGCTAAGGTTGCGAGTTTTAGCTTTTTTTTGAGTTCTTTTTCTTTGGCAACCAAGGCATTTACTTTAATTATTTTCGCCTCGTAAGAATCTTCAACAAAAGCATCGTTTTTCTTTTTTTTGGTTAGGTACAGTTTAGCTTCTTCTGCAACGGCCGAAAAAACAAAGCTGTCTTTGGTATAGCTAACAGTATCGGCTTCTTTTTCTTCTTCGCTCAGGGAATCGAGCAATTCTTCAAATTCAGCGGTTATTTGCAAAAGGCGGTCCTCAATTTGCCTTAATTGCAATAATTCATTTTTCAGATAAGTTTCCTGAACAAGTTCAAAGGGCATAATGCGGCCTTTCCAGCCGTCCTGCACTTCATGGTCTTTGCCGTCTTTCTTTTTAATTACCATATTTGGGTCAACTTTTTTTGTTGCCTCAAAACCTTCGGACTGTACAATTTCCAAATCTACTTCCACTTTCACCCATGCGTCGTCCAGCAGTTGGTAAGCCTCGTATTTATCAATGAGCGGAATGGTTTGTAAACGGGTAAATATATCATTGCTCAGAATGGTTTCTTCTTTCTGAATACTTACCGATTGCATATTGGTGAGCAGTTCGTTTTTAAGGAAACTGTCGAAATTGGCAAAGGATTCAACAAATCGTGTTGCAAATGCTTCTACATCGGCATGCTGGGTAATGGTTTTCTTTATTTCATCAACTTTCAGGTCGGCATAATCGCTTGAAGTTTTTGTAAACAAATCATCACGCAAACCGGGGAATGCTTGCCAAAACGGATTGAGTTCATTAATCTCCTTTTCAGGAATCCCGCCAAACATAGAAGCATATATATCCCAGCTTTCAGCCGTTTCGGATGAATCAACATAGCGGGGAATATTGAGATTGTATTCATTAGCCCGTATTTCATCACGGCTCACAACTTTTGAAAATTTTGGGTTTGTTGCCCTGCCAATTACCGTATCTGCAATACGTTTGATATCGGATGCTCTCAGCCTGTTGTTTTTGCCTACTTTCTCAAATCCTTTCGATGCATCTACAATCAATACATCGGTATGGTTACGTTTTTGGCGAAGTACTATTATCGTGGTAGGGATGCCAGTTCCAAAAAAGATATTGGCAGGTAGCCCGATAATTGCATCAATATGATTTGCTTCAATCAGTTTTTTACGAATTACACCTTCCTCTCCACCACGAAACAACACACCATGAGGCAACACAATGGTCATTATACCATCGGGCTTAAGGTGGTATAGGTCATGCAGCAAAAAGGCATAATCGGCTTTTGTTTTGGGTGCAAGACCAAAACGTGCATAACGGGGATCAGTCTCTTTATGTTCGGATTCCCATTTTTGCGAGTATGGAGGATTTGAGACCACCGCATCCACATAAAGCGGGTTATATGTATTGATTGGGTCGTTTTCATCAAAATAGGGCCAGTCGTCCTCCAGGGTATCGCCATTGCGGGTAATGATATTGTTGGGTAACATTCCACGCATTACCAGATTCATCCGGGTAAGGTTATAGGTGTTCTGCTTCAACTCCT
>JAVEVB010000141.1:0-2526 GCA_034005265.1 Lentimicrobium sp.
AGTCCCGTCCATACCGCAAAAGAGCAATTCAGTAATGAGTTGCTCTTTTTAATTACCGGCATCACACCTCCCTCACCGGCAACGCAATCTTAAAATCACTCCCCTTCCCCACTTCACTTTCCACCCAAATTCGTCCGTTGTGTTTTTCCACGAATTCTTTACACAGCATGAGTCCCAGACCGGTACCTTTTTCACCTTTGGTTCCCGGGGAAGTATAGAGTTCGGCAATTTGCCATAACCTGGACACCACCTCCTGACTCATGCCAATGCCATTGTCGGAAACAGTTATAATCATGTCGGTATCTTGCTGTTCAGCACGCAGGATAATTTGTCCATTTTCATGCGTAAACTTTATCGCGTTTGAAATTAAATTACGCAGGATAGTACGTAGCATATCCACATCAGCGTGCAGCTCTAAACCTGCATCTATTTCGGGGATGATTTCAATTTGTTTAGTGGCGGCACTTTCGTTCAGCAACGACAGCACATCATCGCAGACCTTTTTAAGCTGAACAGTCCGGGGCTCGAATGGTATTTTGCCTGATTGCGAGCGGGTCCACAACAGCAATTCTTCCAGCAGGTCATAGGTCTTTTTAGTCGTCGTATTGATGATGCCAAGCTGTTTTTCTATGGTGCTTTCATCGTATTTTCTGAAATTCTTAATCAGCAAATCCGAAAAGCCGGAAATGGCAAACATGGGATTTTTCAAATCATGCGCCAGGATTTTCAAAAACTTATCTTTATCCTGATTGGCTTTCAGCAGCTCTTCATTAGCAGCATTTAATTTCGACAGGGTTTGCTCCTGCAACAATGTTTTCTGCAACAATTGCCGTTGTAAATGAGTGATTTCGGCATTCATCTCATGTAAAATCCTGTTTTGCTCGGTCAGGTTCAACATATCCATGCCTCCAATTATCAGCAACTGATCGTTTTTTCGGTAAATATGGGCAAAGATGGAAGTATTTACATCATCTATTGTTCCAATGGTCAGGAAGCCATTGAATATCAAAACAGCATCGTGCGGCAAACTGACAATTTTATCAAAATCCGGATTTAGCAATGACTTACAGGCGTCACCTTTGAGCAGCATCTGAAATGTTGCATTGGCAAAAATCAACTCCCCTGTTGTTGAGAAAACAGCCAGACAGAATGACTTACTTTGGGAAAGAGAATCCACGATTTCAGATTTCCATCCGGACAAGATTGCTTCTCTCATATATTAATGTAAAGAATTTGAGGCCGAAAGTTGCTGATCTGAAAGTTTTACAAATAAAGGGATGTTGATTTGCATCCATTCGTACAAGGGATAAATTTCATTGAATGTATCCACCGAAAGGGATTCTTTCAGGATGATAATCCAGGCGTTCAGCTGTGCCGCCCAGTAATTTGTCGTAAAACTATGACTCCGGTACGCCCTGAATACCCACAAAATTGTGTCGACCAACACTTCCGGATGGTAGTTTTTCAACACCGAAGCGATAAACCGGACGTGATTGGCATGGTTGTCCTTCATCATTTCTTCGTTACCATCACCGATTAACAGGTGTAAATCAGCTCGTTGCAACATCAGCTCATTCATTTTCGCCACCAACTGATCACCTTTGATGTTGTATTCACTATAAGCTGAAGCACTAACTTGTTTCAAGTTGCCTGCACTGGTTAATAATGTTTTTTTATCCATTTGCGTTGAAGTTTTTAAGATAATAATCCAAACTATTTAAATCAGGTAAATAGATTACATGCTTATACTGAGCGATAACTTCCTGCCCGCCATGCCGGAATGCCTGTCCGCCCACGAACACTTTTAAACCGGGCATCTCCTCATGAATCTGTTGCAACATTTTTTCCAGCAACGGCAGATGAAAATACAAACTAACAGAAATGGCCAGCAAAGCAGGATTAATATCTTTGGTGAAATTGATTAAAGCGGGTGTTGGTGTGTTGGGTCCGAGATAATAGGTTCTCCATCCGTTTATTTCGAACACATCATTCACCATTTTAATCCCAATCTGATGCATTTCCTTTTCTACACAAGCCAGCACGACCGACCTGTCACGCTTCTCTTCTGTTACAAGAGCAGGATATATCTCATTTAAAATTGACTCAATAATGGCTGATGCCAGATGTTCAGTGGCGGTACTAATCTTGTTAAACTCCCATAATTCACCAATTTCATACATGGACTTTTTGATGAGCTGCTCGTAAATATCAAAGACCGAACGGTTACTTTTCAATTCATTTCTAACCAGTTCAGAGCAATACGCTCTATCGCCTTTTAAGAGAGACTCAAGGAATAAACCGTTATCAAATGTAATCGTTTGCATACCCCGGTAATTCAAATTTTCCGTAAATATAAGTTTTTTCTGCTGATATACAATTTATTTACGTACCTTTGTAGCCGAAACAACCAAGTTTGTATTGAAATCTTTCTCAACTGTGCTTTTTCCTTCCTTTATCCGGCAGGTCTACTCATCGTAAAATCGACATCAACATCAGCTTTCTTGTTTGCATCAACCAGTTGCGAAA
>JAVEVB010000142.1:0-2518 GCA_034005265.1 Lentimicrobium sp.
TAATAGTAAAAGAACGTTTGTTGTTTTTAGATAGCCACTACTCGCGAAGGGAGCGAAACGTAGTGTAGCGACCGGAGCGAGTAGTGGCTATCTAGTCCATATTTGTTTCATTTTTACTTAATATATTTTTTCTATTTTCCATGCGGTAGCTATTTCCTTCTAATTTAATTACCTCACAGTGATATAAAATCCTATCTAACAATGCTGTTGCTAAGACCTCGTCGTCGAGTGCTTCGGCCCATTGTTTAGGAGATTTGTTAGTTGTAATAATTATTGAGCATTGCTCATGCAAGTGATTTATTAGATTGAAAAATGACACAGCTTCTTGTTTTCTTATTGGTAACAACATTATATCATCAATAGCAATTAAATGAGCCTTTAAATAGCGATTGTAATTACATAAAGCAACAGAAGTTATTTCTTTCATTTTCAGCACGGTTATCAGGTCTTCCATAGTTGTAAAATATGCCCGATATCCTTTGTTTATAGCTTCGTGTACCAATCCTGCCGCAATATATGATTTACCAGTTCCACTTGGCCCCATAAGGATTAAATTATAAGCTTGTTCTAGCCACAAGAACTCTTTGAGCTCTTGCATTTGATGTTTGCTAATGCTAGACGAGAACTTAAAATCGTAATTATTTAAATCGTGATTCCGTGGCAAACGTGCTAATTTAAGTCGTTTATCAAAGTCTGTTTTTTGACGTTGCTGCACCTCCTGTTCTAATATATTGCGAGTATAATCAAGGTAGGATGGCTTGTCTATCTGAGCACTATGAATAATACTTTCTGCCTTATTGCGAAGTTGTGTTAACCGAAGTTGATCGGCATATTGTTTTATTTGTGCGATTTTTTCCATTAGTTCATAATTTTTTCATAAGTATTAATTTTGCTTGTCTCAACAGTTATTGTTTGGATTTCTTTACTGTATATTATTTCGGGGATATTATAAATTACATCCTTTTCTTTTAATGCATTGACTTGGTGATGGCTGGCTATTTCTATTAATTGGTTTGCATTAAAAATGGAGTTTTCTAAACAAAAATTAACGGCTGTAGCCAAAAATTCTGGAGATATTTCTGCCCCCTTCTTCTCAATTACTTTTAAATTATCTCTTAAATATCGAGGCTTGTCTTTTGCCAATAATTCGAGAAATAGGGACATTTTCCCATTGCCTGGTAACATGCCTAAAACAGATTCTTTTAACATCGACATACTTTGACTTTTATCCCGACGATGATCGGTATTGCGAATAGTAACGCCTACGTCAAAACTCAACTGGTGAGTGGTCAGCAGCAAACTGTTAGAAGTATAAATATAGAGAGCATGGTCAATTTCTTTCAAAAAAACAAAGGTGCCTGAGCCAGAATATGTACCAGAAGGAAGAGTGTAAAAATTGCTCTTATAGAGTATAGTATTGTCTTTACGAACTAGATATTCTTTTAGGGATTCATTTGGTTGAGCTTCCTGCTTCAATGCAATTAAATATTGTTGTTCAATAATCCATTCCTGAGTTGGTATTCTTTTTATGCCGGCATGCTCTTTACCGTTGCCAGTGCGACCTAACCACGCAATCACATCTGTGTTTAAACGGTCAATGCCATCGTAAATACGCCCATGCAAAAAGTTCTTCTTTACAAATCCAACCACATTTTCAACTTTGCCTTTACTTTCAGGATCTGACTTACGACAAAATACTGGTTTGAAATCAACTCCTTCGCAATAGGCTCTAAACTCTTGTGTTAATATTAAATCTCCTAAATTCTCATTTACTAGCAACACTCTATCCTGATCGTAAACAATCTCTTTTGGTTGCCCACCGATAAACTGTAGTGCTTTTTTATGTACTAATACTGTACTTGCGCTTGTAAAAGGGCTGTCCTGAAAAAAAACAAATTTATAACGTGATCGACATAAGACCAAAACAAAAAAATAAACCTTCTTTCGACTATCATTTTTCGTTTTCATGTTATATTCACCGAAATCAACTTGCGCCTGATGTCCATAATCTGCCTCCGGTAACTTCTCGTAGCTACGTGGTTGTTTCTCTGCAAACTTGCTTATCCCTTCTATTTTACGTATTCGCTGAACAAAATTATAGACAGTTTTACTATGTACTTCTGGTGGATTATCATAGTGCTCCTTTAATCTATCTTCTATTTGTGATGCCGATAAATCGTGATTCTCCAATAACTGCTGCTTGATGAAGTGGTAATAATCCTGTAGCTTGTGTGGAAAATGACGCTCCTTCTCAATCCAACAATAGAAATCTTCCTCGCTCATACCTAAATATCGCCTTACTGTTGCTCGATCTAATCCTAACTCCCTAGAAATTTGACTTTTGTTAAGCCTTTTTGAATTTAATTCATTAACTTTGTACCACATAATAACCTTTTTGTTGTTGTGTTTTGCCTTCATATTGTTAAGTGTTGCTAATACAAAGATGAAGGCTTTTTTATTAATAACAACTGATGATTTTTAGTTGCGAAAATTTGATGATGCAAAGTTGCTGATTACA
>JAVEVB010000086.1:0-4430 GCA_034005265.1 Lentimicrobium sp.
ATGTGCTGCAATGTGGGTCAGGGTTTCCCTTCTTCTTTTTGCGGGGGGAGAAAAAACAAAATAAATTCCTCCAAGTTTGCACCGAACTTTTATAATTGCATGTCTTTTTTCGCCTTGTTGCTAACGAGTGAATATACGCAATATTGCGTATATATTCGACTTATGTATAGCTCTTACTTCTTTATCTGAGCCATTCAATTTCTACTGCGAATATAAAAAGAAATTAAATATCCAAACCATCCATGGGACTTTTTATATTCTCGAACCCTTTTGTGGTTATATGCGTGTAGATCTCAGTCGTTTTTGAGCTGCTATGTCCAAGCAATTCCTGTATATACCGCAAGTCCACACCATTTTCAAGCAAATGCGTAGCAAATGAGTGCCGAAGCGTTTTGGGAGTAACCTCCTTCGTTAAACCCGCCTTTTTTGCAGCGTTCTTCACCACTTCCTGAATCGATTTATCAGAATATGCTTTGCCGCCAACCCCTGTAAATATTAAGTCGTCAGGTGCATATTCATCAATATAAGCATCAAGAATTGGTAGGATTTTTCCTGAAAGTATAGTATACCGGTCTTTCCGCCCTTTCGATTGTTTCACCCTTAATTGCATGCGCTCCCTGTCAATATCGCTCAACCTCACCCTTACAATCTCATTCAACCGTAATCCCGATGAATAGCCAAACATAATGATCAACTTGTGCTTGAGATTGGTGGTTACTTTGATCATTGAGGTAATCTCCTCGGTATTTAATACTATGGGTAGTGTTTTATCTCTACCCGGCCGATCAATGAAGTAGAATTTACGCTGCCCTTTTAAAACCTTTTCATAGTAAAATTTAATCGCATTGATGGCTACATTCTGTGAAGATGTTGAAACCTTTCTTTCAGTAATCAGAAAACGGACATATTCGAGTATTTGCGGTTCTGTAATAGCATCTATATCAAGCCGATAATGATAGTTTATAAATTCCTCAAAAGCAGAAACGTAACTTTTGATGGTATTAGGGCTGTTTTTAAGTTCAACGTGTTTATTGATATAGGATTGCGGCACTCGTCGAAAATTGGGCACATCAAGTGGGGAAATACGTTTCACGCCAGCTTCTCCAACGGGCTCTTCTTCCATTATAACATTCAGATTTTCAGTCTGGCATACCGCTGTTAATTGATCCATAAAAATCGCTGAAAAAGGAATCGTCCACCATTTGTTTTTGGCATCCCAACGGTTATATGGAACAGCTTTTATTGCTGAGATTAACTTTTTATTAAAACCGGCAACAACCTTCACCCTGCCCGAGCGGGTTTTTAAAAGAAGGACTTCATTCCGCGCAATGGTCTTTTGATTGCCCGCATTTGGCTGCACATCAATGGCATCATGAAAATTCAGGGTTTGAATGCGGATTCCAAAATGGTCTTTTATCAGATCAATATTTCCCGGATAATCAGGAACCTGCCACAGGTATTCTTTATTTAACCATCGGCTGTATCTTAATGATTTTATGAAGTTGATATCTGCTTCATTTTTGGGCATTTTTATCAAAATCTTACGGTTAATTACTTCTATGCACACATTTTTAGCAGGCGCTTCTTCAATTTCAATGGGCGCGGCTTCAGTCTCAATCAGTTCCCGGGGTTCTGATTGCCATGCCAGTAACAATTCATGATCAGAAAGTAATGTCTTCAACTGTCTGAGTGCATTCTCCGTATCCGGCAAATGCCATGCTTTCATGGTCTTGCTCCAGGTGGCGCCTTCAATCTGCTTTACCAAACCAATTAAGGTTTGATCGTAGCCAAATTCAAGTTTTAGCCGTGCTTCTTTTCGATGATTTTGCTTGGAGATAGTAATTTTCATACCTGCGTATATATTTTATAATGGGGAGATATACGAACTCTTCAATCATGCCAAGCCAGCCTGTTTTCTGCTTTCCCTTCACAGCTTCGCCCGGTCAGTCCCATGGTTGGGCTTATGCCAGATTGTCCGGGTGTAAAAAGGGACTTGCGAAAAACATATCAAATGTAGAAAGAAAAATTCCGGAAATCAATGGCTTGATTATATTTTTTTTGTAATCCAATTTACCGGCATTTAAACGAGCGTTAAACGACCTTGTAACGGGGTTTAAACAATAAAAAAAGGCCTCTTTTTGGGGAGAAGGTTTATGTGCTTTTGCGAAAATGTAGTGGTTTCAGATGTTGGGTATAAGGCACCTTAACCCGCGTGTAAGGCACTTTGCACGTAATCTGAAAGAAACCCTTATTTTGATTTTCAAAATACGGCATCCCTGTACTGTATACCGATGATTTTCGTGTGTGTTAAATGGAGAAATGCTTTCTTATTGTTAGTTCCTGATGAATTTATGCCATTGCATGTTATGCCCATCATACACCTTTAAGAGATACATTCCCGGCCTGAGTATGGAAATATCCATTGCTACTGAACGGCTTGAAAGATTTTCTTTTTTTAGCAACATTTGTCCTGAGAGGTCATAAATCTCAATTGCTGTATGATTTTTAAAACCTGTAGGATTTTTAATGGTAATGAAATCCGAAGCCGGGTTGGGATAAACAATGATGCCGGAGTTTTGCATCGGGTCAATGCCGACACCTGTTTGTGGTGCCCAACTTAATGTCCAGCCTTTGGCCGTTCCTGCGCCATCGGTTGAAAAAACAAGATAGGTCTTTCCACTGGGAATGTTGATGGGTTCGGGCAGAATGTTCCCGCTGAGGGTGGCAACAACTTGTTGTGTGCCAAGGTCAAACACTTGTAATACATCGCCTTGTGCCAGATCGAGTGAATCAATGGTTAAAGTAAGCGGTACCAGGTTTTGAGGTACAATTTTCCATCTGCACAGGTTGTTGTTGGTGTAGCGTTTGCTTCCGCTTCCATCTTCCAGTGATCCTGAGGCATCACTTATGGTTGTAATACCAGAACAATAAACGGGCAATGAACTTTTGTAGGATGCCAGAAAGCCATCTGCATCGCCATACTCACCTTTAAACGATATGAAAGCACTTTCTTGATGGATTTCAATTACTCCAGGGGTGTCACCAGCGGTATAGGCGGCAACCAATGTTCCGTTAAAATCACTACCCTCATAAATGCGGAGGGTGTCGTTTTCGGCAAGGTCGAATAAGGGGAAGGAAAGCTGAATTCCGGAAATGGAGTCATAATCGGGTTCATTGGGTTGCAATAACCAGAAGCAGTCGGAGCCACCGGGATAATTTACCCTGTTGCTGCCGTCGGAAAAGGTACCGGTGATGGTCCACAAAGTATCCGGGCCTGAGCAAAACAGGGGATAAGTGTAATTGGTGGTATCCGGATAAATATCACGAATTAATTCCTGGGCAAAGTTAAAGTTGTTGCCTCCCGGTGTAAGTACTGACAATAAGAAATAACCATCATTTGATCCGCTCCAGCCCCAATTGAAATGGTAAAATTCATCAGGGTCATAACCATCGCACACAAATGCATGTCCGTTTTGTGAGCCTGCAGCTTCCCAACCGGCGTAATAAAGTGGTTTACGGACTTCGAGGTTGGCGATGATGATGCTGTCCCAGTTCATGGTGGTTTCATCCCGGAAAACATATTGGGTTTCGGGGCCGTATTTAAAGAAGTTGCGCATTGAATTGGCCGCGCTGTGGTTCCACATGCCCGAGCCATTAGGCCCGTAGTCCATATCGAAAGAAATGCCCAGGTGGTAAAGTAGCCTGGAAAGATGTTCATTTGGTCCGGTAAGTGCTGTCTCCATGCCATTCCAGTAATAGTTGGTTTCGCCGAAATTGGCATATTGCTCGCCATAAACGGGATGCAGGTAACTGTATTCTCCGGTTCCCTGATTTGGCCAGCGGTGATAATACATCAACTGACCTACAGCCGTTGCAACGCAGCCGGCATAACACCGGCCACCGGGGCCCTGGGCGTCGGGAGGGCAGGCTCCGTTGTAATTGATTCCCTGATCCCAGGTAGTGCGCAACATGGGTTGAACATACCTCCATGGCCCATCGGAGCGATCAGCAGCGGTGAGCAACGCCCGCTTCCGGAGAATCCAGGGCTCTGCAAGGTTGCGACCGTTCGCTTCATCAAGTTGCCGGCCATAATATGCCAGCCAGGCTTTTAAGGCATCAGGCACCTGCGAGGGATTGAAATTGTTTTCAAAACTATAGCCTAAAACCGGCAGTGTTTTACCTGAGGCTGATACCAGCACGAAACCGCCGGCCTCAAAATTGATGGCATATGCCACAAGTTGTTCTGCTGACTTAACCTCAACAATATCACTGATATCAACCGTGGTGGCAGATTTTTCATGCATCATTAACCGTTGATGGTAAAAGGCAGAAGCAATGCTGGTGGCTTCTGTGCCGGATATTTGCTGTGCCTGTGCGCTGTAAGCAAAAAGGATTAAAGCGATATAAATCAGAAGTCTGTTCATGAGAGT
>JAVEVB010000086.1:4530-11296 GCA_034005265.1 Lentimicrobium sp.
CTGACAATCAATATTCATATCGAAATCCGAAAGTTTTTACAATCGGAAGTGTCTATTGGGTTATTGAGGTTATTCTCATCAATACTGCTGAGTATAAAAAGTAAATATTATGAAAAGATCAACATTGAATTTTTTTATAGATGCGCTGATGCTATTGTGCATGTCATCTGTTGTTGGAATTGGATTCCTGATTAAGTATGTATTGATTCCCGGACAAGAACGGTGGGTTGTGTATGGTGAGAATGTGGAACTATATCTGCTCGGAATGGACCGGCATGAGTGGGGGGCAGTTCACCTGATCATTGGATTTGCTTTGCTTGGATTGTTGGTGCTTCATATTATCTTTCACTGGAAAGTGGTTGTTTGCCTGTACCAGAGGATTTTCCAAATAAAACGGATACGCACCCTGCTTTCTTTGTTCTTTCTTGGAATTTGTGCCCTGTTTATTGTGATTCCTTTTATGGTAAAACCTGAAGTATTAACCATTAATCATGGAGAAGGAAGACATGCGTCGCATGACAGTTTGCGGATGAATCAGCAAGGCATAATGAAAGATACCTCAGCAAAGTTAGTCAGCAATGAAGTTAAACGAGAAAATGAGCATAAACTTTCCCAAATTGAAGTAAGAGGATACATGACCCTTGCAGAAATATCAGAAAAGCATAAGGTTCCCACGGATTATATCAAAACAAAACTAAACATTCCGCAATCTACTCCGGACGATGAACGCTTGAGCAGGTTGAGACAAAAGTATGGGATTGAAATGAATGAGGTAAAAGAGGTAATCAGCGCTTACAAATAGCGATGATTGGTATTCCTATATATAAAGGGCTGATAATCAAGTCCTAGATTCGCTGCTCGTTGTCAGGGACGCTCATTCCTGTTTTTTTAAACTTTAATTTAATATGGTGCTGTTCTTGAGGGATGTATCTTTTAATTCCTTACTTTTAACCAACCTTTTGCTGATTATGGAATGATTGCTTGTTCGCCTGTTGGTGAAGGGCCTTATCTTAGTGAACGAATACTGAAAAACAGTGAATCATGAAAAAAAAACATGTGGTTTTTATCGTTTTAGGAATTTTAGCCTTAATGCAGGTGATCAGGATTGATACCGTAAATCCGGTAGTAAGTCCTGAGAGTGATTATCTTGTGATGACAAACGCAAGTCCGGAAATAGCTGATATTTTGAAAACTTCATGCTATGATTGCCATTCAAATGAAACCAATTATCCCTGGTATGCGCAAATTGCCCCGGTGTCATGGTTTTTGAAGAAGCACATCAATGAAGGCCGTGGGCATTTAAACTTCTCAAAATGGGCTGAATATCCGGCAACCAAACAAATGTCAAAGCGTCAGGAATGCATGGAAGAATTAGAAGGGGGTGAAATGCCCTTAAAATCCTATACAATGATACATGCTGAGGCTAAACTAACCGATGTTTCCAGACAGGCCTTGATCGATTGGTTTAGTCAGCCCATGCTTGCCGATACTTCTTCCATGGAGTGAACCTCCGGCTGCCTGGATTGGTCAGGCAACGCGGCCTGGGAATCTTTTTATGCATTGTTATTAGATGAGAAAGATTGTACGTTATTCTTCCGCCACATTGCTGGCCATCTTCGGGCTGATGACATTGTTTTTAAGCGCATCAATAATTCTGAATTTATTTGGAATCCGGGAAAAGGAAGGCAATTATGTGCTGTTTGTTGTTTGGGTCAACTTTATTTGCAGTTTTCTTTATTTATCTTCAGCTTATGGCTTTTTCAAGGCCAGACGCTGGACACTTGTCATTTTAGGGGCTGCATCGCTTATTTTAACCATTGCTTTCTTTTCGTTCAACATCTACGTAAGCAATGGTGGAATCCATGAACCCAAAACGGAGGGAGCCCTGATTTTCCGGTTTGGTGTAACTTTGTTTTTTATCATCGTCGCATGGTTCACCTTTTTTAAATTGTCAGGTTCAAAATCAGCAATATTGCCTGAATAAAGAAGGGTTTAGTCGTTTGATCTGAAACTGACACCCATACCTGAATCTGGTAAAATGAATAATCGTGCTGGTGATCCGGTCATACTATAGCTGAACCCACGCTTGTTTCCATACAAAACATAATGATAAATCTTCGCCTTAAACAGGGGCTTGGCATATTGTTGCCTCATTATCACATCGTTACTCAGTAAATATTTCCCCATTTCCTTGATTTGGCTGGTTTTATTTCGTACTTTTAGGAATTATTAATTAAAAACATATCGCCATGAAACCTGGAATTATACACATGTTATTTGCTTCAGTTGCCATGATGATGGCTTTTCAGCTTAATGCTGCCGTAAAGGTAGTAAGTACGGAAATAGAAAAATCGAACATTAGTCTAAGGGGCGATCCTGTTGTTCTGGCAACTGTTGAAATTGTCGCCGATGAAATTGGAATTATTATTGTTGATTTTGATGGAGTCTGTATCTCTTCGCCGGGCGATGGAATCAGGGTGGCCGCCTCAAATGGAACATCCATTGGTATAAATGACTGGGGTTTGACCTTTCAGGCTTATGATGCTGATGTAAACAGAAATAATTTTTCACATACGCGTTCTTATGACGTCAAGGCGGGCACTTATACATTATATGCACTTGGCGTGAACTCCGGTCAACAACTGGGCGATGGTAAGGCTTCAATTTATGGTAAGCTGGTCGCGAAATTCTTTCCTTATACCGGTAGCGGTTTTGCAATCCATGAAGGCATAAATAAAACCAACATTAACATTCGCGGACAAGCCGTATCATTTGGTGATATAATTATTAAGCCGGAGACTCCTTTTGATGGTAAATTTTTCGTAAAATTTAATGGTTATTGCGTGGGCTCTCCCGGCGATAGGGATGTTCTCGCTGCTTCTGATCATGTCGGATGGCTGCCCAATGATGGCAATACGCATATTGAAGCCATCAACGATGATTTATTAAGAATACCTTTTATTCATACAAGGGTATATCCCAGTTTGCCTGTTGTGAATGAATTTTATGCCGTGGGTCAGAACTATGTTGAACAAGATGGTTCAGGTTTAGCTTCTGTTTATGGAAGCCTGCTGCTTATGTATTTTCCTGACAATCAGACCATGCTTCTGGAGCATGAGGATATTGCAAGCGCCAATATTGATGTGAGGGGGAATCCTGTTACTGTTGGCAGTCTGACTATAGATCCTGTGGTTAACGGTGTCGCGGTGGTTACTTTTAACGGAAGCTGTGCTTCTGCATCCGGCGATCGTATAGTGCTGGCTGCAAGTGATGACGGGAACTGGGGGCCAAATACCGGTGCAACAGCAGTGGAAGCTATAGATGCCGATTTGAATTCCAATAATTTTTCACATACCATGATTTATGATGTTGAAGCGGGTTCGCATACTTTTTATGCCATTGCACAGAATTATGTTGAAATGGATGGCTCGGGAATAATTTCAATCTATGGTAGTCTGAATGTTGAATTTTATCCGATAGGCAATGTTGGTGTTGAAACTCCACAAACACAATCGTTAGAAAAGCTTATTCATCCAAATCCGGCTTCTGGTGCGATACAAATAGACCTTTCATCCTTCGGAAGGGAGAAGGTCAATATTGATGTTATTAGTTTTCTTGGCAGGAAAGTTCTTCAGACGGAAGCCAATGGCGGAGAAAGTATGGAGGTGGATATTTCTGCCATTCCGGCCGGAACTTACATTGTTCTGGTGAAAGGGGAGAAATCTGCCCCACGGGTACAAAAGCTCACGGTCTTATAACCTGGGCTAAAAGCGGAGCGAATTCGTTTAAAGAGATGAATATTAGGATTTAAAGAGCCGGGCAAGCGTGCCCGGCTTTGTTTTTTGTTCGTTGAATAATGCAATTTTTGTTTAATGGTTGTCCATATGTTTGATTTGTCCGTGTGCAGCTTGCGAATTTTTGGTTCTTTCAATGCCATCACACCCCGAATTTCCTACTTTTGCACAAAAAATGAACGCCATGATTATAGATCTGCGTAGCGACACCGTTACCCGTCCCACACCTGGAATGCTTGAGGCCATGTTTTCAGCTAAAGTTGGCGACGATGTCTTTGAAGAAGACCCCACCATCAATCAACTTGAAGCAAAATTAGCAACCTTGTTCGGTATGGAAGCCGGACTGTTTTGTCCATCGGGCACCATGACCAATCAGATTGCCATAAATGTGCATACACGCCCTGGTGATGAGGTTATTCTGCATAAACTTTCACACTTGTATTATTACGAGGGTGGAGGAATGATGCGTAATTCGGGTGTATCGGTTTGTTTGCTTGAAGGTGAACGGGGGATGATTACGGCTCAGGATGTGGCAAGCCATATTAATCCCGCCGATGATGTTCATCGCCCGCTTACAACCCTGGTTGCCGTTGAAAATACCATGAACAAGGGCGGTGGAGCGGTTTATGACTTTAATGAATTGTTGAAAATCGGAGAAGTTGCCCGCAAAAACAATTTGAAGTTTCACCTCGATGGTGCCCGTATTTTCAATGCCCTTGCAGTAACTGATCAGACCCCATCTGATTACGGAAAGCTGTTTGATAGTATCTCTGTGTGTTTTTCCAAGGGCCTGGGCGCACCGGTAGGTTCGGTTTTGCTGGGCACAAAGGATTTTATATACAAAGCACGTCGGGTACGTAAGGTGTTTGGAGGTGGAATGCGGCAGGTTGGTTATCTGGCAGCTGCAGCTGTCTACGCTTTGGATCATCATGTGGAAAGATTAAAAGAAGACCATCGCAAAGCAAGGGTGCTGGGTGATGTTCTGAATGGCCTGGATTGGGTTGATAAAGTTATGCCAATTGAAAGCAATATCCTTATTTTTACGGTTAAGCCTGATTTCTCTGCCTTTGATATGGTGCAGAAACTGGAAGATGCCGGTTTGAAATCCATGGCCTTTGATAAAAAGTCGATACGTTTTGTCACCCATCTTGATTTTACCGATGAAATGCTAACCAAAGCAGTAGAAATTCTGAAAAGTATTTCTTAGCGTTTAAGGTCTGATTTTGCTTGTTTTTGTGTGGTTTCATCTCAAATTTATTTGATTAGAGTGGAATTAGCTTTGTTAAGTGCTCCATGTCTTCGTTTAAAATACCGGTAGATATTTGTGAAGAATGTTTGGCTAAGCGGCATTTGTAATGCCGCTCAGCATCGTTATTTAAATAGAGCGGTATTGGCTTTGCTGAACTCACCGGCTCAGGCAGGCCAGTTTTCAAATTCCGTTCAGTTTCATTTAATCAAACATGTTGAATCATTTGGTGTTTATCATTTGAGCAATCAAATTTTAAAATCAGGTGAATTTCATGTCAAAGTATCTACGTTTTCTTTTCTTTATTCTGTTTTTGCCGCTTTTTGCGATTGCCCAGCACCCGTTGCTTGACAATTTTGACGGATTCCAGCAGGATGACCGGATTTATCTGCGTTGGACTTTCAGTAGTGGGAGCCTTTGTGATGGTACAAGGGTTTTTCGTTCAGGGGATGGTGAAGTGTTCCAACAAATTGGTGAGATCGCCGGAATTTGTGGCGCATCCGGGCGCCCGGTTATCTACAATTATATTGACAGTCTGCCCGTTCCCAATGCCCTTAATTATTACCGCCTTGAATTGGGAAACAATGGGTTTACCACTACCGTTCTGGTTGATTTCCTTGTTTCTGGTGAAGTGGGTTACACCCTTTTTGCCTCTGTTTCGGGTGTGGAGTTGCTGATTGCAGATCCTCCTGCACGTGAGGGTGTTGCACAGGTTTTTGATTTGCAGGGCAGATTGGTCAATCAATTCGTTTTTAATACCAGACGTATTGCCCTTATGGACAATCCATGGCATAGAGGTGCCTATATTTTCCGACTTACCTATGACAATGGAAGCGTGGTGAGTGGAAAGTTTATCAGATGAAGTAAGAATTTGGAGCGGAAGCGGAATTAGTTTCGCTCAACTATGCTGGCGCGCGTTTCCTAACGCGTGCCTTGCTGTCTTTTAAATTTACAATATATCTTTTTAACATTGCGGCAGCACACGCTATGCCTGTCCAATCAATTTACACAAGTTTGCTGAACGAACAGATGTATGCACGCGTTAGGAAACGCGCGCAAGCACAGTTCGGGGCAATAGAAAGACCTGACAAGTCGGAAGAAGACTTGTTAGGTCTTCCAATATAAAACTTAATCCAGCCCTGAAAGGGCGAAAACGACTAACTCAGGGTGTAGCCCTGAGTTACAAGATAAGCTTACAAATTAAGCCCTGAAAGGGCGAAATCCTGTACTTCACCGGAAGAAAATTTGCTGGTGCGCGTTCCCACCTAAGGCGGGCAGGTCCAAACTCGGCCTTACTGCTTATTCAATGAACAACTAAGCTTATTAAAATTGCGGCAGCACACGCCATCCCTATTCAATCCAACTACAGATATGCTGGCGCGCGTTTCCTAACGCGTTTCGGTTTTTAAATTCCGCTCAGTACGATTTTCAAATTCCGCTCAATCCTTTTCCTCGAAAGACACTCGATTACCCGCTCAGCGTCATTTTTTATATGATAGTTTGATTGGAAGCATCGCTAAGCGGCATTTGCGGAATTAGTTTCGCTCAACTATGCTGGCGCGCGTTTCCTAACGCGTGCCTTGCTGTCTTTTAAATTTACAATATATCTTTTTAACATTGCGGCAGCACCCGTTCAGCGTCATTTTTTATAAGATAGTTTGATTGGAAGTATGGCTAAGCGGCATTTGCAATGCCGCTTTAAACATTGTTGAATTTGCAATTCAAC
>JAVEVB010000030.1:0-50621 GCA_034005265.1 Lentimicrobium sp.
ATATAAAAACAAATGTTTAAGTTCATATGTTTTATTTTACATTATACTGCTACAAAGGGCTTGTTTACGGACAAAATTTTGACTATTTTTGTAGCAGTCAAACCATTTACTCACTTAAATAATTAATTATGAGAAAATTTACCTTTTCAATGATTACAATGTTGGCATTTGTGCTAACGACATTCAATTTGCATGCCCAGCAAAGGGAAATCGTTTATGAAGACGATTTTGAAGGCTATGCAGTTGATGATTTTATCGCCCAATCCAATCCAGATATGTGGACAACCTGGTCAAATCTGCCGGGTGGCGACGAAGATGCACAAATAAGTGACGAACAGGCTTCAAGTGGAACCAAATCAATTAAGGTTGATGGAATATCTGACCTCATCCTTAAATTGGGCAATAAAACCAGCGGAGCCTACATGATCGATTTTAATTATTATGTACCTGTGGGTATGGGTGGATATTACAATATCCAGCATTATGAAGCACCAGGTGTTGAATGGGCATTTGAAATTTATTTCAAAGCTGATGGCACTGGTTTTATGAATGCCGGAGGCGATAATGCTGCAACTTTCACCTATACACAAGGAGAATGGTTTACCATTGAAAACCACATTGATCTGGATGCCGACTGGGCCCAGGTTTATTTTGACGATGAACTGATCTATGAATGGCAATACAGTCTTCAGGCACAGGGAGAACCCGGCCTACTTCAATTGGGTGCGGTTAATTTCTATGCCGGCGTTGTTAGCGGATCAGGTGAAACACCAACCTATTATCTGGATGACATTTCATTCGACGCAGATAACGAACAGGTACTTTATTACAATGAATTTGATGAATATACCATTGGCGAATACATCGCTGTTGTAGATCCCGATTGGTGGACAACCTGGTCAAATACTCCCGGTACTACCGAAGATGCATTGATCTCAAACGAGCAATCAAGCAGCCCTGAAAATTCCATTAAAGTAGATGGAATTTCTGACCTGGTTTTCAAAATGGGAAACAAAACAAGCGGAAAATATATACTTGATTTCGAATATTATGTCCCTTCAACTTTTGGAGCCTACTACAACCTTCAACATTATGAAAGTCCAGGTGTTGAATGGGCTTTAGAGGTATATTTTGCCACCGACGGAAGCGGTTTAATAAACGCAGGCGGTGAAGGTGTCGCAACTTTCACATATAATCATGATGTGTGGATGGAAATTACCAACGTTGTGGACCTTGACGCAGACTGGGCTCAGCTTTATATTGATGATGAATTAATCTATGAATGGCAATTTAGTCTTCAGGCCACCGGAGAAGCCGGAATGCTGCAACTTGGAGGTGCTAATTTCTACGCTGGAGCTCCCACAGGGGAAACACCTACGTATTTTCTTGATGACCTTGCCTATGTTTCATTGGTTCAACCTGCACTGGGACCCATCATTGATATCGACAGCGAACAAATTATGGTAGAGCTCTCACAGGGCGAAATGGAAACCATTGACCGTCCCCTTACAAATGCCGGTGACATGCCTCTTTCATATGATGTTATTGTTTCTTTTGATGAGCCAGCCGGTGTCAGATCAACCTCACCATGGGTTTCAACTACTCCTATTGGCAAATTCAACGACACACCAGCTCATGCTCCAAATTATACCCCAGCAACTAACACTGCCCCGGCAAACCGTGACGTTACTTTAAACTATGACGGAGATAACGCATCTGCCATTGGATCTGCAACTGCTGCACAATGGCGTATAGCTGCTGTATTCCCTTCCAGTATGGTTGCACAGTACAACGGCATGTATGTTGACGCTGTAGATGTATTCATCAACGAAGTAGCCAGTGCACATAAAATTCAGATCTATGATATGGGCTCAATCAATTTGCCTGGTCCTGGTGCTCTGCTTTATGAGCAGGATTTTACCCCACTGGCCACAAGCTGGAACCATATCGTATTAACTACGCCTGTTTATGTTAGCGGACGCGACTTATGGGTAGGTCACCGATTCAACAAACCAGCAGAAGTTTATCCCGCTGGCGTTGATGCAGGTCCCGCCAATCCAAACGGAGACTGGCTTGCTACAGGTCCGGGATGGGGTCACTTATCTGACAATCCTGACTTAGATGCCAACTGGAATATCCGTGCCATGCTTGTTGGCGAAGGTGGACCAGTATGGTTGTCAGTAAGTCCAAATCAGGGAGTAGTTGATGAACCAGGTGCATCAGATATACTTGCAATTGAAGTTAATACAGCAGGCCTCACTCCTGCCAACTATAGCGGAAAATTACACGTCAGAAGCAATGATCTTGAAAATGAGCAAATCGACATTGAAGTTATGCTCACCATCATTACCGGAGTGAATGAAGTTGGTGAACAAACTTATGTTACTGTTTATCCTAATCCGGCAAACGATGTATTGTTCCTCAAAGGCAATACCGACATTAAAACGATTACGCTGAGCAACAGCCTTGGCCAGGTCGTTTATGAAGGTGTTATTGGCCAGCGCGATACCCGAATTGCTACAAGTGACTTTGAAGCAGGAATGTATATTCTTACCATTCAAACTCAAAACGGAACTGCTACACAGAAAATCATGATTCAATAATCATTTTTAATCTATCATGAAAAAGGGCTTCCGGTTGGAAGCCCTTTTTTCGTTGATAAACGTTTTTTTTATTAAAGTTTATAATAAGCGGACAAAACCAAGGCATCACTAAACTGTCCGTGGCCCCAGATACGCCATACATCCCCGCTAACCTTGTTTTTGCGAATAGAAAACAATGAATTATCTGTTCGCAGATTTATGCCTATCAAATCAGTTATCCTGAATGAAATACCTGCCAGCATACACAGATTAGTTCGGCTGAATGGAGATTCAACCGTTTCATAACCATTAAACTTTTCATTACTATGTATCAGGAAATTCATTCCCAGACCTGCTTCAAAACCTAGTAAATCATTGTATTGAATGCGATAAAGCAAAGGCAACTCGACATAGCCAAGCTGCATTAGATATCTATCAAATTTATTTTTCTCATAATCAGGATTCTCACGACTTCCTTTCTGGATGTAAACGAGCTCCATCTGAAGTTTTGATTTTTTTCCCACCGCCACGCTCACCCATCCTCCGGCGTTTAGTCCGGCTTTTTTATAACCAGAATATTGGTCGCCAGCTACCTGACTGCCAACCAGACCGAGAACAATGCCCCCTTCAAACTGTTGGGCCACAACATCGGTTACTAAAAAGAAAGTAAAAGCTACAAAAACGAAAAGAGATTTCATGGAAGTAATTTAATTTGTTCAGTTGTTTGCAATCGCGAACTAAAATACAAACAAATCAAACATCACCGGCAATTTTCGGGTGGGCCAGCCAAATCTGTCATTTCACCAAACCAAATCACGATAAATTCATCGTTGGCTCCAACTCCCATGGCTTCAAATCGAGCCGTTTCCCATTTCCCACGATTCGCAATTATATCGTGATGGCCGCGGCTTGTTTTCCAGCCGTTTAATGCTTCTGCAACAAATGAATCGGCATCGGTATAGTCATAAGTCGAATAAAAAGCTATTTCATACCCATCTCCTTTGTACTTACTTAGCTCGCGCGGCTTATCCCACATGCATTGCGCCATTTTATGGTCATTTTTATAACAACATGAACTCCAGGCGTTATTTTTAGACCAGCTATGCAGGTTACATGAAGATCCATAAACGTAATTCTCCTTTAAATCACCCACATGTACACGGGCCACCCATGACAAAGAAGACGAAACCGGAATAGGCTTTAATCCAAGAGATTCACGATACTCATTGAGGGCAATGGCCATCTTTTGCTCTGTTTTATTCAGGCAATGTTTACCAGGAAATACTACAGAAGCCTCAGGTGCTGGCTGGGCGAAGGTTTTCAGTAAAATAAATAAAAGTGGAAGAAAGAGGTAGCGTTTCATAGTATAATGATTCAGCTACATAACGTGAAATAAGTGGCAAAATTGTTAAAATTTCCAAGCATACGAATTCAGCTTCCGATCAATGACTTGCCCGCTGCTTCATCTTTTCATCCACCATCCATTCCGCATCCTTGTTGAGCTGTTCTTCCACGCTGATGCCATTGGCTTTTGCTTTTTCGCGGATTTTCTCCATCCATTCAGGGGTTCCTGTGATACCCATTATATATAGTTTCATCAACTCATCACGACGCTGGTATTTATCCGGATTGTTAACATGGTCTTTATAAAACATATACGACGCTTCCTGACCAATGCGCTGTTCAAGGCTTATGCCCAGATTGGAAGCCTCAGTTACCATGCGTTTAAATTCATTATCATAAGATCGAAGCTGGTTTGCAAAATATGCTTCAGGATCCCGGTAACCTCGAAAAAACAGATCATACAGCTGCTCATCAAAGTCCCAGGCAAAAGCATGATGAAAACGCCCGGTAATCATTATGATAATAATATCACGCTTTAACACCTCCTCCCTGAAATTCTTGTCGGTGGTTTTGCCATCAGCGATTCCATTGCCATGGGTTATGTTATTGTTGTAATACCAAAAATCGAAATTACCAAAAACAGACGAAAGAATATAGTTATTGAGCCAGTTAAAATAGAAACTATCACCAACAATCAGGGCATCAGCTCGTTTTGAATTGGCAGTTATATAACTTATGATGGGATAAGCAGGTTTTTTCTGTCTTATTGGCAAAATAAGATTCATTGCCATACCAATGTCGTTATCCGGATGGCGTATGGTATCAAGATATTTTGCGCCGTCTATCTTCATATCCGGAAGCTTCATCCCACTTTTTTGTGACAGGTAATCCATTGTGGTATCAGCAGCGAGTGCCGCACCATAATAACTCCAATGGGTGCCCCCTTTTAAAAATAGTGGATAGGTTTGCTTGCTTTTCATCTGCCTGAAGAAAGCATCTAAATCCAACACATTTACTTGCTGATATTCAAAGGATTTCAGCATTTGCTGATAGTTGGACTTTTTTGCAGGAACATTCCTGTATTTCCTGGGCATGCGCTCAGGATAGTACGTAGCTTTACCGGGCTCGAAAACAACCACAAGCGTCTTACCCAATGCGGCCAACGTATCCTGAACTGCTTTTAACTGAGCGGCTTTACGCTTCCAGACTTCATCTCCGACATAATAAAGACCAGTTGCTTCCCTGAGATAATCTTCTTCAAACAACTCACCATACTTACCGACAATTACTCCTTCGGCATTGGCCTGCCCGAATGCACTAAAATCAATCTGATTATTAAGCCGGACCAGCGTATTTCTAAAGCCGATATGATTTTCCAGTCTGGTATTGAAGGTATCCTGAAAAGTTCCATTTAACCAATAAGAGCGGGTAAAATCACTGAAATCAGGAACAACACTTGCTTCAAATGCTCCGGTAAGCGGATTTTCTTTTACCAAAGCCAGGCGCAACTGCAACCAGGGCAATACGAGCATCGCCATTAAAAAAACAAACATCAGGTTTTTAATCCTAACTACTGATGTATTTTTATCCATCGGCATATCCTTCGCTTTTTAGCAGACAAATTTACAGTGAATCAATCAGTATAACCTCCTTTTTCTGCTACAGGAAATCATTTTTGTTCACATTGGCTCTTCTCAATACAAAATCCCATTCTAATGATTACCTGTCCTTATGAGTTTTTTTACATATTTTTCCGTTTCGGTTTCAAAGATGATAAGATAAACTCCTGACATATTAAAATCCACTTCAGGACTCCACTGATACTGGCCTGGCCCAACTGGTTTATTAAATGCCTGCTGCTGAATTACCCTGCCCAAGGCATCGGCAATGGTAAGCTTCACATTGCTGGCGCGACAAAGCGTATAACCTATGGTTAAGTCACCTGAGAATGGGTTGGGATAAGCGGTAAAAGAAGAAGTTAACCCTTCTTCCGGATGATTAACGTTGGTCGCTACGGCAAAAGCAGGCAATAAAATAAAGTCAATTTTAGCACAGTCGTCGCCATTAGAAACACTATAATCTTTGGTATATTGCCATTTGAAAATTTGCGTGCCGGCTTCTGTTGGGTAATGAGCAAACGTCCATTCTGTTGAACCTGACCACTTTTCTTTTTCCTCGTCATTGATTAAAAAGCGCAGAAAATCATAATTCACCTCTGATGAAACTTTATACCAGAACGAAATGGAATCTGCGAAAGCAACATCCCAGCTAAGCCATAAGCCTGAGTTCTGATTATCAACAATCAACCCGGATCTGGCACAGAAATTCCCTTCCCAGGCATTTCCTTCCTCAACATACCAATTGGCGTTTCCACCGAACTCCCATTCAAATCCATTCATTGATCCGGATTCATAATTTTCGACAATAATACCGGTTAACAAAGGAATTGTTTTTTCAAAATCAAACTGATTATGTCCATTTAGCCGAACGTTAATCAATAAAGTGTGATTTAATGGCGTTTGTGGTGCAAGGCCAAGGGTAAAGGAAATATTCCATGCTTCACCAGGGAGAATAGTATCCATGTGCTGTTCAATTCCACTAATGGTGAGATAGGGGTCCCAGGTTTGAAGCATTGCAATGGCATTGAATAGCCTGGCACCTCCGGTATTGGTTAGCGTTAGACTGATCAGTGCGTTTTCTCCGGGCTCCAGAATGCCATTGTTCCCGTCAAGAATTTCAAGATCTCCAACAGCAAATTCCGGTCGGTAAGCCGTAAGATTAATAATTCGGGTCCATTCACCTTCGTCAGATTCAGCACTCAGGTTAAAAGCCCCGCTGTGATTATCCGGCACCAGATTAGCAGCAGTTGCAGAGAAAGCGTCTTCAATAATGAAACTTTCACCGGGAAGAAGCTGTGATATACTTACCTGATTTTGAATTATATTAAAATCAGGATCAAGGGTAGAAAGTTTGAATTCCGTTTCATGTATGGCAAAACTATTGTGATTGGTAATGTTCAGATCAAGAGTAAAGGTTTCCCCAAATTCAATAACACCATCATCTCCGGAATTAATGGAATAATCCATTTCTAATCCTTCGGAAGTAAGTATAAAAGTTTTATGCGTCCGTAGATTATTTTTATCTGTTACACATATGAGGAGAGGAATGTCTTTGGGAGTTTCGAGAGAGGACGCAGTAAGTAAACCACCCGGCAACAAATCAATACCTTCATGAATTCGTGTAGGCGTAAACCTGATAAGTTGGTTTAAAGCTGGCGTATAGTTGGAATTATGCGACATCAACATATAGTTTTGTCCGTCACCAGCCGAAATTCCTGTAAACCTGTTTATGTAGGAAGGCACCGAAAATTCTCCATAATTAAATTCAATTCTTCCGTCTTTAAAAAGTTTAACGGTGGCATTCATTGTCCCTGGCGTGTCATAAATAGACAATTTCCACCTGAAAGTAACATAATCTTCGGTGGATTCGTACCATACACCATCTTCAGCCGTGCTAATAAGGTAGGGGTTCGACATACTTGGTGCAATCATTGGCTTCTCCAAAAAGTAGGTTCTGCCTTCAATATAATAGGGCCAGGGTAACAGTGTCTTTTCGAAGGTAAGATAACCATCAGATGTGGCGTAAATCTCGTTATATTTCTTACCAAAATAATAAAACGGGAAAGGAAGGACCACCATTGCACTGCCATTACTGTTACTTGAAAGCGATAGTTTTTGCTCAGTAATTTCAGACATCACCGAAATGGAATCCATCCGGGTGTATTCTTCCGCAAATGTCCAAGTATAAGGCAATGTGCCTCCCTCTGCCTCAAGTTGAGTGCTATATGCCTGATAGAGTTGAAGGGGAGGAAGCGTATCATTTAAAATTACGGGAGGATCAAAATGGACTGAAGTATTAAGGGTTGCCGTGGTAAGGCCATTATCTGAGATGGGAAGATTATTCACCCCACTGTTAAATTCAACAATACCCATGGTATATTCCATTAGAGAGAATGAAGTAATACTCCCCGAACCTTCTCCCTCGGGATCATTTTCATCAATCCTGAGAAAAAATCTTGCTTCTGTATCAGGTTCAATATAAGTCAATAAGGGATTTAAATCCAACCCAAACTCAATATTATCGGATAAACCACTCCCCTGCATGGGAAGGCACCCACCCTGAAAATCAAAAATCGGAAAATAGAGTATCTTATCGGGCTGAGTAGCCTGAGGATTGGATGATACACCTACAGAAACCCTTAATTTTTCCCTGCAATTGTACGACATAGCAACCTTAGCCGTTAGCTTGGGCTGATGATTGTCTTTAACATCGGCAATAACTACAGTATTGTTCCAGATTCCACCCTGGCCAAATGCATCTGCCACGGATTTATACATCATATAAGCAAAACCCTGATCGCCCCAATTTGAAACAGATCCATAAGTATTGGCCATCTTGAATCCACCAATCTCCCAATCACGAGGGTCGATTAATCCATCACCATTCAGGTCAATATTGTTGGTATATTGACCATCCTGATTGTAGTCCCACCGAAGGGAGTCATTATAGCCACAAATGGTCATGGCGTGATTTGCTGAATTTCCCCATGCGGTAATCACATGTTTTCCGGCTTCCGGCACACCTGAAGGAAATACTACAGGTGGGTTGGAATATTCTGCATAAAAGCAGCCCAGGCCACCATCCGAAGAACCATCCGAATGATCAAATATCCAATTTTTCAGGGTTTGAATACCTTCTGCGGTATTCCCTTTAATTGAATAAATTTCGTTCACGCGATTGTGCATAGTATTATAATACTTATCATAACCGGTCATCCACATGGATGCCCCTCCGGGAGCCATTCCGCCGTAATCAGCAATGGTTGGATTCCCTGCTTTTTTTAAGATTTCGAAAGATTCATAAAAACTAATTCCTGTATTTGACCCTCCATTTATGAAATTATAAGCAAAGTGAGTAGTATATTGATTTTCAGGCACATTGGCAGGCAACTGCCGTTTATAATCCAATTCATAAGTAAATAAAATTCCAATACTGCTTGCCTGACCACACTCCAAACCCACCTGTGCAACCAATGGCCGGAACCAGGCCTTGGTTGAGTTATCCACCACAAAAGGAATCAAACGGCGGAATGTGCCCTCTTCCGGCTTAAATTCCGGCAACTGACTGAGCATAAGGGAATCATAGGCACTCATGGATACAAGTTCAGGATAAAGAACAGGTCCTTTCTGTGTTGATTTATCAGAAATCTGAGCCCCAAGGAGCAGCGGAAGCAACAAAATAGGCAGTAATAATCTGTTCATAAGCTTAGTTTATTATTGAGGATGTGAAAGTAAAGAAAAAATAATTTAATCAGAAGAAGTTCTCCTTTTTAGTAACTTTTGCGATGAAGAAACGATGCAATTCAAAAAATAAAGACTAAGGACTATCTGACCAACGACTAACCAACTATTCGACTAACCGACTGGCCTATAAAAAATCAAGGGGCCGCATGTATTGCAAGCCCCTGATTCCCCTAGTTTCCGGCAATAGTGAATAGCATCTTACATCGTTTTGATGAACCTGCCATTCTGTATTTCTCTGCCGTTTTCGATTCTAACCATATACATTCCTTCGGGCAAAACCGAAATATCAAGTGAATGATTTATGGTACTATATTGATCGGATTGCAAAACAAGCTGACCCGAAATATTGAACATCTTTATATTAATTTTTCCATTATCCTCTATATTGCCGTTAATAGCAATAAACTGTCGGGCAGGATTTGGATAAATGAGCAATTCTTCGCCTGCGGCAGGGCGCTTCCCCTTAATTACGGTTACCGTAAAGCTTTTTTGGACCGCACAACCTCCTTCATTTTCACAGGAAATCGTCAAAATGTTTTCCCCTTCGTTCAATTCATCTGCTTTGATCAAAAAACGGGATCCTTCATCACCGATGGGAGATAATTTATAGCCACCTGTATAAGACGCAGGCAATATAATTTCCATTTCCTCGCCAGCATACAATACCGTATCGTTAATTGCAGGCAACTCAGGCAAAGCAAGAAATGTTAACCTCATGCTATATCTAACAGGATTACAGAAATCATTGTTGTAAACATCCGTATGAAGCATAACAAAACCATTGTTCAAATCTTCTTCGGATGGAACGTAAACCGGGATATGGCTATTTATGTCATCAAAAGTTCCAGAACCACTACTCAGCCATTCAACGTGTGAACTTCCGCCAGCCTGAACAAGAAGTTCTACATCATGCCCGGGACAGGTTTCAATATCTTCGAGAGCCACAGCAGGTAGTTCATTCCCCGGAAGGTAAATGTTATCAATCCATGCAGCATCAAATCCGGCTGAACCATTTCCATTTTTTGTATAAATCCATTCAATGAGATGCTCCCCGGCTTCAATGGAAAACCGTTCCTCGATCCAATCAACTTCACCACTATAATCAGCTATTATAGAACCATCAATTACAAGGCTCAGAATATCGGCATTAAATTGTGATGAAACTTTTATCCTGAAACCTAGATAATCACAAGTTGAAGAATAACAGGTATAAGCCAAACGGCTGCTTTCATTATCATTAACAAGAGATGATCGCAGGGAATAATTGCCTTCAAAAGAAGTATTTCCATCAATAAACCAGGCAAAGTCACCCGAATTCAACCAGTTGCTGCGAGGGAACCCCTGGTTTTCGAAATCTTCATCGGGAAGATTGGCGGTGGTAAATTTAAACACCTTGCTTTCGGTGGTACCAAAATTATTGTGTGATATTACTTTCCAGTAATAGGTAGTTGCATAGTTCAGGGTCAATTCAGGAGTTGCGGTGGGATTAAAGGTAACCATGGTTAAGACAGGGCTGGTTGACTCAGCGTTATCGTATAGAACAACTTCATAAAATAAAGGCACACAGCCATCCTGAAAATCCCAGCTTAAAGCGGTATAAGGCGATATTTTGCCGGCAAAATTCAATGGCAGGGGATTATAAGCGATAGCAGGTTGATTGGTAATTTCGATAGTTGCAGCATATGGTTTATGATTGAAAGCGGTGATGGTTAGTTGCAATGAACCATTTTGAGGTAATTCATCCAACAAAATCGTTGCAATTCCTTCCTGTGCCCTGCCTGCACCATACAACTTGCCGTTGTAAGTGATGCAGGCTATGGCTTCAGGAACAGGCAGTTTAACCACAAACTCCCGCGCATCAGCACCAATGAGCTGTGCGTGATGTGCAGAAATCTCCTTCGGCATTGATGTTCTCACCATTACCGAAGGATCACCAAAAATATTCCATGTGTCGGTAACCTTGAAGCCACCAACGCCGTATTTATCATTCATTTTCATACATCCACTCATCGAAATCCCTCCAAAGGTTCGGGTGGAAACATCTTCTTTTTGTTCTGAAAGTATCAGGGCCATTTCATCCTGTGCTTCCATAGGGGGATACCAGCTCTGACGAGAAGTTGACATCATCACCGCAACAGCACCGGTTGGAATTCCATCCTTCTCAGCCCTTAACCATTTCTCAGCAAGGCAGGTAGTGGTAGAAAAATCCCCGGTACTGCAACCCGCCGACCAAATAAATGGATGGGCTTCAGTGTTGGTAAGCCTGGCAATATTATCGCCTGAAAATTCACTTGATGTCCAACGACCCGAAGAGCCATGTCCCACGTACATGATTAGTCCCTGACCCGCATTCACAGCTGCTTCAACCATTTCACCACTGGGATTGCCTGACAAATCATTTTCATCCTGTGAACCATCGTATAACTCTGTAAAATTGGCATAAGTATAACTTTGAAGTGCTTTACCAATATTGCGTATGTGCTCAAAATCCATTTCATTATCATCGCCCGGGCCTTCCTCACTGGCAATTCCCAAAAGGTTGCCGTAGGCATTGCCACCATTACCAAGCATCTCATAATTGATGGTGCGTGATACCATTGTAGCAAGTTGTTGGGTGTTTTCGGCTGGCAATCGGCCAACCAACACTTCAGGATAATGATCATCACCAGCCACATAGCCATACATGTTGTCACTTGCCCCATCTTCAGCCTGATTCGTAGGAACCTGAGCTACATCTCCAGCCAAAAGCAGATAAGTAAGTCCCTGACTATAATATCTTTCAGAAACCAATTCCTTGATTTGATCGGCAGACTGAAAGGCCGCAGCATCTACAAATTCGCAGACAATTCCACAACGGGTTTTCCACTCTATAAAAGGTTGAAGGGTGGAACGATAAATTTCAGGTGCAACAATCAACATACTTCCACTCTCTATAATAGCTGCATATCTATTGTTAGCAGCGTAATTAATAAAATGATCTTTCTGAAGCATTGATAATCCACTTTGGCGGCCATAGGCTCCACTATAGTTCGAAATCTCATTAAACCCTTCACCATCGGTCATTTCCAGCTCAAGGGTAATATCATAATACACCCTCAACACACCCGAAACAGGATTATAAGCGAAAGGATGAACCTGTATAGCCATTCCCCGGCTATCGCACCAGATATAAGGCTGACCAAGTTCGGCAACTGCAGCAGGATAAAAGGCATCCGACCGGCGAATCGCCGGATCAAATTCCCTTGTTTCCGATTCGGTGGATTTATTGTACAGTGGATCACCTTTTGAAGGTGCTACATTAACGATTAAATCAGTGTACTTGGTTTCGTTGACATTCAGGCGATATTTCCCCCTTTCGGAGATCATAAGACTCAGGGTAAGATGCTGAACATCGGGCAAACCAGCCTGAAGTTGTACACTTCCATCCTCAATACCAATGCTGTTCATCATTCCTGAAGGCGTTGAAAGTGCAGTCTGCCAAAAACCATCTATACGAATATGGGCAACAATACTGCCTGAATTACCATTACTTAACTCTATAGAAGGTATTTGGCTACCTTCACCATTCAGTGAAACCCATTCCTGAGCATTTACCAGGCAGGGTGTCAAAAGAAGAAAGAAATAGGTAAACAGTTTTTTCATGTGTGCTGTTTTTGCTGTTGGCAATCATTCGCACACGGCCTTAGTCAATCCCTGTTCCTAAATTTATAATATCGACATCTTAGTGTATGTCAATTATTATAATCCTGATTGTTAAATATTGATTTTCTTGTTTTTACACATTTATTAAATGTAATTAGTGTTAAATAATATTTTTAAACTATCCCAATGAATTATTATTTCATTGTAAAAACACACATAAAAGCGCACAGGTGTGCGCTTTTTTACCTTGTCTTCATCATTTGAATGATACAAAACAAAGATTGTAATTACTGCATTCGGAAGATAACTGAATTGAAAATTAAAAAAACAGCAAAATGCATTAGGCATACTGGGTTAACACATAAGACTATGAATATTAAAAATCAATAAAAATTCCGTTTAAAAATATTTTATCTTTTCTGTTGCATTTATTCAATATCCAGCATATATTTGCTTAACTAATACCAAGTTAAATTCCACCATTCAACGCTATACACAATTTAAACCCTAAATTCTATGCCTATGAAAATCAAGATTTTGCTTCTTTCCATGTTAGCTATTATGATTAGCGCTTCAACAGTATTGGCTGGTGAGTCGGATGACTTTAAAATCGACAAAGCACAGGTACAGAATGAATTCGCCGACCTCTACAACCTCGAGCAAAGTGTGGTTGATCATAATTACATGACTTTATCCGAAATGAAAACCAACAACCTCTTATCCTCAGAGTTTGCTTCAATGAACATGAGCAATAACATGATGATGGAATCTGCTCTTGGTATTCCGGGCTTCTGGTGGGGTTGCATTTTCGGCCCCATTGGCATACTGGTTGTATATCTGGTAACAGACAATGACCGTGCGGAAGTTAAAAGCGCTTTTACAGGTTGCATTGTCGGGACAGCAGTAAGTGCCGTCCTTTACCTGATTTATGCACTGGCAATTGTGTCCGTTTATTAAAAACTTCACCTTAATTGCTTATCCACTTATTACATTAAGCAGCAGCATGTTGAACAATCAACTGCCGCTGCTTTTTTATAATCAGTTCGTCCCTGTCATCACTCCCGCCCCCTATCGTCATGGCGCAATAGTTTGTAAGTCTTCGTTACCAGACTTCGCTGTGAGTAGTATTTTTTGCACATGATTAATATTTAATGTAGGTTTGACCTTACATTTCATTACCACTTCAATTAACCTGATTTATGAAAAGGAACCTTCTGTTAAGCCTGCTACTTTTACTATTTCCGTTACTCTCCATGGCCCAGAAGGATATTTATTATCGGGTACGTGCTGAATTTTCAGTAAAAGAAAAAAGTTCAGACGGACGGTCAAGCCTCACCATGGGCAGGGTATATTACGATAAAGCCAGAAAACGAATTGTTTATGATGTGTTATTCCCCGAAAAAGAAAAGTGGCTGTTTACCGATTCGGTCATGTACACCATAAGGGATGGCATTACTAAGAAGCAACCCATTGTCGGGGGATATATTGACTTCTCAATATTCAACCTCAGTCTTAACAATAACCTGAAGGATTACGGCCTGCAAAACAGCATTTATGAGCTAAATAAAGTTGTGAAGGATGAAGATATGGTTATTTCCATTTGGACCCCGAAGAAGGAATATGCCAATATTATCGGAGACGTTAAGGTTTCTATCCGGGGAAATCAACTTTATGGCGTATTGGTATATGATGCAGCCAAAAAGCTGATAGGAAAGCAGGTATTTTCTGACTATATCAGAATAGGAGGTTTTGAATTTCCGGGTGAAATCATCAATTTCACCTATCTGGAAAACGGAGAAGAAATTAAGCAGATTACCAATTATAAAAATGTTAAAATCAACAATTGGGATGAAGATATTTTTTACAATTATAATGTTTCTACTCCTTAACCCATTGCACAGCCAGCTGGCAGAGCCACGGTTTATGGATATGGCTGTTGACATTGTCGGGCATCAGGCCCAAACCCAGCACCAGCATCATTTTGCTCATTACCTGGGAAATTGTTCCAATGAAGCAGAAGTTATCTTAACCGGATTCTTTCTGGGATATAAATCCCTATTCTCCTCGCAGGACAGCCGAAGTTGCACTTTTGAACCAAGTTGCTCGGTTTATGCCATTGAAACCATCCAAAAACATGGCCTGGTAAAAGGGTTTCTTGATTCAATAGACAGACTCACCCGATGCAATGGACTGTCGCCGGGGCAGTATGACTTTGATCCGGTAAACATAAAACTTATTGATCAGCCTTAAGTCCACAACAAAAACATTTCAAAATATTATTAAGCCTCACTTTTAAGAAATTGTACAGACTTGAACCAAAACACACTACATCAAAATAATCCTATAATAAAGATCCTTATAATGGGATTGGGATTACTGATGCTACTCGTAATTTTTCCGGCTAAGAAATCCAGAGGTCAGGATATCTATGACTACAAACATTCCCTGGTTTATGGTAAATTTCTCATAAACACCCGACAATTTAACCTTGCCACCGAAGAATTCGAGCGCCTGATTTTTATGAATCCATTCAATGACACCATTAAACAGCAACTCGTTCATGCATATTTGATGGGACAACAATATCAAACATTAATCCTGCGCACCAACACTCTTTATACAAATCCTGTCGAATTTCCACAGTCTGTCGCTCTTGATTATTCGCGGGCCATGGTTATGAACGAAACGCCCTTCAGGCTTGAGGATTTCCTGAAACAAAACCATAATCTTTTGCAAGACGAGAAATTGTTCCTGAAACTAAACAGTCAATTGCTGTCTTATCAATGGGATGAAGCAGAAGAAACATATGATAGCCTGGTTTCCGGAGGCAATGCTAGCCACCTGAAATACGATGCACTTTTCAGGGGAATACACGATGCAAAATTTAAAAAGGCAGGTATTGCTTTGGGAATGTCAGCAATTATGCCCGGTTCGGGCAAAGCTTATACAGGCGAGTGGAAGGATGGGCTGGTAGCATTGTTTTTTGTTGCAGGGTCAGCCATTCAGGCCTATCGCGGCTATAATCTTTATGGGAAAAAGAGCACCTTTTTTATTGCCTACACCGGTCTGGCAGCCAGCTTCTACTTAGGCAATCTTTATGGTTCGTTTAAATCAGCGCGAAAACACAATGACAAAATCAGGAAACAGTTACACAGCCACATGGCTGATACTTTTGCTGGCACTTTTTAGTTTACCGCCAGTAATAGTAACCGCTCAATCGCCCGCTGAGACCCTGAGTTTCGCCAGGGGGCAAATTGAAGCAGGAAACTATACCCTGGCAAATAAAGCACTCCATCGTCTGATGTTTTTCGACAACGGGATACAACACCCCGAGACCTTTGAGTTACTTGCCGATAGCTACTTTCATTTGAATAATTATTCCCTTGCCTGGAATTTTTATGATCTGGCATCCATACGAACCGACAATGATTCAAGCCGGGCCGATTTTGTCATCATGAAAACATCCTGCAGATTATATGAAAAACTATATAATGAAGCGTTGATTGATCTATTGTCCTTTCAGGGTGATCTGACGAATGACCAACAATGGCAGTTTAATCTTTTAGCAGGAATGGCCTCATTTTACCTTGACGATTTCGAAACCGCCAGGAATTATCTGCTGAAATGCGCCGAAGCTTCAGTCACTCAAGTCATAGATTCGGGATTTACAGCAATTGGGCATCTGGAGAAAAGATATAATCCAAAACTGGCAAGGGTGATGAGTATTATTTTCCCGGGAAGCGGTCAGATATATGCGGGGGATCTTAAAAATGGCCTTAATTCCTTTGGATTGATAGCTGGCTTGGCTGCCACTGCTACAGCTCTTTCGGCATCTATTCTGTTTATTGATGCTGCCATTATTATTTTCCCCTGGTTTCAGCGATACTATATGGGAGGATATCAAAAAGCCTATGCCATAACTCTTGATAAACAAAAAAACCGAAAGAACGAGGTATTCGCCCATCTGATTATGACACTAACAGCACAGGGCTCCCAATGAGTATGAGAACTTTCAGTATTGCAACACCGTGGATGCTAACGATTTTTATGACGATGGGGCTATTGCTTGTCAGAGTGCAGGCTCAGGTTGCCATTTCCGGCAATGCAAATCTGTTGTATAATTTGGGTTCAAATTATCAGTTCAAAGCAGCCGATTCTTTAATTGCTGCGGATCACCTTTCGGCCAGAAATGATCCGGGGTTTCAACTTGCTGCCATAAATTTTTACTGGTGGAAACTGATTTCCGGAAACGATAATGAAAAATATGCTCAAAGGATCGACTCCATAATGGGAAAAATGGAATCAAAAATCAAACATTTGGAAAATAGGCTGGGAAACAACCAACGATTTCTGCTAATATGCGCATATGCCTATAGTGCGCGCATCGATCTCATGCATAATGCATATGTTCCAGCCATTGCAAAGCTTGGGCGCTACCACGCTTTAATCAAGCCGTCGTTCGGGCAAGAAAAGGAATATCCGGCATATTACCTTACCTCGGGATTATATCACTTCTTTACGGCCTATGCCAAAAGCAATATTCCATTAATTGGTTCACTAATATCCAGATATGCAGAAAAAGACAAGGAAACTGGTTGGCAATACCTGAAAATCGCTGCCACCTCCCCCGATAAAATCATTCGGAATGAAGCGAATTATTTTCTTATGAGAATTGCTTACGATCTGCACCACAATCATCCGGAAGCTGCCCGCTATTGCGATAAATTGCTGGCTGAATACCCTAACAATCTTCGCTATCACTTCTATCGGGTGCAAATCAACCTGGCACTGCATCAAACCGCACGTGCAAAACAACTGATTGACCAAATGCAGAAAATAGCCAATCAAAACCCAAATCTTTCAACAGTTGAGCGGGAGTATTTTATAAAATTGGCCAAAGAAGCGTTGCTGAATGCTAGTAAAATATAATCCTTTAAACCAAAAAGACTATCGTTCCCTTACTTTTTCTTTTTCCCCTTTTTGTATTTTCCTTCGTCTATTTCCGCTTGTTTTATCAACGATTTCCAATCGGCCGGAGTTTCAGTGGCATAGTCAATAATATCGCTGTACTCATTTTTTGAAATTTGTATCACATCCACCGGCTTATCCATAAAAAGTTCTATATCATCAAGCAAAGGCTTTTCTTCGGGGCTGCAAAACGAGATGGCAATGCCACGTTTGTTAGCTCTTCCGGTCCTGCCTACGCGATGGACATAATTTTCTGCCTTTTCGGGAAGGTCGTAATTCACCACGTACTCCACATCAGGAATATCAATACCCCGGGCACTGACATCTGTAGCCACCAATATTTTAAAGTCCCCGCTACGAAATCGGCTGAGGGTTCGGGCACGTTCCTTCTGCTCTACATCACCATGCATGGTCATGGCAGAAATCTCCACCCTCCCGAGCGCTGCCTGCACCCGGCCTGCGCGCACTTTAGTGCGGACGAAGATCAATATTTTACTTTCGGGATGATCTTTGATAAGCCGTTCCAGGAAAAACCGCTTATCGTCCATACTGATAAAAGCCACACTATGATCCACGTTTTTTGATACCGGATCCTTGGGCGATATCTGAATACGAATAGCATTTCTTACAAGGGAATAAGCCAGTTTCTTGATTTCAGGATTGATGGTAGCTGAAAAGAAAAGAGTCTGCCGTTTTTCCGGCAATTTTTTAACCAGTTGGCGGATATCGTGAATAAAACCAAGATCCAACATATGATCCGCTTCGTCTAAAACCAAAATCTGCAGCTCACTCACATCCACAAAGCCCTGACTTATAAGGTCAAACAGCCTTCCGGGGGTTGCGACCAGCACATCCACGCCTTTCCCCAGACGCCCGATTTGTGGATCCTGTTCCACACCGCCATGGATGCCCAGCGATTTAATACCAGTTCCTTTTCCCAATGTATTGAACACCGATGTAATTTGCATGGCCAATTCCCGGGTAGGTACCATAACCATGCAACGGATACCCTCGGTATTGCGCTGATGCTTCATTAGTAAATTGAGAATAGGAATAGCAAAGGCCGCGGTTTTTCCGGTACCGGTTTGGGCAATAGCCAGCACATCTTCGCGACGCAAAATAGGCGGTATGGCCTTAAACTGTATATCGGTTGGACGCTTGAACCCTGCCGTAGCGAGGTTGTCCTTTATGGCCGGTTCAAAGGTAGAATCTTCAAATTTCATGCAGCAGGGATTGGGAATGTTATGAACGGCAAAGTTACTAAAAATCAGGGCGGCAGATGAACCATCATAATGGATCATCTGAAACGGGCAGTTTGTTGATGTGATTTCCATTCTCAACATGGCGGTAATGCGGATGGATAAAGCACCGGACAACGCTCAGGTTTCTGTTCAGCTTCATGATGAAAAGTGGAAAAAGATAATGACGGTGAGAAAATAGACAGTTGAATTGCCTCTCTCAAAAAGTTTATGAGGAAAGTTTACGATCTTGCAAAAGTCAATTTCGGAAAATGCAAAAGATGAGACCAATGCATTATCACCTTACTGAAGCCGGAGAAGGGGAGGACGTTTCCCTCCAGCATGAAATTCCTTACTCAATAAATACTATCGAATCGTTATTCCCCACTGACAAAAAAGCCTGGTGAGAAACTCTTTCCCTGAAGTATCGCCATCCCATCAGGCAAAACCTATACCTTTGCCTTGCAGAATAAAAACCTTTAGAACAATAATCATGTACAAATATCTCTTTGGTCCAGTGCCTTCACGGCGATTGGGCATGTCACTGGGAGTTGATCTGGCTCCCAAAAAAGTATGCTCACTCAATTGTGTATATTGCGAAGTGGGCAAAACCACCAAACTTACTCTTGACAGGAAGGAATACATAAAGGCTGCTAAGGTTAAGGCGGAATTAGAGTCCTATTTCAAATCTAATCCCGATCCTGATTTCATTACATTTTCGGGATACGGAGAACCTACCTTAAACAGTGCCATCGGTGAAATCCTGTTATTCATCAAGCAACTCAAGCCGAACATTCGGCTTGCTGTACTAACCAATGGAACCTTGTTTACCGATAAGGAAGTGCGGTCATCACTGCTTAAGGCCGATGTGGTGCTGCCATCACTTGATGCAGTAAGTGAAGCAGTTTTTCAAAAGATAAATTGTCCGGCTGAGGGCCTTAAAGTGGCTGACTATATCCAGGGTCTCATTGATTTCAGGCATGAATTTAAAGGTGAAATCTGGCTGGAAGTGTTTATTTTACCTGGCTACAACAATTCCCCCGAAGAACTTGCCCTTTTAAAAAAGACTATTCAGGAGATTTCTCCAAATTCGGTTCAGCTCAACACCCTCGACCGTCCGGGAACGGTTTCCAATCTGAAACCCGCTTCTCATGAAGAATTACAACAAATCGTTAATGACTGGAATTTGCCGAATGTAATGATCATTGCAGCTTCGAAAGAACGAAAAAAGAGCCAGTCCTATCGCGATGATGTGGAAGCGGTTATCCTGGAAACCATTTCCCGCCGTCCGTGCACGCTGGATGATCTGGCAAACATCACCGGATTACATGTGAACGAAATCAATAAATATCTTGATGTGTTGAACGGAACCGGAACCATTGAAACTGAGGAACAGGAACGGGGCGTATTTTACCAGATTCCTGGTGGGAGAGATTAATTTTAAAACAAGAAATCTTTGGAAAAAGGAGACATGTAAACAGGAGAAAACTTAAGCAATGGTTAATATTTAGCTGAATATCATTTTATTAACACCTTTCTATGAGGTAAAAGAGAGTAGATTCCAGCCCCAATATTTTACCTTATTAATTAACAGTTCGAGAATCCCTTTACACGAAGTTTTCAAAATAGCCTCAATAAAACAGCCTACAAACCCACGATATTGAACTTATCCCAGTCCAGCCCTACGGTAAAGCGCTCCCTGAAAGTTCCCTGCTTCCCATAATCAAACGTTACCGTATCCACTGTCGGCTTATTTGCAGGAGCCGTAAGTAAGGGACGTCCCTTGAAATCGAGTACCATCGAATTGCCGCTATAGGGAATCCCATTGCCATCTTTACCGATTCGGTTCACTCCCACGCAATAAGCCTGATTTTCAATAGCCCGGGCAATCAGTAGGTTTTTCCAGATGTAACTGCGGCTTGCCGGCCAATTGGCTACGTAAATCAATACATCATAATCATAGTTTGCATTGTTATATCCGTTCATGCTCCATACCGGGAAACGCAGATCATAACAGACCAGCGGCCTGATCTTCCACCCCTTAAGTTCAACAATCAATTTATTATTGCCCTGGGTATAGTGCTGGTGTTCATTTGCCATCCTGAAAAGGTGGCGCTTATCGGTGGTTTCGTAACTTCCGTCAGGGCGCATCCAGACCAGGCGATTGTAAATTTTATTTTTTTCAATGATGGCAATACTTCCAGTCACTACGCAGGATAGTTTCCTGGCCTGTTCTGTCATCCACAGCATAACCATTCCGTTCATCGGATCAACAATTTGCCTTGAATCAGTAACAAAACCAGTGGCGAACATTTCGGGCAAAACCACAAGATCAGTCTGTCCAGACAAAATCTCCATTTCCCGACTAAAATATTCGAGATTTTTTTCCTTTTCTGTCCATTCCAATGGCGCCTGAACAATAGATATACGTAAGGGATTTATCGATTTCATAGGTGAATATTTTAACAGAGAGCCCAATGTTGTGGGTTTAAATACCACAAAGAATTTGGGCAGCTTTTTCGAGTGTCTCATCCGTTTTTGCAAAGCAAAAACGCAACATTTTATTGTCTTCCTGCTTGTGATAGAAAGAAGAAACCGGAATGGAAGCAATTTTATATTCCTTCACCAGCCTTTCAGCGAAAGCCATTTCTTTTTCCTTGCTGATTTCTGCATAATTCAATAACTGGAAATAAGTTCCTGATGCAGGAATGGCTTTAAAGCGGGAACCCTTAATAAGTTCCAGGAATTTATCCCGTTTCTCCTGATAAAAGCTATGCAGGTAAAGGTAATTTTCAGGATTTTTAAGGTATTCTGCAATGGCAAGCTGCACGGGCGTATTCACTGCAAAAACAACAAACTGATGCACTTTGCGCAGTTCGGCGGTGAGTTGTGGTGGTGCGAGCACAAAGCCACACTTCCAGCCGGTAGCATGAAACGTTTTTCCAAATGATCCAATAATCAGTGAACGTGAAGCAAGCGCCGGATATTTACAAATACTTTCATGGGCAAGTCCATCAAAAATCAGGTGCTCGTAAACCTCATCACTCAGAATTAAAATATCACGGTTACGCAACAACAATTCCAGCTTTTTAATATCTTCAGCTTTAATCACAGTTCCCGTTGGATTATGTGGCGAATTGATGATGATCATCCGGGTACTGCCGGTAATCAATCCGGGAAAGGTCTCCCAGTTGATGGAATAATCAGGAGCCTGAAGTTTGGCATATTTCACCATTCCGCCCTGTAAGGTTACTGCGGGGGCGTAGCTGTCGTAGGCTGGTTCAAAAACAATCACCTCATCTCCGGGGCGAATAAATGCAGCTATCGCGCTGAATAATGCTTGTGTTGCCCCGGCAGTGATGGTGATTTCAGTTTCGGGATGATATTTTACTGCATACTTTTTCTCAAACATCTCTGCAATCCCTTCCCTCAAAGGCAAAACACCAGGCATGGGGGCATATTGATTGTTCCCCTTTTTCATTTGACTGTTCACCATTTTGATCAGCTCCTCTGAGATTGGGAAATCAGGAAATCCCTGCGAAAGATTAAGCGCATTGTGCTCGCGGGAAAGGGCTGACATTACTGCAAAAATACTTGTTCCGGTAAAGGGAAGTTTTGACACTATTGTGCCGGGATATTTATCCATAATAATGAAGTTGATATTACGCAAATATAGGAAAATAGGAAATTGAAAATAGATCATCGGTTTATATTATACCAACAAACCATAGTTGGGTACTCCAGCGTTTAGTATCTTTGCTTCTTATAGTTTGTATCAGCTGAACACACCACACCCAATCCTTAAACCCCGAAAAATGCCAAATACAGATAAAAAGTTATTTCTATTGGATGCGATGGCCCTCATTTACAGGGCGTATTACGCTCTGAATCGCAATCCACGCATTACTTCAAAAGGGCTGAACACTTCGGCTATTCTTGGCTTTGCCAATTCACTGTACGATGTCATCAAAAACGAGAAACCTACCCATATCGGAGTAGCTTTCGACACCCATGCCCCAACGGTAAGACATGAAGATTTCGCAGCCTATAAGGCAAACCGGGAATCTATGCCCGAAGATATTTCCAAAGCGATCCCTTATATCATGCAATTAATCCAGGCTTTTAACATTCCAATACTTTTTGTGGATGGTTATGAAGCCGATGATGTCATCGGAACACTATCGAAGAAAGCGGCTAAAGCAGGGTTAACAGTGTTTATGATGACTCCGGACAAGGATTTCGGTCAATTGGTTTCGGATAATATTTTTCAATATAAGCCTGGAAAACCAGGAGAACAGCCCTTGATTATGGGCGTTAAGGAGGTTTGTGAAAAATTCGGAGTAAAACGCCCTGAACAGGTGATTGACATGCTGGGATTATGGGGGGATGCATCGGATAATATCCCGGGCATTCCAGGTGTGGGCGAAGTTACTGCCCGAAAGCTGCTCGAAACTTTTGATTCAGTGGAGGGACTGATTGCAAACGCCGATCAGATAGAAAAAGAAAGTATGCGTATCAAAGTTAAAGAATACGCCACTCAGGCAATGATGTCAAAGCAATTGGCTACCATCATTCTCGACGTACCGATTGATTTTGATGAAGAGGCCCTCAAAATGGGCGCCCCAGATATTGCAGCTTTAAAAACGTTGTTTGATGAGATTGAATTCAACACTTTCGGTAAAAGGATTTTTGCCGATATGGAAAGGGCCAGCCAAAAAACCTCTTCACAAACTGATTTGTTTGCCTCAGCAAATGAACCATTAGAGCTTTCAACAAATTTGTTTTCTATTACAAAGGTGCCGCACAAATACTTGTTGACAGATACCACAGAAAAAAGAAAAACATTGATTGAGCATCTTGCCAATTCACCAATGTTTTGTTTTGACACCGAAACCACCGGCCTGGATGCCAACAATGTGGAACTGGTGGGAATGTCATTTGCTACTAAACCAGGTGAAGCCTGGTTTGTGCCAATCCCTGAAAAATATGCTGATGCACTGGAAATTGTCAGTGAATTCTCCTTGGTTTTTGCCAATGAAAATATTGGGAAAACAGGGCAAAACCTAAAGTACGATATCTCCGTACTAAAATGGTACGAAATATCGGTAAATGGACCGCTTTTCGATACCATGATCGCCCATTATCTGATTGAGCCAGACATGCGCCACAACATGGACTTTCTGGCTAAAACATATCTCAACTATGAACCGGTATCTATCGAAAGTCTGATTGGCAAAAAAGGGAAAAACCAATTGACCATGCGCTCGGTTGAACTGGAAAAGCTAAAAGAATATGCCAGTGAAGATGCCGACATTACCCTTCAGTTAAAGAATATTCTTGAACCAAAACTTGATGAAACAGGCACACGAAAGCTTTTCGATGAAATTGAAATGCCGCTGGTAAAAGTCCTCGCGGCAATGGAAGCCGAAGGGGTAAAGATTGACAGTGACAACCTCAATTTGTTTTCCAGTCAGTTAGAACAGGAAATAGCAACGGTTGAAAAGGAGATTTTTCAAATGGCCGGAGAAACGTTCAATGTTGCTTCGCCCAAACAATTGGGTGAAATCCTTTTTGACAAAATGGAGCTTTCTGACAATCCCAAACAAACCAAAACCAAACAACATTCCACCAGTGAAGACACCCTGCAAAAGCTCATCCATAAGCATCCCATTATTCAGCATATCCTTGATTACAGATCACTTACAAAATTAAAATCCACTTATGTGGATTCCTTGCCACTACTGGTCAATCCACGAACAGGACGTATTCACACTTCCTACAATCAGGCGGTAGCTGCAACCGGCCGCCTGAGTTCAAATAACCCCAACCTGCAAAACATCCCCATCCGCACCGAACGTGGACGTGAAATACGCAAGGCCTTTGTTCCCAGAAACGAAAAATACACCCTACTTGCAGCGGATTATTCTCAGATTGAATTGCGCATAATTGCACACATCAGCGGTGATGAAGCCATGCAGCAGGCATTCCGCGATGGCATTGACATTCATACCGCCACGGCCGCGCGCATTTATAGCACTGACATAGAAAATGTTTCCAAAGAGATGCGCCGCAACGCCAAAACCGTGAATTTTGGGATCATTTACGGTATTTCGGCATTCGGACTTTCGGAAAGGCTTGGTATTCCCCGACGGGAAGCCGCAGACATTATTGCCCAATATTTTGAGCGCTTTCCCGGAATAAAAAAATATATGGAAGAAACCATTGTTTTTGCCCGTGAACACGGTTATGTGGAAACCATTATGAAACGCCGCCGCTATTTGCGCGATATAAATTCAGGCAATGCGATTGTGCGTGGTTTTGCCGAACGAAATGCCATAAATGCGCCCATTCAGGGGTCATCTGCTGACATGATTAAAATTGCCATGATTAATATTCAGCGGGAATTTGTGAATAGGAAACTACGTTCACGAATGATCATGCAGGTACATGATGAATTGGTCTTTGATGCACACCTTGAGGAGGTCGACGTTGTTAAAACCATCATTGAGAACTACATGAAAACTGCTATTGAGTTGAGTATCCCGGTGGAAGTAGAGATGAGTACAGGAAATAATTGGCTGGAAGCGCATTGATTTCAAATTTCAACACTTCGGGCGCCTAACAGAAAAATTGAAAATGTCAAATTGCCGGTTCAAAATTCGAGACCATCCGCTTGGGACCTTCACAAAACAAGAACGAATTTGAACAACTTTTAGCGTCAACCAGCCTGACCATCATGCTAATATAATACTGACCATCAAAGATCTCGTAAGAAAGGCCTGCTATCTCAATTCATCGGAAATCCAAAAAACGGAAATGTAAATCGTGCCAACCTTTCTTTTAACTGATCGGGTGAAAAGGCGTCCAAATTTGCTAATTTAAAGTTTCGGACATTGGCAAAAAGCTTGTTTCTGCGGATTTGCAAAAGCCTGTCTCTGTATTCTTTTTCGAAAAAATCTGAATATTCCGTTTTTAATGTACGAACAAGTTCCTTTACAGAAACAATTTCCTCACAACGCCACACATTGCTTCCCGCAAAAGCATATCCACGATTAAAATTACCACGCAAAGCAGAAGTTAGTGAAGCAATTATGCAGTAAGGTGCCGTTTTAATATCACAGGTGCGGATACAATTTACCGGACAGGTTTTGGGCTGTCGTTTGCCAGATGCTACTTCAAGAAGAAATGGGGAGTTTATGGCCCTACCCGGCATTCCGACAGGACTTTGAATAATTTTTACATCTTCAGCTGTTGCCTTGAGATAGGCTTGTTTAAATTCAGCTGAAGCATCACACTCAAGAGTAGTAACAAATCGGGTACCCATTTGAACACCCGAAGCACCTAGTAACATAATCCGGGCGATGTCTCCACCTGTAAAAATACCCCCGGCAGCAATAACAGGAATTAATTTCCCATTTTCAGTGCCAACTTCATTTGCTACTTTTACGACTTCAGGAATTAATTTCTCCAGGGCGAACTTTTCATCTGAAAGCTGCTCCTGCTTAAATCCAAGATGGCCACCTGCCTCCGGACCTTCCACCACTATGGCATCGGGAAGATAATGATAATTGACCAACCATTTATTGCACAGTATGCCGGCTGCCCTTGCCGAAGAAACGATAGGCACCAGTTTGGTCTGACAATCTGGAGTAAGGTATTTTGGCAAATCAAGCGGCAAACCTGCACCGCAAAATATAACATCAACGCCCTCTTCTATTGAAGTTCGCATCATGTCATCAAAATTCGACAAAGCCACCATAATGTTTACCCCTAATGTGCCTTTGGTGAGCTTTCTGGCTTTGCGGATTTCCGTTCTGAGTCCACTAATACAATTTTCAAAAAAGCCGGCTCCCGATTCCTTATAAATCATACCGAGTCCAGCCACTGAAATCACTCCGATTCCACCTTCATTGGCCACAGCTGAAGCCAGACCCGAAAGTGAAATACCAACACCCATTCCTCCCTGTATTATCGGTAAAGGGACGAAAAGTCCGCCTATATTCATTGGTTTGAAATTTGCCATTATTCGCTGATTTTACAAATGATTTTAACAGAACAAAAAACATGGAACGGGTGTACCCCGCTCCAATATTCTGCGTTTCCTGCAGCAAAGTTAAACCAGGGAATCAGCGTGGGCAGAAATATGGGTTTGAATGCTGCTAAGGGTTAGAATTGTTGGGTTTTGGGATGAAGTGTCGTCAAATCAGGGATGAAATGCAAGTAAAAATATCGCAATAAACGACAATTCAAATCAGAGAAAGATTTCAGTTTTGATGTTTTTTACCCAAAAGTTGCCTCAATCTGACAGCCTTATTTCTGGCAACCGGTACCCGAAAATCAAGACCCTCCATTTCAAGCATGTAGGCAGGCGAGGAGCCTGTCATTCTTTTAACCTGTTTAAGATTTATGATGCAGCACCGGTGTACCTTGAGCATATCCGGAAAGTTCTCCACTTCCTTTTCTGCTGCGCTCAGGGTTTGTCTGATCAATTGCTTTCGAATTACTTTCTCTTTCAGATAAAAAATTTCAATATAATTACCCGCCGATTGAATAAGTACCAGATCCTGAATCTCTTCTTCAAAAACATCTTTCCCGTTTTCAGATACAATACAAAGAGATTGGCTTTCGGGTTTCTTTCCATTCTTATCCGGTTCTTCCAACCAATGACGACCGGAATCAAGCACCCGGACAACCTTGTTTTTAAGTACATGGTTATAATTCACCATATTAAAAAGCACCAAAGGAAGCAAAGCGAGCGCACCTGAGCGGAACAGGGTGAGCGATTGCATGTTGGGAATTTTAAAAACCCAGGCCGACAGGCTGAAACCAGCAATAAGAAAAATAAACATACCCAGGTTCCAGATCATTTCTTTACGAATGGTCCAACGGGCAGATTCAAACAGCTTAGGAAGGAGACCGGGTAGAAAAAGCGTGCTGAAAAAGAAAGTTACAGCGCTCACCAATCCGAGCACTAGAATGAAATAACCGTCCTTACGGGAAGCCATAAAATCAATGCCAAATGGCTGAAAGTACAGAGATATGAGTATAAACCCCATACTAACCAGGGTGATGGTGCGAATGTTGTGCTTGAAATTATTGTGAAACGGATAGGGCTGGTTCAGGTTCTCAAACATCCGGTGCGATTTGCTGTTGCAAAGATAGGATATAAATCTACAATATATATTCGTTTAAGACAACCACATATAGCTGATAATGTGCAGGTTGAAATTATAATCAGCCTTCCTCATTCAAAATGTATTATCTTTGAGAAACAAACCACCTAAAAATCCAGCTATGAAAATTTTAAAAGGTACTTTGTTTTTTCTGGGAAGTATAATTGCTCTGGCACTTATTATTGCGCTCTTTGTCCCTAAAAATTATACCATTGACCGGAATATAACCATTGATAAACCAACGACTGAAGTCTTTGATTACGTTAAATACCTGAAGAATCAGGACGATTTCAGCAAATGGGCCAATATGGACCCTGGAATGACTAAAACCTACACCGGCACCGACGGACAACCGGGTTTTATTTCAGCGTGGGACAGCCAGAATGATGATGTCGGCAAAGGTGAACAGGAGATTCTCAAGATTACTGACGGTAGCCGAATTGACTATGAATTACGTTTTATCAAACCTTTCGAATCAACCAGCCTGGCCTATATAGAAACTAAAAGCATTTCTGCTAATCAGACAAAAGTTACCTGGAGTTTCAGCGGTCACATGAACTACCCCATGAACCTAATGTTGTTGTTCATGAATTTTGAGAAAATGATTGGTGAAGATTTGGACACCGGTTTGGCAAACCTGAAAGAGCGATTGGAACAATAGATTCCACAGAAAGCAATTTAAGCTTAGCCAGTTCAAAAAATAAAAACGTTTGAACCAGTCCCTGAAAAGATTCAACAACCAGAATCCCGGTTTAGGAATGCCCGCCCACAACAATCCTGATAATCCTCAGATTGAGCACAAAAAAACGAATTGCCTGCCATGGGACAAACCTACGCCAGAAGAGTGTTCCTTTCGTTGGAAATGGAGGATAGGATTCATCAGAGTATGATTGTATGGTTTTGTTTTTCATAATTTTTTGAATTAATAAAGATTTCAATACCGTTATGTAAGACACAAATAAGAGAAATAGAAATTAAAAATTTCTATTTCTCTTATTCAGGCAGCAGCCACCAAAAAGGATAACCTTTGGCTTTATGCAGAAACATGTAATGCATAAACCACTTCATCCAGTGTCCTGCCAGACCGGCTTCGCCAACGGTATAGTCTAAATCTCGTCCATATTCCGGATATTTCTCCCAATCGGGAACAATAGGGTGAACAGTCATGGTAGCTGCAGCACCTCGTCTCAACCCATAACCAGCCGAAACAATGCAGGCTGCGCCCATACGACCCATGCTTGCTCTGTGCTTAAACACTTGTTTACCACTTTTAATCTCATTGATAATGTTATAGGCAACAATCTTACCCATTACACCCGAAGGCATTCCGGTTCGGGGAGGAGAAGGAAAGATAGCAGTGCCGTTTTTACTCGTCATCGGCTTTGAAATAGCATGTGGAGGCGCAAACGCAATCCCTGGTGCATAAATGTTAGAATAGGAAGGATTCTGGTAAGTTTCAGGCCAATCGGCTGCACTCCATTCCTCAAAAGGTTTGGGCGTGTAATCGGCATCTACCTTCATAAAGCCATTAGGTGCAAAAAGTACTGAGGTTATGTCAGCCCCGGATTTATCATATGCTTTTATCCCGGCACCTGCAAAACCAGGAATCAGCATTGAAAAATCAAATTCAATTTGTTTCTCTTCTCCATCAAGGGTTTCGTAATGAATTATTCCTGGCTCTACCTTCTTCACTCCTGCGCGCTTTATCCACTTTATACCATTTTCGCCTAAAAAAGATTCGCCAAAAACCCGCGTGGAAGTAATGTAACCTCCACGCTTGATATAAGCTCCACCCATTCCAAAATCCCCAACTTCATACTCATTGGTAATCCAGGTTAGTTCAGCAAGATGCTCCAGCTTACGTTTGCGTATTTCGAAACCGACATTAAGGATATACTCAAACGCCGCGCCCTGACATGTAGCCATTGGGTGACCGGTTCCGATTACAAAACGCTGTTTTTCCCCTCCTTCCATCTTAGCAATGGATTCCTGTAACTTTTCCCAGGCATGGGCAGCATGATCATACGAACAAACCGAAACTGTATTTTTTCCCGGACCAAGTCCTTCAGTGGCGTCGAAATTAAGCTTTGGGCCTGTGGCATTTACAAGAAAGTCATAATCTACACGATCGGACTCTCCCCGCCTACCTTCAACAGTGTATTCTATACTCACAAATGGCCTGGAAGATTCAGCATTACCTTCAGGATAAATACTGACGGCTTTAGCCTGTCGAAAATCAATACCCCACTTCTTATACAGGGGCTCAAGTTTGAACCTCACCTGATCAACCGTCATACGGCCAACACCCACCCAGATATTGGAAGGTATCCAGTGATAATATGAAGCCGGGGAGATAACCACAACCTCATGTTTTTTACTTAGTTTCTTTCGCAGATATGCAGCAGCAGTATGTCCTGAAATACCTGCTCCTAGAACGACAACTTTGGCCATTGTGAAAAAATTTAATTTATAAAAGTAGTGGTGAATTTAGAACACACATTTAAAAGCATTAAATTTAGACAATTATTTTATTTGTTAAGGGTTACAAGGAAAATATTATTTCTTTTTTTTGTTCGTGGTATTTGGTTTTTGATTTGATCGCTGAACTCAACCCATCGCAAAATTCGCCCATAACTTAGTTCGCCTCTATGCTAAAGTCGTCCTTACCAAAAATCTCTCGCTTCATTTGAAATAAATTACCTTTGTGCTTTTAAAACCAATATCACGCAAGCCGTGAAAGCATCCCAACTTACTGATTTTTACCGTGACAGCGAGGCTGTGGCGGCCATTTTGCATTTGTGCCATCAGGAGGACACCTTCAGCGTACAACTGAAAGGATTAACAGGCTCAGCCATTTCGGTGCTGGCTTCAGCTGTTTTTGCCAATTCCGGCCCGCTGCACATGATTGTTCTTCCCGAAAAAGAGCAGGCAGCCTACATATACAATGATCTGGAAAACTTGCTTGGTGAGCAGGAAACACCTTTTCACAAAAAGAAAGTCCTCTTTTTCCCAACCACCTACCGGCGGCCTTACGAAATTGAAAAAACCGACAACACCAACGTGCTTTCCCGCACTGAGGTGATGAAACGCATTGGCACCCGCGAAGGCGGCACACTTGTAGTAACTTATCCGGAAGCTCTGGCCGAAAAAGTGGTAAGTAAAGCATACCTGAAGAAGAACACCCTGCGCCTTGGTCTGGGCGAAAGCCTATCCATTGATTTTGTTATTGATCTTCTGGCCGAGTATAACTTTGAACGAACAGACTTTGTTTTGGAGCCAGGGCAGTATTCCTTGCGCGGTGGCATTATTGATGTATTTTCCTTCACAAACGACCGCCCTTACCGTATTGAATTTTTTGGCGATGATGTAGAATCCATCCGTACCTTCGACCCGTCTAATCAACTTTCCATTGACCGCCTCGACCACATTACCATAACACCAAACATTCAGGACCGTGGTCTACAGGAAAAGCGGCAACCATTTCTAAGTTACATTCCTCGTACTTCGGTAGTATGGATGCGTGATTTTACCATGGCCATTGACATTATCGCCAAAGAATATGAGAAAGCCGAAAAAGCTTTCGCCGAGCTTAGCGAAGACATCAAACACCTTGAACCTGCTGAGCTCTTTTCGACCCCTACTGAATTCAAAGCAAACATTCTAAGTCACAGCCTGATAGAATTTGGCAGCCATTTTTTAATGAAGGCAGGCGAAACGATCGTTTTCAACATGGCACCTCAGCCCTCCTTTAACAAGAATTTTGATCTGTTGCTGCAAAACCTTGATGAAAACTCAAAAACCGGAATCCGCAACCTGATTTTGTCGGATAGTCCGAAGCAAACCGAACGCATTCAAACTATTTTTAGTGACCTGAAAGCCAATCGTGGTTTGGTCGATACCAACCTGAACTTTGAAGTTGTCAACCTTGCCCTGCACGAAGGGTTTATTGATCGTAATAACAAACTGGCCTGTTACACCGATCATCAGATTTTTGAACGTTATCACAAGTACCGAATCCGCGATGGGTTTGCCGGAAAGCAGGCCATCACCATGAAAGAAATATACGATCTGCAGCCGGGTGATTATGTAACCCACATTGATCATGGCATCGGGCGGTTTGATGGCCTGGAGAAAATTGAGAACAACGGCCGGCAGCAGGAAGCTATCCGTCTCATTTACCACAACAATGATATCCTTTACGTAAGTATTCACTCGCTGCACCGCATTTCAAAATATGTAGGTAAAGAAGGCACCGTTCCTTCGCTCAATAAGCTAGGGAGCCAGGCCTGGAACAAGTTAAAATCCAAAACCAAACAACGGGTTAAAGACATTGCGAAGGATCTTATTAAGCTATACGCGGAGCGAAAAGCAGCCGATGGATTTGCCTTTACACCAGACACTTACATGCAGCACGAGCTGGAGGCATCATTCATTTATGAAGACACGCCCGATCAGGTTAAATCCACCGCTGACGTAAAACGAGACCTGGAAAAATCCTATCCCATGGACCGATTGGTATGCGGTGACGTGGGTTTTGGAAAAACAGAAATTGCCATACGGGCCGCCTTTAAAGCAGTTGCCGACAGCAAACAGGTGGCCGTGCTGGTGCCTACCACTATCCTTGCCCTTCAGCATTACAAAACCTTCAGCGATCGGCTGTCTGAATTCCCCTGCAAGGTAGATTACATCAACCGCTTTAAAAGTGCCAAACAGCAATCGGAAACCCTTAAAAAGCTTGAAAAAGGTGAAATTGACATCCTCATTGGTACGCATCGCCTGGTAAGTAAAGATGTTCAGTTTAAAGATCTGGGGCTGATGATCATTGACGAAGAACAGAAATTCGGCGTGGCCACCAAGGAGAAACTTAAAAAAATGAAAGTGAATGTGGATACCCTTACGCTCACTGCCACACCCATTCCACGTACGTTGCAATTTTCACTGATGGGTGCCCGCGACCTGAGCGTAATTAACACCCCGCCACCAAACCGATATCCTGTACAGACCGAACTACACGCATTTAACGAAGAAACCATCCGCGATGCGATACATTTTGAGCTCTCCCGAGGTGGACAGGTATTCTTTGTACACAACCGGGTAAACAATATACTGGAAGTTGCAGGGATGATTCAACGCCTTGTGCCTGATGCCAAAATTGCTATCGGGCACGGACAAATGGAGGGACATAAGCTGGAAAAAGTAATGCTCGACTTTGTGGAAGGCTATTGCGATGTACTTGTTGCCACTACCATCATAGAGTCGGGGTTGGATATTTCCAATGCAAATACCATATTGATCAACGAGGCACAAAATTACGGCCTGAGTGACCTTCACCAATTGCGTGGACGAGTAGGGCGCACCAACAAAAAGGCATTTTGTTACCTATTGGCTCCACCCCTCTCGGTGCTCACCGATGAAGCCCGCAAGCGCCTGAAAGCCATTGAGGAATTTTCGGAACTGGGCAGCGGGTTCAACATTGCCATGCGCGACCTCGACATTCGGGGAGCCGGGAATATACTTGGTGCAGAGCAAAGTGGTTTTATCAGCGAAATAGGATTTGAGATGTATCAGCGCATCCTCGACGAAGCCATCATGGAACTGAAAGAGTCTGACTTTAAAGGGCTTTACGAAGATGATACGCCGGTTGCCCAAAAAGAATTTGTTAAGGAATGCCTCATTGAAACCGACCTTGAAATTATGCTGCCCGACCGCTATATAACCAACATTACAGAGCGGCTGAGCCTTTATAAGGAGCTGGATGGACTCAGTTCGGAAGAAGATTTGCTGAAATTCCAGGAAAAACTAATCGACCGCTTTGGTCCGGTGCCACCACAAACTCAGGAACTCATCAATACACTGCGCTTGCGCCGCCTTGCCCGCAGTCTTGGCTTTGAAAAAATCAGTTTGCGCAACAACATGATGAGCGCGACCTTCATCACCGACAAGGAATCAGCCTTCTACCAAAGTAGTATTTTTAGCGCAGTACTCCAATTTATCCAGGTTCACCATAAGTCAGCAAGAATGAAAGAGGTGAATGAAAGACTCAGTCTTACCTTTAAAAATATAACATCGGTTTCGGATGCGATACAGGCATTGGTGCCATTGAAGGAAATGGCGTTTTAATTGCCGATTGTGGATTGCCAATTGCCAATGGCTAATTGCAGATGCCCTATGTTATTTTTGATGACTTTAAAATGGATTCACAAACAAAAAATGAGATGGTAACACCTGAGCAGCTGATTGAGCAACTTCACCTTGAACCGCATCCGGAAGGAGGCTATTTTAAAGAGACCTATCGATCGAAAGAGAAAATGGTATGTGCAAACAATAATCAACGAAATCTTAGCACCACCATTTTTTATCTGCTTGAGGATACACAAAAATCTCATTTCCATCGCCTTAGTTCTGATGAACAATGGTTTTTCCATATGGGACAAACGCTTGAAATCGTTTTGATTGAAGGCGGAAAAGCACGATCCATCCTTCTGGGCACTAACTTTCAAAATGGTGAAACATTGCAAGCACTTATTCCGGCAAATACCTGGTTCTCAGCGAAAATAAACGAATCTACAGGATATGCCCTGGCAAGTTGCACAGTTTCTCCCGGCTTTGATTTTCATGATTTTGAGCTTGGGAACAGGGAACTATTGATTCAGGAATTTCCACAACTGAAGGAAAGAATTATTGAATTCACCCGGCAAAAGTAAGAAGCCCGATACCGTTTCTGAGAATGTTTATGTAATTAAAAAATGTATCATAATCTCATGCATGGGAAAGGCCACCCTTTCGGGCAGCCTTTATAAAACACAGACTCTTGCGAGAATCAATCAATCGCCAAAGAAATAGCTAACGGACAATGAAATCACCCTGTTCAAGTCTTTATAATCGCTTCTGTCAGTATCAGACCAACCTTCATACTTAGGACTTATATTACCTAATCCTAATGAATACCCCGCTTGTATCAATACAGGACCCACCGTATAACCTACGCCAAAATTAAGGCCATAGTCCAAGGCAGAAAAAGCATCTTCGTCTTCAGCAAGGTCATCCCAATTCACTTCCCCGAAAGCAGGTTTCAGTTTAATTTCATCATTCACGTTCAGACTTCCAAATACTGAACTCATCGTATAGTCATATTTATACTTTCCACTGAGACCCAATGCAACGTAAGGGCCTGCAAAAACCTGAAAATCATTTGCTTTATAAGCAAAATGAAGTGGAATCTCTAGATAATTGAGCGCTGTACTTGCATCGCCTTCTATTGTCACCAACTCCGCCACGCCTTTAGATGGAACCTCATCTTCAGTATAATTTATATCGTAATTACAACCCTTGGTTGAAAATAACAATCCGGGTTGAAAACTGAAATTATCGCTAAAAGGGACATCAGCGGTCAGACCGAAGTGAAATCCCGGCCGGATTTTTGTAACATCCTCCGCATCACTATCTTTATAGTCCTGATGAATGTTACTTAGATTTGCTCCAACTTTAACCCCTAAAGTAACCTGGGCCCTAACAGAAAAGGTTAAAGCTGCCAAAATAATCAGCATCAAAAATCTGTTTGACTTTTTCATAATCATTTCTTTTAAGTTGCCTACTCATGGGTTTTTCAGCTTCCACCTCCTACTCTTTACAGGATTTTCAGAAATCTCCTGGTTTATACAATTCATATTAGGTCTAACCCTTTATCCAATTGCGAGCACCAGTTTAAAAAGTCACTCAATGTCTATCACACTATCAATGAAATGTTCATTGATAAAACAAATATATATAACTTCCATGATTATTCATAATACAATTTCATTTTATATAATCAACCAGATAAATTATACCACTACTGACCGACAAAAAACAAATCCTTTCGTTCAATTCCATTTCGGTAATAATGACAGTGAATTAAGTTGGCAGTAGTCATTGGTAACCCCGTCGCCAGGGCAAAAAGAAAGGCCTGACAAGTCGGAAGAAGACTTGTCAGGCCAGCCAATATTAGACTTAATCATGTCCTGAAAGGGCATAAGCCCAAATTTCAACGATCCAAGGATTACTAACCTGACCGATTGTGAAACTATTTGAGGATCACTTTCTGGTTGTAAACGCCATTTGTAGTGGTCAACCGCAGGAAGTAAGTGCCACGGTTCAGGTTACCCATATTATAATCCAAGCGGTTTTCACCGCTGTTCAGGTTTACCTGTTGTTCAAAAACCTGCTTCCCGGAAAGGTCAATAACCTGCATGGTAGCCTGATCTGCAACTTTCATTGAACAGGAAATATGAAAACTTCCATCTGTTACTGGATTCGGGTAAATGATTAAACTACTCAGCGATGTGTTTTCACCAATTCCATCAGGATTTACAACGGTAATGTAAACGATGGCCGTTGCACTCAAATCGGGTGAAGCCTGGTAGGCAATTTTATAGGTAACGGAGTCTATTCCTATAAAACCAATAGCCGGAGTGTAGTTGATCACATTGGGGTTGGTAAAAGGAATAATGGCATTACCATTCATTGCCTGTGTTTCTATGGTTAATGAAACCGGGGCCTGATTTATGTCATTCAACAGCACTTCAACCGGTATCATGTGATCAATTTGTGCCTGAACTGTATCGTTTACAGCCGTTGGCGGGCCGGTGAGTTCAAACAAAACACCATCATTTTCAACAAATCGTTTCACGAAATTCTGGTAATAAATATTGGCTATAATAGCGTCATGGACAATAAGCGTATTTTCATCATTGTCATTATCAGCAGCAGCACTCCAGTTATGTGAACCGGTAAATACAAGCGGATCGGAGGCAGGCGCATCCTGATCAACCACCATATATTTATGGTGCATAATTCCATTGATTACATCATCAAAAACATAATGGGTTCCCAAAACACCTGAAAGAATGGTATTCACCGTTGCGCCATTGTTGCCTTCTGCATTGGTAAGCATGTTTACTGCTACGCCAGCTGATTTGCGATCGGCAATGGCGTCGGCCATTTCGTTGCGGGTAATCAGCATGGTAGCAATGCTCAGGTCATTGGATGCGGTATTGATGTTATTTACAATCTTTGCATTTACACCATCTGATGGGCTGAAATAACACTCCACACGCTTGCCGTCAATTATAAATTCATGAGGCGTGTTGTTCTTTTTATTAAAACCAAAACGTGCATTGGCAGCATCAGGAGTAGCATTTTTAGAACCCCACATTTCTTCAAACTCGATTTTATAAGCACGGGCGAGACTTTGATCCTGAATGATAATGACATTATTGGCATCAGTATTGATCTGTCCATCGGTCAGGTTGGTTGAGCCTGTCCAGACCAGGGGCTCATTGACATCGGCAGATTCCACATCAAACAAAATAAATTTATTGTGCATAATGCCGGTTCTTTCCGAACCGGAGGGACCAACCAAAACATTTACCGCAGAGCCAACCAATTCATCAATCCCCAGATTAGCGGTGGTTCCGCATCCAATCACACGAACGGTAACACCACGGTCAGCTGCAGCTTTAAGTGCATTGCTCACATTACTGATTCCACTATTATTGAAGTTATACATGGTCAAATCAATGGAGTATTTGGCACGGTTGATATAATTGATTAATGTATCATCTATAGCATTTTGCAAAACAATGGCATCTACACCATGTGAATAATCAAGATCCACAGCAGTGTTGAAATAAACCTTCATGTCGCCACTCGAATTGGAGATGGTTGCAAATGGTGTTACACCCGAAAAGGCGGTATCGCTTTCGCTAACGGAAAAGGCGTTCACCCATATAACCTGTCCGGCGCTTAAATCGATGAGAGAAATCTCATGATCAACGCTACCACCAGTTCCACTCACGTGATTTGCATTCACCGTTTCTTCGGTCAGACCATAATACATTTCGGAGGAACCGGCAATATTGGTAGTCCAGGTGAAATCCAATTCAGTTTTTGTGAAGTTGGTATTGGTCAGCGTGTTGGTCAGATAGATAGAGCTGGTTTGTTCAATATCCTCAATGGTACGAGGAAGCAACTGATACCCTGCACTGGGATTTGAAAAATCGAACTGGGAGCAAATGGCCGTAATGTTCACCGTTCCGCTGGGGACAGGCTGTCCAACAATATCGGTTTGGCTGGTTTTAATATAAATGTAACCACTTTGCCCATTGGACGTAAATTCATACTTCTTGTTACCAGTAAACAATGTGCCAGCATCTGTAAAAGTAACGTCATCCACTTGTACCAACATTGATTCGTAGGCTTCAGCAATCTGACCTGGCGCAAGCACAATGGGCTCCGGCACCGGATGCCCGGTTGAAAGCACTGTAAAACTACTTACAGGGTCAATTTCAAGTAATTGGTTATAATTTTTCAGGGTTCCGGTAACCAGGACTGAATCGCCACGATTGGCAACACTGGTAGAAGAGCCATAGGCAGCTATACCGGCGGTATTATCCTGAAAATAGCGGATAATGCCAAATTCATCACCATTGGTAACGATACCTTTAACGGTAACCACTGAGCCAGCGGCCATACCCCTGGCTTCAAGAATGGTGTTTTGCGCGTTCGTCAAGGTTGAAATCCCCAGAAAAGCAAGTGCAATAATCAGCGTTTTTTTCATGAAATGAGTTTTTGTTAATTCTTAAGTTGAAAAAGTTCCAGACCACAAAATCTATGGAAGCTTAGTTAAAAATAATTTTAAACGAAGCAGTTACAAATCTGGGCCCTCCCATATATACAGATGCAGATCGGGCGTCAAAAGTATTAAATGCACGTTGTATATAGGTATCGTTGTTTGTGGCATCTGATATATATATTTTGTCGAAAACGTTCAACACATTAATCCTTACCACAAAGTTCAACTTATCCATTGATGGAATACCAAACTTATAGCCCGCATGGAAATCGGTAAGAGCATAAGACGGCATCTCCCATGATTCCACAGGATTACCAAGTTCATCCGTACATTCTTCGGGATTGAAGTTTGCATAGTACCTGTCGAAGAATGTAATCCCACCTTCAAAATACAATCCTTTAATGGGTTCATATCTCAGACTGGCTCCCAGTTGTGTTTGAGCAGCATCACCAACATGAATACCGCGAGCATCAAATCCGAAACTATTTGCCGGTTCATTATTGTCAGTAAAGAACATCTGAAGGCTGTCAATTTTCTTATCCCATATCCAATCCCCCACGGACACAAGACCCTGAAAATCAATTTTCTGAGTTATCTTGTAAATAAAGTCCATTTCAATACCTATATGACGGGCATTCATCCCAGGGATATCACCATAAGTGTATCCTTCTGTGCCGGTTAAGGGATCAGTATATTTACCATTAACCTGATTGGTCGGCTTATTTACCCATTTGGTAAGGTAAGTATTAACATTGGAAGTAAACTTACGACTATTATAACTATACCCTAGTTCAAGCGCCTTAATGATTTCATTCTTGCGTGTGTCAGCAGGTTTAAAATTGGCTGTAAATCCTGAGAAATAGTACTTATAATCCTGGGTTTTTGACAAATAACCAAGATTAAAAAACACATTATTGTGTTTATCGAGGTTATAATTTGCTCCTGTTTTAATTGTAAAACCAGGATTATATTTCCAACCTGATTCCAGATTTCCGAAATAGTCCACTTTTTTGTATCCACTTATTGAAGAGGTTATATTGACAAAAGTACTCACCTTCCCAACCTTGTATTCAAGCAAGCCAAATAGTCCACCCCAATTTATATTACCTCCGGAGTGATAATAAACTTTATCGCCAACCTCTTTCATTGCCAGAGATGGATTGGCATCGTAATCATTACGGATGTCAAATCTATCAATAGCATAGTCACCTCCTAATAAGTCCGAAATCTCCATATATCGTTCAACTGAAAATGAACGCAGGTCAATTCCCCCTGATAAGTTAAACTCATTATTGATTTTGTAACTAAAAGTTGACAGCAAACCATACCAGAAATGATTGTTTATAGAGTTAACCAGATAGTTATTGGAATAATAAAGATTATTACTGTAAAGAGTATTGATTGGGTAAACCAATCCAAATCCGGAAACCGTAGGTTTAGTGTTTTGATCATAAATACTTTGCCAGTTAATCTGACCGATTTCATCCAGCGAATACTTATCAGGATTGTTAAGATAGTTAGATCTGGTAATAAGGTTGGTGGTTTTGAGACTGTTTCTCGGCTGTTCGCCACCTCCAATTCCTATCGAGAGATAAGCCAGATTGGTAATCACGAGCCGGTCGTTCACTGTCCAAAAGTCACGCAAGCTGAACTGAGGTTTAAAATAAGTGTTTGTCATTTCATTCAGTACATCCTTATTTACATTTGGATCAATAACACGAGCAGTAAAATCACTGTTCCAACTTTCGGCATCACGTTTTATATAACCCCAGTGAGCATTATAGTCAATTCCCTGGTTGTTAATGACAGGCAGATCACTTGAGTTTACGCCAAGTTCCATGGCATAGGCAGTATCATAATCTGCAATAGATTTTTTATACTTTCTTTCCTTGTGCGTTTGTGGTGCGCCAAAAGCAGTAAGACTGGTAAGATGGTCTCCCCAGATTTTATCAACTTTGGTATAAAAGAACCATGCTTTGACATTGGTTTGGTCAACCCATCCATTGCCACTTTTATGTGCCCCGGCGATGGTGATGCCCCAACCATTTTTCATTCTTCCAGAATTAAAACCAACGTTGGTTGTTAATTTGCCTTCACCATCAACTCCCTGCTCAACGCTAAGCTGTCGATCATTTTCAATACCTTTGGTGATGATATTCATTGTACCTCCAACCGAAGGAAGTGCAAGCTTTGATGCGCCAAGGCCTCTTTGTACCTGAATACTTCGGGTTACAGCATCAAGTCCAAACCAGTTTGACCAATACACCCATCCATTTTCCATATCATTTACCGGAACACCATCCAGCATAACTGCAACGAAGCGTTGGCTAAAGCCTCGTATAGTAATGCGTGCATCGCCATCGCCACCGCCCTGCTGGGTAGCATAAACCCCGGGCGTTTTGTTCAGCAACATGGGTATATCCTGTCCCGCAAGACGCTCCTCAATTTTAGCGGGTAATATGGTGGTAAAAGCCACAGGTGTGTCGCGTATCTTGGCATAGTCTGCAGTGATTTCAATACCATCAAGCACCAGGGATGAACCAAGGTTAAACGTCAGATTTACAGGCGAAGTTCCAATGGTAATTTCCTTCTCTTGTGCGTTGTAACCAACAAATGACACCTTAAGGGTATATTCCCCCCTATTGAGATCAAGAGAGAATTTCCCATTAATATCGGTCACCGTTCCGGTCGTAGTGCCTTTCAGGACAACATTGGCGCCAATAATGGTCTCACCGGTAATTGAATCCTGTACCACACCCCTGACCGTTTGTTTCTGGGCAAACACCACAATAGAAGCGATGAATAAAAATGAGAAAAGTAAAAGTTTTCTTTTCATTGAGTCCTTGATTAAAAAAGTTGAAACAGGCACCTGAATTGAACATGGTTCAGCTTCAGGTGCCTGCAATTGTATGGAGTGCAATAGCTATGGCATTAGTTTACCACCACTTTTTTTACAGCAACTGTATTGTTTCTTGAAGTTACTTTTACCAGATAAAGGCCCTTTTGCAGGTCAACGTCACTAATTTCGATCTGTTGTGACATTTTGTTGTAAGATTGACGGTAAACCGTTTGACCTGTAACTGAATAGATTTCAACTTCCTTAACTGCGATTCCCGATGAAATGAGGAAACGTCCGGAACTAACCGGATTAGGATAAATATCCAATTTTGCGCCAAAATCATTTTCACCTATACCAGCGGAAGCTGCAACACACTCGTGTGTACCCAGATTTGACCAGATGTCTTCATATACTTCAAGTCCGAGTGAATCTAACGCAACAAGAGGATACCATTCCAGACTAACATTGAAAGGACTTGGATTGGTTTTTACACCTTCAATCACTGTTGCTTTGCGGATCAATGAATGACCAGAAGTCCATGACATCCAGAAAGGGCCGAATGAACTGCCATTGGTTGCATATTTCTTCACGATGTAATTGACCACTTTACCGGTAACTTCAACATCATTGGCCGTATAGGTAACGGTGGTATCCTGTACATAGGACCATCCGGTTTCTGCAGAAATATTAGCACCCAATCCGATTTCGCCAAAAAGGTCAACCGGAGTAACGTTCGACATATCAGCAAGTGGAGCCTCTCCATTTGGTGTTTTGATCAATGCCATAGCATCATTACCGTTCATGTATGTAGGTGCAGGATAATCTCCGTCAAGCTGATCAGCCAGAGCCTGTAATACCGGGCTGCAAGCCGGTGATGATGAGGTTGAAGTGATTTGGCCGTTCACAAAAACAAAAGTTTTAAACGACTCCAACATACCTGACAAACGGGTTGCACCACCTTCGGTAAATGTAGTGGCACCATTGCTGAACCTTACAACATAGTAACTGCTCAAATCAATGGTTTGGTTGGTAGGATTGTATATTTCCAACGCTTTATTGTTCCCGCTACCTTCCACATATTCCGAAAAGAACAGATCGGTCTGGGCTGAAGCAAAATTCGCTGCAAATACAACAAGAAATAAGAGTAAAAGACGTTTCATAAGCAAATGATGTTAAATGGGTTAAAAAAATATTTTCGTCTGAAAGAAAACCATTCAGGGAACAAAAGTACAAGTTATTTGCAAGGTATTGAAAGTTAAGGTAAAAAAATAAGGACTAATTACTAAACGCTAATTTCGATTGTTTGAAAAAGCATAAAGGCAGGAAATAATACTACCCAATTTCCAATATCCAGCTGAAGCCGCACCTCAATCTTCCCTTCACAAATTCAGGAAAAACAATATCTTTGTTGCCCTTACTCCAAAACCTTACAAAATCGTTGAAACAATGTTAATTAAAAACTACACCTCCATAAAAACCTGGTTTTCGATTTTACTTATTGCCTTCACCTTTCAGGCCTGTGGTCAGAAATCAGAAGCAAAACGCACAGTTATTGCCTTTTACAACATTGAAAATCTGTTCGATACAATTGATGATCCCAAAAAAGATGATGCGCAGTTTTTACCGGAAGGCTTCTATGGATGGAATTCTGAGCGGTATGCTGCCAAATTATCGAATATGGCCAAAGTAATTGCCGCTATTGGATCAGAAGTCTGCACCGATGGGCCAGCCATTATTGGTCTGGCTGAAGTGGAGAACCGCGCTGTACTCGACGACCTTTTACAAACACCACCATTGGATAAATCGGGGTACCAGATTGTGCATTATGATTCACCAGATGAGCGCGGTATTGATGTTGCCTTGCTTTACAAACCTGGGGCCTTCAAAGTGATCAACTCAACCTCAACCCGACTACTTATTCCCGGTGAGCCAGACTTCTTTACCCGTGATCAGTTGGTAGTTACCGGAGAGTTGGATGGAGACCTCATTAATGTGATGGTAAACCACTGGCCTTCGCGCTATAGCGGCCCTGAATACCGCAAAGCCGCCGCCCGGCTGAGTCTGCATTTGAGCGATTCGCTGAACCGCGTTCAGAAAAACGCAAAAACCTTCATTATGGGCGATCTGAACGATGACCCTGCCGATAGCAGCGTGTTTGTGGTATTGGGCGCAAAAGGCCTGAAAGATGAGGTAAAAAAACAGGGCCTTTTTAATCCCATGTGGCAAATCCATCACAATGGTCTTGGCTCTCTCGAATATCGTGGCAACTGGAACCTGTTCGACCAGATCATCATTTCCGAAGCTTTGCTCAGTAACAAAGGCAAAGGCTGGAAATTTGAGAAGGCGGCAATTTATAATGTGGGTTTCCTGAAAGAACAGACAGGCAAATATGCCGGCAGCCCCTGGCGCACCTTTGTCGGAAAGAAATACCTCGGCGGGTTCAGCGACCATTTGCCGGTTTACATGATTTTGGGAAAGAAGAACTAAGTCTTGCCTCTGTTGTCGGCATTTATTGTGCTTCATCATCTCGAAACAACAAGGGGTTGCAACCCCTTGATGTTGCCGAATTGTCAGTTCATAAGATAAACAGGCAATTATTTTGAATTGCAAGCGTTTTCTTCTAAAAAGCAACCTTTTGTAGATTAAAGAGGTAAGAATCATCCTTGGATGTCATCAACAGAAAATGGATTTTTTTAATTACACAATTTCGATTAATTTCGCCACATCAAAAACGATATCGTGAAAGATAGTCTGGTTATTATACCCACATTCAACGAGAAAGAGAACATCGAAAAGATCATTCGTAAAGTATTCTCGTTAAGCAAACCTTTTGACGTCCTCATTATCGAGGATAACTCACCTGATGGAACAGCCGCTATTGTGCGTAAGCTAATGGATGAATTCCCCGACAGGCTGCACATGGAAGAACGCAAGGGCAAACTTGGACTAGGAACAGCCTACATTCACGGATTCAAATGGGCATTGCAACGGGAGTACGAATACATTTTTGAAATGGATGCCGACTTTTCGCACAATCCCGAAGACCTGCTCAAGCTATATGATGCCTGCACAAATCAGGCAGGAGATGTAGCCATTGGTTCACGATACATCAAAGGAGTAAACGTAGTGAATTGGCCAATGGGCCGCGTATTGATGTCGTATTTTGCTTCATACTATGTACGCATGATAACCGGTATGAAAATCATGGACACCACCGCTGGTTTTAAGTGTTATCGCCGAAAGCTTCTGGAAACCATTGACTTCAGCAAAATTAAGTTCACCGGTTATGCCTTCCAGATTGAGATGAAATACACGGCATGGAAACTTGGTTTCAAAATAATTGAAGTCCCCATCATTTTCACTGACCGCACCGAGGGCACTTCCAAAATGAGCCGGGGTATTTTCCGCGAAGCTATACTTGGCGTTATACAATTGAGGTTCAAACGTATCCGTCCTAAAAAAGTTGCCTGATCTGTAAGAGCAATCCTCCTGTTTTCATCGTACCTTTGCAACAAAGGTGGACTGTTATATGTTCCACACTAAAACCATTGTGGTATGTTTAAAAGATATTTAATAACAGGAGCAACCGTCATCAATGAAGGCCGCTCCTATGCAGGTAATATACTGATTGACAACGGCATAATCAGCCGTATTGAAGAAGGGGAATTGCCTTTCGACCTGAGTAATGAAATTGATGCTGAACGGATCGATGGCCGCGGCAAATGGTTGATTCCGGGTGTAATTGACGACCAGGTGCACTTTCGTGATCCGGGCCTTACCCATAAAGGCGACCTTTATACCGAAAGCCGGGCCGCCGTTGCCGGTGGCGTAACTTCCTTCATGGAAATGCCCAACACTATACCTAATGCGCTCACCCAAAAACTCCTGGAAGATAAATATGAGATGGCCTCCAGGAAATCGCTGGCGAATTACTCTTTTTACATGGGCGCCTCAAACGACAATCTGGATGAAGTTGTAAAAACCGACCCAAAAATGGTGTGCGGTATTAAGATATTCATGGGCGCATCTACAGGAAACATGTTGGTTGACAGGGCCGAAACGTTGGAAGGCATTTTCAGGGATGCCCCAACGCTGGTGGCCGTGCATTGCGAAGATGAAGAAATCATCCGTGCCAATACAGCTGCCATGCGTGAAAAATATGGTGAGAATGTCCCATTGGAAGCCCACCCAATGATCCGTAGCCGTGAAGCCTGCTTCAAATCGAGTACACTTGCGGTTAGCCTGGCGAAAAAACACAACACCCGGCTGCACTTGTTGCACCTCTCCACAGCAGATGAACTTTCTCTACTTTCGGATGCACCGGCAGATAAGCACAAGCGCATCACGGCGGAAATTTGCGTGCATCACCTCTGGTTTTCGGACGAAGATTACCCGAAACTGGGCGCCCGCATCAAATGGAATCCGGCCATCAAATCAGCCAGCGACCGCGACGCCCTGCTGCAAGCCCTGAAAGCGGGCAAACTTGATGTGGTCGCCACCGATCATGCACCGCATACCCTCGAAGAAAAGTCAAATACCTACTTCTCCTGCCCTTCCGGTGGGCCATTGGTTCAACATTCACTCGCTGCAATGCTTGAAATGTCACGACAAGGAAAAATTTCCCCTGAAATGGTGGTAGAAAAAATGTGCCATGCTCCCTCCCGTATTTTCGGGGTGGACCGCCGGGGTTATATTCGCGAGAACTATCACGCTGATTTAGTGCTTATTGACCCTAATCTATCATGGAAGGTTGTCCCTGAAAATATTTTATACAAATGCGCCTGGTCACCCCTGGAAGGGGTAACTTTTCATTCAGAAATTACCCATACCTTTGTGGGCGGGCACCTTGCCTGGCATAACGGTAAATTTGATGAAAGTCAGATGGGGAACCGATTGCTCTTCAACAGAGACTAACTTAAACCTTTAAACATTATGCATCGCCTGCTTGCACTGGCACTTAGCCTAACCCTGTTCACATCCTGCAATAACACCTCCATTAAAAAGGAACTTTTTGAAAATGGATCCATAAAGTCAGAAAAAACCTACGAAAAAATTAATGGCAAGGAGCAATTGATTATGGAAGTAGATTATCATCCCAATGGTCAGAAATACATGGAAGGCGCATACAAAGAGAACCTACGCGAAGGGAAGTGGACTTCCTGGTATGAAGATGGGACATTATGGAGCGAAGGTGAATTTGTTGCGGGCGAAAGTCACGGTAAAACCAGTGTTTTTCATCCAAATGGACAATTGCATTACAAGGGAAGCTTTAACAAAGGACAAAGGGTCGGAATCTGGACGTTTTTCGATGAAAATGGAATAAAAATCAAGGAAATCGACTACAATGATTCTCCGGACGGTAAATAATAAAAAAGATTTCAGAAAATAGGGTATAAAAAAACCGGGATAATTCACCCCGGTTTTTGTATTTTTAATCAGTACAACAATCAATCAACGACAATAACAAGATATTTTGAAGCTGACCAAAACGCTTTGCTGTTTTGAATCACAAGGCTATCCACCGACTTTTCGCCATACATTTTATAGGATGAAGAAGGATGAGTGGTGATGATGTTTGCTTTTTTGTGCAGGATGGGAATGGATTTGAATTTAGTGATATCCACCCGGGTAAAGTATTCAGGATTAAAGTCTTCCTTCATCTTTTTATTTCGGCCAATGCCAGCAAACCCACCTTCCAGGGTGATGATGTTCTGTTGGCGTAACTCCTGCTTAGTGCCAATTACATAATAGGCCGTGTTTATAACTTCCGTTTGTTCACTAATGGTATGCGATTTAACATCACCTTCAGCAGCCAGGTTTTCAACACTACTGCTCAGAATTTCAATCTGAATGTTCATCTTTTCCAATCTATCACTCAGGTTGGCAATTTCCACGTCTTTTTCTTCCATCTGGCGAGTCATCCGATCAATCATTTCTTCAAGAACACCAACCCTTGAGTTTGATTTTTTCAGTTTGGAACGTAATTCAGCAATAGTTTTTTTGTTTTGCTGCAATTTCTCAAAAATCATATTGATATCGCGGTTGATCTGCTCTTTCACATCTGGCTGAACTTCACCTTCAACCGTTGAATTTTGCGAAATGATCATTTCAGTCATCTTAATGGAGTCAAGGTTAGCCTGAATGGCGTTGAAGGACTCAAGATAAGCGATAATAGCGGTATCTTTGGTAAACCCAAGCGACATGATGCTATCATAACGCACCCGGAGCGCTTCATATTCCTTTTTTTTGCTGTCGCAACCAAAAAGAACGGAAATCAGTAATGCAATGAGAATCAGCTTTTTCATTTGAGTAGGTTTTAAATTTTGGGACGCGCAAATGTACATCAAAATATGCATCACATTAAGCAATGCATCATCATTTTATTTATCTGATAATCACAATCTTTTCAGGATGCTCAGGACAATTTGTCCCAATATGTAAGGTTTGGCCTTCTTCCTCCCAATTCCATTTTAAGGATGGGATTTTGGAATCGTTTATCCAAATTCCATTGGGCTTCTGATGCAGATTATGAATGATCAGGTTTATATCACTTCCGGCTTTATTAAAAGTGTGAAGCGATTTCGTTAGCTGAAGTTCGATGATCAGTGAATCAGCACTTTCAGCCGCTTTAAATTCCATCATTTCATATTTGCCTTTAATGAAGGCATCGGGGGTTTTGCCATCATCATTGTATAAATTATACTGGCTTTTTCTGACCAACGTATCGGAAAAATAATGGAGATCAAACGATTTCAGCGAATAGCTGGCTGTGCTGGCTGCTTTTTGTGACATTGGGATAAAAGCCCCTCCTTTCACCAAAACCGGAATGTGTTCCATGCTTAAAGGCATTGAAATGTTAATTCCTCCCTGATGAATTTCGCCGGTATAAAAATCTGTCCAGGTGGTTCCCTTGGGCAAATAAAAATGTTGACTGGTCAAGCCAGGACTTTTAACGGGTGAAACCAAAAAGGCATCTCCCCACATATAGGCGGAATCGTAGGTAAGCAATGAAGGATTATCCGGTTCATTAAAAAAGAGGGGGATCATTAATGGTTTGCCAAATGCCTGATTTCCAAAGGCCATATTGTAGATATACGGCAATAGCCTATACCTTAACTCAATGGATTGTTTCGCTCGTGCTTTGGTCACATCATTGTGAAAAACCGGTTCTGCAGGAATATGTTCCTGTGCATGCGGCCTGAAAATGGGTTGAAACACGCCATACTGCAACCAGCGGGTGTACAATTCATTGTCAATGGTATCGCCTCCGGCAAAACCACCCAGATCAGAGTGCATATATGCCAGTCCCTGCATCCCCATTTGCAGTGACAATTCAGGCTGCGGCACCAATCCACCCCAACTGCGGCTGACATCGCCGGTCCAGGGAATCATCCCATAACGCTGTGAGCCCGCATATCCGGCACGCATCAGAATAAATGGCCGTTGGTCAGGGAAATCCTTACGATAGCCTTCATAAATTACCTTAGCCCATTCATGCCCATAACTGTTATGAACTTCATCTGCCGAACCAATTACATGCTGTAACCCGACTGGATGAACTTCAGGTTCACCCAGATCGCCCCACCATCCACCAACACCTTGTTTGGTGAGATCTTTATAAATATTCCAAAACCACGCCCTGGCTTCTGGCTTATAAATATCAACCAGACCGGTATTCCCGAAGTAAAAATCATAGGTGTATGGATTGCCCAGAGAATCTGTACCCAGCACTTTTTTGTCCACCGCCTCTTTCCAGCGGTCGGAAGTCGTTAAAATAAATGGCTCGGTAACCAGAACGGTTTTAACACCCATTTTCTCAAACCGCTTTATCATTCTTTCCGGATGTGGGAAGCTGTCGCGATACCAGTCCAGATTACCCATTGAGCCCTGAATGTCCTTCCCAAACCAATAAATGTCAATAATAACAGCATCAAGGGGAATCCCGTCTTTAAAAAACTCCTGTACGGTAGCCTCAGTTTCTTCCTGTGAATGGTAGCCAAAACGACTACTGAAATTTCCAAAAGCCCAACGTGGGGGCAATGGCTGACGACCGGTAAGCAAGGTGTATTGATTCACCAGATGATACCAATCCTTGCCGGCAATCACATAATAATTTGGTGTACCTCCAATGGTTTCATAAGTAACCTCATTCACCGAATCGCTATCCAGGTCAAGATATCCCAGGCTGGCATTATCGAAAAGCACAGCATATTGTTTTGATGAGATAAATAATGGCAAGGTAAAATTCATTAATTCTGAATGGGTTTCGTAACCATAATGAGCCCGGTTATACATTTTAAGGCGGTTGCCTCTCCGATCCATTCCAAGCACCCTGGCGCCTCCTCCGTAGAGGATCTCGTCTTTATCGATGGCAAAATTCAACCGTTGAAGGGTATCTGTAGGCACAAAACCCCTTAATTCGCTGATCAATAGTTTGTCGTTGTAAAAATAAGCCAGCGAAAAGGGTGCTTTGGTAATTCGAACGTTTATCCCCTTTGATTTTATGGAAATGTTATTACCTTCTTCAGTAATGGTATATTCTACTTTCTTAGGCAGAAGGTCAGCCGCAAAGGAAAAATCTTTTGTTTCTGCATTTTCAGGATAAAATGTAGTGTGAAAGATAAAATCATTGAGTGGCGCAATTTCGTAACGACCATCACTTACCACAACTTCAATTTTATCATCAATTACCCTGATGCTGCCATAACTTCGGACAGAAGTCTGTGCGATGGAATGTTGAACAAAAAAACAGGAAATCAGTAACAGTGAAAATTTGGAAAATCTTTGAAATAGCATAATCGTAGAGATAAAAATAAGGGGTATAAAATTAAGGAAAAATACCGGATTATTTTTGAAGTAT
>JAVEVB010000005.1:0-165776 GCA_034005265.1 Lentimicrobium sp.
TTAATAGGCTGAAATTAAATTGGTTAAAACTTCAAATTAAAGAAAGCATCAGGTATTTTTGATAAAGTCATATCCTGCATAGACAAAATTTAGTTCAACACAGTATAAAATATGTTGGTAATAAATGCTTGTGTCGGTTGATACAGACGTAATTTCGAAATCCACATATTATTATTGATTCGGTCGTCAACGGCAAGCAAATAAATAACTTCGTAAAAATCTAAAATTTTTCATAGATATAACATTATATATTGTCGATAAAACAAACGATTTGGTTGATTATATTTCTTCATAAGTTTCTGCCTATATATATTTGGACAATAATTTCAAACGTCATCAATAAATAAATCAGCGATGAAACAAACCCTTCATATAAAAGAAATTAAAGGATTCAGGTGTTTTCTTAATACGGTAAAAATTACCAATACTATTAATTTAAAACTATTGTTTCTATTTCTAGCCATTTCAGCTTTTACCGCTTGTAATAAAGATGATGAAAACAACATCTTTACAACATCAGAAGATATTATAATAAACAGCACTAACTCAGCAGGTACAGCCGAAGGAGACATCAACAATACAGGTGCTGATGAAGATGATTTAGTGGAAAATGCTATTTTTGGTAATACTGTGCAGATTGTATTTTCAAATACATCAGTTACAATTACAAACCCTGTTCCTGAGGACGTAATAATTACGCAGGACGGTGCTGATGTAACCATTTATTCCTCTATTTCAGAAGTGGCTTACGAGGTATCAGGTGCAACAACCGATGGTATGTTAAAAATTTACAGCGATAAAAAATTCAAATTATCGCTAAGCGATTTAAATATTACAAACAATGATGGTCCGGCGATAAATATCCAATCTTCCAAAACCATTTTCGTGGTATCAGAGGGGACAAATAACTTAACGGATGCAGCAAATTACAGCAATATCCCCGAAAATGAAGATGCAAAAGCAGCCTTTTTCAGCGAAGGACAATTGGTTTTCAGCGGTTCAGGAACACTTAATGTAACAGGAAACTACAAGCATGGCATTGCAAGTGATGATTATATCAGGGTAATTAGTGGAACAATCACCGTATCGAAAGCAGTAACAGATGCTATACATTCCAACGATTATCTGATTGTAGATGGGGGAACACTTAATTTAACAGCAGGTAGCGACGGTATAGATTGCGACGAAGGCTATATTATAATTAACAACGGAACATTTACCATTAACGCTGTTGATGATGGAATTGCTGCATCGTACAACATTGATGAAGAGGATGAACCAGATGATTCTATTACGCCAAATCTAACTATAAATGGCGGAAATTTTGAAATCAATACTTCCCAGGGCGAAGGAATTGAGGCGAAAGAAATGATTACTATCAATGACGGGAATTTAAATATCAAAGCTTATGATGATGGCATTAATGCAATAGGGCATTTATATATTAACGGAGGGAATACTTATGTCTTCAGTACGCTTAATGATGCCATTGACAGCAACGAAGGGATTACCATTACAGGCGGCATAACCATTGCCGTTGCAGTCAGAATAGACATGCCTGATGGTAGTTTTGACACCGATGACAATTTGTTTAAAATTACCGGAGGTACAATTTTAGGATTGGCACTTAACACTTCCTTTCCAACCGAAAGCGAAAGCAAACAAAACTCAGTAATTTTTGATGGGGTTGATGCAAATACGATATTAAATATCCAATCAGAAGATGGTTCAGAAGCCCTTACGTATGAAGTGTCCAATAGTGTAAATACAATTATTTACTCCAATGCAAAATTAGAAACGGGCAAAACATATAAAATCTTCACCGGTGGAAGTGTAACTAATGGCAGTGAGGTTAACGGATTATATACTTCCGGAACATATAGCGGAGGAATAAATTATGGGACATCGTTTACCATAGAAAGCACCGTTACTCAAATTGGAGGAGAAATGGGACCTACAGGAGAGCCTGGAGGAGGAGGAGGTCCCGGAGGCCATGGTGCCAATTAATTATCAAAAAATAAATCATCCTTGGCGATTCTATAAAAACATTGGCAGCACATTATTTCAAGACGTTAAAAAATTAAGAAAACAAAATAAACTCCAGGTAATGGGCAGGAGTTCATGCTGGGTCGTGCCATCCTTCGGCATAAGCTAAGGAGCTATTGATCATACTCTTGCATGTGCGCTGGCTTTGCCACTTTCTGTCAACAACAATTCTCTTTGTTTAAATAATTGTCCAGAGGAGTTAGGTCACCTCACCGCGCCAGTATAGATTTCATGTTGAAATCTATACTGGCGCGGTGTATTCGGGAATATCCCAAACAACAATTACCCTGGATTTACCGTATCCATCCCGGCACCATGAATGGATAGTTACAAAAATACGACCATAAGACCAGAATGAATTGCCGTAATCCCTTAAAACATAAAATTGAAATGAATCATTTATCAGGACTGCTAAAGGAAAAAGAAATGGAGCTATATAACTCTTTTACAGGAAATTATAACTATTTTAACACCAAGCGGATTCTTTTAAATTAATAAAGAAAAATGATTAGCTTTGAACCACATCCAACGCACTGATTCATGGACAAAAACATTCTGGATTTACTTAATTTAGAGAAAGTGAATTCTCTGCTTGAAGGGTTCAATAAAATAACTGGATTTGCAACCGCTATCCTGGACCTTGAAGGAAATGTCGTATCCAAATCAGGATGGAGGCAGATCTGCACGGAATTTCACCGAAAAAATCCAGAAACGTTAAAAAATTGTTCCATCAGCGACATGGAACTCTCAGGAAAATTAGCCAAAGGTGAAAAATATCATTTCTACAAATGTTTAAACGGATTGATTGATGTGGCTGTTCCTGTTAAAATCAATGGGAAGCATATTGCCAACCTGTTTGCCGGTCAATTCTTGTTTGAAGAACCCGATCAAAAATTTTTCAAAAAGCAAGCGGCGAAGTATGGCTTTGATGAAGAAAAATACCTGAGTGCACTCGAAGTTGTGCCTGTTGTATCGAAAGAGAATGTAAAAACCACCTTGGACTTTTTACTTAACATGGTTCAAATGATAAGTGAGGCAACTTATCAGAAAAAGGAACAAATTGAGATAACTGAAGCACTCGAACAAAGTGAAGTGCGCTGGCAATTTGCACTTGAAGGCAATGGTGATGGACTATGGGATTGGAATGTTCAAACCAACGAAATATTCTTTTCAAAAAACTGGAAAGAAATGCTTGGCTATCATGAAAATGAAATTGAGAATAAGTTCGCCGAATGGGATAAAAGAGTTCACCCCGATGATAAAACCGGGGTTTATGAAGCTATCCGGGAACATATGGATGGGATTACGGATGTTTACACGAATGAGTATCGGATGCTGTGCAATGATGGAAGCTATAAATGGATATTGGATAGAGGCAAAATAATTACCCGAAATTCAGAAAATAAGCCCTTGCGCTTTATTGGGACCCATACCGACATTACCGTACGCAGGAATGCCGAAGAAGCGTTGCTTGAAAGCGAAGCAAAATATAAAGCGCTTTATGACAGCGCTCCATTATCCTATCAATCACTAAATGAAGATGGTACTTTTAAAGATATAAATCCAAGGTGGCTTTTTGTTTTGGGATATCAAAGAAAGGAAGTAATTGGGAAGCTGTTCTTTGATTTTTTGCATCCGGAAAGCCGCAGGAAGGCTGAACAGGAAATTTTCCCGGAATTTAAAAAGTGTGGCTCTATAACCGGTGTCGAATTTAAAATACGACATAAACAAGGCCATTATATCGACATTTCGTACGAAGGCTGTGCCAGTTATAATTTGGATGGTAGTTTTAAGCAAACCTATTGTGTGTTTCAGGACATTACAACAAAAAAGCTTGCTGAGAAGAACCTCCGAATCAGTGAAGAGAAGTTTCGTTCAATATTTGAGCAAGCCGGAGATGCCATGTATTTATCCGATTTTGATGGGAATATTCAACTGGCGAATAAAAACGCCTGCGAAATGCTGGGCTATGATCTGGATGAATTGCACAAGATGAATGTCAGCGATTTAGATATTGATCTCAACATCCCTGAAAAACAAAAACAATTTTGGGAGAGTTTGTTGCCGGGACAACCACAAACGATAGAGACCAGACATAAGCACAAAAACGGGAAAATTATTCCGGTTGAAATTCGATTGGGCCTTTTTGAAACCGGGGATAAAAAAAATATTTTGGGCTTTGCCCGCGATATTTCGGAACAGAAGAAAGCCGGAGAAGCACTACGGGAAAGCGAAGAAAAATTCAAACTTGCATTCCTCACAAGTCCCGATTCGGTTAATATTAATCGTCTGGAAGATGGACAGTATATAGATATCAATACCAGTTTTACCCGGCTTACAGGTTTCACGCGTGAAGAGACACTTGGAAAAACATCGGGCGAAATAAACATATGGGCTTATCCGGAAGACCGGTCACAATTGGTTGCCGGATTAAAAGAAACCGGGAAAGTTGAAAACCTGGAAGCGAAATTTATACTAAAAGATGGCCGGATGATTGATGGTCTTATGTCAGCCTCGATTATATCAATAAATAATGTCCCGCATATCTTATCCATCACCAGAGATATTACAGAACTTAAATCAGCCGAAAAAGCGCTCCGGGAAAGTGAAATTAAATTTAGAAATGTTTTTGAGAAATCGGTTGATGCTATTGGCGTTTCAAAACAAGGAATACATATTTTTATCAATCCGATGTATCTTTCTTTATTTGGTTATTCTGAAAGTTCTGAAATTATTGGTCGATCTATTTACGACTTGATTGCACCTTCATCCCGTGAAGATGTTCTCAGAAACAGTAAGCAAAGAGCCAGTGGACTGTTTGTGATAAATACTTACGAAACACGTGGATTAAAAAAAGATGGCTCCGAATTCGACATGGATGTTCATGCTTCAGAATATGAAATAAATGGCGAAAAATTTACACTTGTCATTTTACGCGACATCACAGAGCGCAAACAATCTGAGGAGAAATTGCAGAAAAGTGAAGAAAAATTCCGGACATTTTCACAAATCTCCCCCGTCGGGATATTTGTAACTGATGTAGAAGGTAAAACAATTTATTGGAATGACAAGCATGCGGAAATAACGGGAATGCCAATTGAAGAAGGGCAGGGAACGGGTTGGGTTGAATGCATTCATCCTGACGATAAAAACAGGGTGATGAATGAATGGTATAAAAGCACTGAATCAAGGTCTAAGTTCGATTTAATGTATAGGTTTAAGAATAGGCAGGGGAAGATTACCTGGGTTATCGGTCAGGCGGCACCTATGCATGACAAAAATGGAGAATTAATCGGCTTTTTAGGTAATATTGTTGATATTACTAAACTTAAGCAAGCAGAAGATGAGCTACAAAAATACAAAGAGCATCTTGAAGAATTGGTGAATGAACGAACCAAAGACCTGGAAATAAAAATGTCGGAGATTGAAAGAATGAACAAACTCTTTATAGGGCGCGAATTAAGGATGAAGGAATTGAAGGATATTATAAAGGATTTGGAAGAAAAACTAAAAACGTGTTGAAAACCGGAGATTGAATGAAAAACAAATTGATCGATATCATTGATTTTAAAAAAATCAATATTTTATTGGACGGATTCAATAAAACAACCGGATTTGTTACGGCAATTCTCGATCTGGAGGGAAATGTGCTTTCAAAATCAGGCTGGCGAAAAATTTGTAATGAGTTCCATCGTATTCATCCCGAGACCTCAAAAAATTGCAAAATAAGCGATACTGAAATAGCCGGAAAAATTGGTGCAGGTAAAAAATATCATTCTTATAAGTGTATCAACGGACTGATAGATGTTGCGGTTCCGATTATCATTCGAGGGGAGCATCTTGCAAATCTATTTACCGGACAGTTTTTTTTCGAGCAACCAGATAAGGAATTTTTTATAACACAAGCTGCGAAATATGGATTTAACGAAAATACTTACTTAGAAGCCCTCGAAAAAGTTCCTGTGGTTTCTGAGGAAAAAGTAAAAATTGCCATAGCATTTCTTGTAAATGTTACAGAAATAATTGTTGAAATGTCGCTGCAAAAGCTGGAGCAAATTGACTTAAGTAATGCGTTGAAAAAAAATGAAGAACACTTACGTTCTGTTTTCAATGCCATGAGTGAAGGGTTTTCTATTCAGGAGGTTATCTGTGACGAATCAGGGAAACCCTGCGACCTCCGCTTTATAGATGCAAATCCAGCCTTTGAAATTCAAACTGGCTTAAAAAATGAAGAAATACTTGGGCATACACTTCTGGAATTATTTCCAACCTCTGAGCATTATTGGATTGAGCGTTTTGGGAATGTTGGCCTCACAGGTGATCCAATTAGTTTTGAAGCTAAATTCGGACCTTTAAATGACCAATATCATGTAAATGCTTTTCAAACAAAGCCTGGCCAGTTTGGAACGATGTTTACCAACATTAACGAACGAAAGATAGCTGAAGATAAAATTAAATTTCAAAACAAGTTGCTGACTCAGATGGGAAATCTGGCAAAAGTTGGCGCCTGGCAAATTGATGCTCAAACCATGCAACAAGAATGGAGTGATGAAACTTATAACATTTATGATGCAGATCGAGCCACTTATAAGCCAGACCTGAAACTGGAAATCAGCAGGTTAATTCCAACGGATAAACCCATTTTTAAAAAATCTATCGAAGATGCTGTCAGGCACGGGAAATCTTTTGATCTGGAATTGGAAATCATTACTGTAATTGGCAACCATAAAATTGTGAGGGCAATTGCCGATGTGGAAACAGAAGATGGAAAACCACAGAAAGTTATTGGCGCGTTATGGGACATTACCGAAAGGAAAAAGTTAGAGGAAGAAATGAAGGAAAGTCTTATTCGGGAAAAACTTATGGCTGATATTGTAAGAGAATCTTCCATTGGAATTGCCATTGGATATCCGGATGGAAAAATGGGCATGGCCAATACGGCGTATCAGAATATCACCGGATATACTGAAGAAGAATTGAGAAACATTGATTGGAACAAAACTCTTACACCCCCCGAGTGGAAGGAAGCAGAAGCAGCTAAACTTGAGGAACTCCATAAAATAAAAAAACCGGTACAATACGAGAAACAATACCTCAGGAAGGATGGATCAAAAGTTCCCGTTGAACTTGTTGTTAATCCCCGATTTGATGAAAATGGTGAAGTCAGCCACTATTTTGCTTTTGTAATCGATATCACCGAAAGGCAGTTGGTGGAAGAAGCGTATAGAGAATCAACAGCGAATTTAAAATCAATGATTGATAACCGAGCTGATTCCATCTGGTCGATCGATCGGGACTATAATTACATTCTTTTTAACAGCACTTATGAAAAGATCATTAATAATCAATATCATATTGAGGTTAAAAAAGGAATGAATGCTCTTGAACGCCTGACCAATGAAGAAGCAAAATTCTGGAAAACAAAATTTGAAGCTGCCTTTTCAGGTAAAAACATTACCTTTGAATTTTCACATGTATTGAACGGGGAACTCTATCATTTTCAAACTTCACTTAGTCCAATATTCGAAAACAATATAGTTACAGGTGCATCGGGATTAAGCATCGACATTACCGAACGCAAACAAGTGGAAGAATCCATACTACAAAACAGTAAAGATCTGACTGCATTACTGGAAATCAGCCAAACACTCACAACAACACTTCACCTGGAAACAGTTCTGCAAAATATTGTAGATAGAGCATTAAAATTATTGGACCTGGATACAGGCGTAATCTATCTGATTAATGGGCAAAATTTATTTCTCAGAGCAGCTTATCCTCAAATACCTCCTGATTTTCCCGAAGAATTCCGTCAGGCATTACTGGAGGATCATCCGCATATTCAGGAATCGATTGCTACCGGCATGCCTGTTGTGATTCCTGATATGGAAACAGCCGATCTTAGTCCGGCAGAAAAGGCAATCAAAGAATCACGTGGAATTCGTTCATTGTTGTACATACCACTTTTATTGGAAAACCGGGCAAATGGGATCCTAATAATAGGCACACAAAATGAAGTACACAAATTTTCAGAGGCTGAAATAAACCTATACCGAACCATATCGGGGCAGTCAGCTATGGCAATTTATAACAGTCAGCTTTTCGAAGAAGTTACAAAACTAAACGAAGAACTTGAGGATCGTGTCACTAAGCGTACGGTAGAACTGAACGAAAGCCATGCTGCACTTTTAAACCTTGTGGAAGACTTGAATGAAAAATCGCTTGACCTGGATAAAAATGCAAAACTACTTGAGGCGAAAAACAAGGAACTGGAAACTTTTACCTATTCAGTTTCGCACGACCTGAAAGCGCCCTTGCGTGGTATTGACGGTTACAGCAAATTATTGTTCGATATATACAAGCCAGAGCTAAATGATGAGGCCCAGACATTTATTAAAACAATACGAAGCTCCACGCTTCAGATGAATCGACTGATAGATGATTTGCTGGATTATTCACGTCTGGAGCGTAGCCTGTTGAGCAGAGAACCCATTAAGATTAAAGATTTGATAACGTCCGTTATATCTCTCTATGAAGCTGAGTTGGAAGCAGGGAACTTTAAAATAGCCATGACTGCCACAAATGTTGAAATTGTTGCTGATCGCAAAGGGCTCACATTATCGCTTCGTAATCTGATTGAAAATGCAATAAAATTTACCCGCATTAAAGCGGAACCATTGATTCAGATTGAAGTCCGGGAAAATGATGTGTCATGGATCATTAGTGTTAATGATAACGGAATTGGCTTTGACATGAAATATCATCACAAGATTTTTGAGATATTCCAGCGCTTACAAAGAATCGAAGATTTCCCTGGCACTGGCATAGGCCTGGCAATGGTTAGCAAGGCAATGCAAAGAATGAACGGTAAGGTATGGGCCGAAAGTTCACCTGGCATTGGTTCAACTTTTTATTTAGAAATCCCTAAATTTCAATAACATGCAATCAGAAAACTTAGACAGACCCATTTTGCTGGTCGAGGATAATCCCATCGACCTTGATCTAACTTTGAGGGCATTTGCTGCAAAAAAATTATCAAATCCCATTCAGGTGGCCCGGGATGGCGAGGAAGTTTTAAAGAAAATGGAACTATGGGAACAGGGGGAACCATTGCCTGTAGTGATACTTCTGGACCTGAATATGCCGAAAGTAGGTGGACTGGAAGTACTTCAGAAAATCAAATCCCATCCTGATTTTAAAACAATACCCATTATTATCCTGACTTCTTCTTCAGAATCATCTGACTTAAAAACAGCGTATCAATCAGGTGCCAATTCGTATATCATCAAACCGGTTAACTTTGATAAGTTTCTCGAAGTTGCAAGTCATATCGATTTGTATTGGAGAGTGATTAATAAGCCGTTGTAGGCTGAATCAGTATTCATTTATAACTGACCTTTTTTATGAAAATATTACTACTTGAAGACAATTCTTCGGATGCCGATTTAACCAGACGCGGACTTACAGGGTCAATTCCAGATTGTATTTTTGAATTTGCATCAACAATAGAGCAAGCGAGAAAATTACTAAATACGGACCCTTCATATGACATCGCCCTTCTTGACGTGAACTTACCCGATGGTAATGGCCTTGAGTTCCTCATGGAAATAAGGCAGCGAAAATTAAACTTCCCGGTAATCATGTTAACAGGCTCAGGAGATGAAGATGTCGCCGTTTCAACGCTTAAGGCAGGTGCTGATGATTATATCGTAAAACGATCAGGATATATTTTACAGCTCCCCAATATCATTGCGTTAACGATTAAAAATTTCAGGGAAAATGACATTTATAAATCAGAAGTGATTCAGGTACTGTATATTGAGCACCACAAAGCCGATATTGATTTTACCATCCGTCATGTGGCAAAATACGCCCCGTATATTCAGATTGACGCAGTTCCTAATGCAGAAGAAGCACTTCTTATATTAGAAGCAGAAACAAAAGGTAAATACAACTATAAGGTAATCCTGCTGGATTATCGTTTGCCAGGTATGGATGCGTTGGAATTGATTAAAACTATACGGCAAAAATTAAAACTGAGTATCCCTATTATTCTCGTAACCGGGCAGGGAAATGAGGAATTGGCGGTTCAGGCCCTGAAGCTTGGGGCAAACGATTACCTTACAAAAAATGATAAATATTTATTCAGACTTCCTTCTGTTGTCGTAAATTCATATCAGTATTTTGAATTAAAAAAACAACAAAAAGCCCTCCTGGAGAGTGAGTCAAAGTACCGTCTGCTGGCCGATAATTCTGGCGACGTCATCTTTGTTCTCGACATCAATTTAAACTGTACATACATTAGCCCTGCAGTGAAAGTATTGAGGGGATTTGAACCAGAAGAAGCAATTACGCAGAAGTTAAGTGAGGTTTTAACCCCGGATTCCTACCTGCTTGCTGTAAAAGAGTTCACCGAAATACTTTCTAATATCTCAAACGAAACAAAAAGCCCGGATTTGCAGAGAACATTAGAGCTGGAGATTACAAGAAAAGACAATACGACTGTATGGACAGAAGTAAAAGCTTCGCTGATTATTAATGAAGATAATGTTCCTACCGGGATTCTGGGCGTTACAAGAGATATCTCTGAACGGAAATCTATTATGAACCAACTTATTTTTGCGAAAGAAAAAGCGGAAGAAAGCGACCGATTGAAATCTGCATTTCTAGCAAACATGAGTCATGAAATCAGAACGCCTATGAATGGGATTCTGGGCTTTGCCACCCTTTTAAAAAATCCTGGCCTTTCCGGTGAAAGTCAGCAGGAATTTATAAAAGTAATAGAGAAAAGCGGAATCCGAATGCTTAATATCATTCAGGAAATTATTGATATTGCTAAGATTGAATCGGGTGAGATGGAAGTTCATAGCAGTGATATAAATATTAATGAAAAAGTTGAAGAAGTCTATAATTTACTGGCTCTGGATGCCATAAAAAAAGGAATACAGCTCAATTTCAAAACCAGCCTCACTGATACCGGGGCAATACTCAGCACAGATGGAGAAAAATTGTTTGGAATACTTACAAACCTTGTGAAAAATGCAATTAAATATACCGAGAAAGGTTTCGTAGAGTTTGGGTATGAATTAAAAGGAGATTTTCTTGAATTTTACGTAAGAGACACCGGAATTGGAATTCCAAAAGCCAGACAAAAAGCGATATTTGACCGTTTTATTCAGGCCGATATTGCTGATATGGCAGCAAGACAAGGTGCTGGTCTTGGCTTATCCATTGCCAAGGCATTGGTGGAAATGCTGGGTGGAAAGATTTGGGTAGAAAGTACAGAAGGCAAAGGATCTACATTCTATTTCACCCTTCAATATCACCAGGATTCCAGGCCGGAAAGTCTTATTAAACATCAAGATGCAGTATTAAATACGGACAATTTAAATAAAAAACTCAAAATATTAATTGTTGAAGATGATGAAGATTCGCAAATCTTGATTTCAATTCTTGTCGATAAACTCGCCACAGAAATTTTAAGCGTTTGCTCCGGTTCTGAAGCAGTGAAAACTTGCAGGAATAATCCAGATATTGATTTGATATTCATGGACATACAAATGCCCGACATGAATGGATACGATGCAACCCGCCAGATTCGTCAGTTCAATAAGGATGTCGTTATAATTGCTCAAACTGCTTTTGCTTTAGCCGGGGATAAGGAAAAGGCAATAAATGCCGGATGCACTGATTATATTTCAAAGCCTTTAATAGAGCGTGATTTATTAAAAGTAATTCATAAATATATTATGAATATATAATAAGGGATTGCCAAAACGCATTATATCATTGATTTACTGAATGATATAATGCGTTTGGTTTATAGCAGGGTGATCTGCGCTACCCTCCACTTCCCATGCATTTATATTATGGCGACGTCATTGAGGATGACATCTAACAATAAGACTAATCGTTGTGAAACATTTATAAAGAATGTATGATGAATAATTTCAGGAAGGTTCATCATTCTGGATGAGACCGAAAGAGAAAAAGGCAGAAAACTTTTCCCATATCTCTATTGTTTAAAAAATAGCCTAAGGCAATAAAAAGCCATTTAAACCCAAAAGCTGTTCATCGCATTAAAAACGAACCAGCTTGAGATACCGGTTTTCCACTATAACATATGTGCCATTTCATCCTGATGCATCAGAATGAAATGCTTACTGAAGCAGATTCATCAGTTTGCCTTGCGCCCAGAAATCAGCGCCCGTCTATTGAGATCCGAAATTATCTTTGCAATCCGCTTCCGGTTCATCCATTGCATAAAAATCAGCGCAATATTAAATAATATCACAAAGAAAATAAAAACCACGCCACCAATATAACCCTTTGTGTAGAAAAAATAACAGATCAAAAGGCACAGGAAAATAAGAAAGAAATGTACAACCGCATTAAAAAGCAACCATTTCCTGGTCAATCGAAGTGAATTAACGTCAAACGGGTGTGCAACAAAATAGGAAGGCATTTCCTCCTTTGTGTTGACTTTGAGCACAGCGCGGCCGATCGTAACCATTATAATCCTGTTAAGCAACCTTATTCCCGGGATTTCAGGCACCCGGCCATTTAAACGATTAACGCCGAACGTGTTAGTATTTTTCATATTCATCTAGTAGTTGAATAAATGGTCAATGTTTCTCAATTTCTTTATATTTCCACCAGGCATCAATTAAGTTTCAGCAGGCATGATGGCGATAAATTGATTCGTTTTCATGCTGTCCGCCCATACTTTTTAGAAGTGGCTTCTGGCAGAATATTCATTGGCATCAGAAATCAGGCGTAAAGTTGTGTGTTTATTATCACTGGGTTTTTACTTTGAGTTTTTTTTACTGGTTTAATTCCTATTTTACAAAATCTTCACCATTGGGAAAGCATCGAAAAAACCGGGAAAACAACTTAAAAAAAGTAACATAATGGCAGAACTAATGAATGTCTTTCTTCAGATTACCAATGTCTCTAAACATCTCAAAAATAATACTATACAAATATATTAATAAATCTTCAGCATTAAAAAATGAATCCTTTTTCATAACCTGATTTTTTTTGTCAAAAACATCCGGGAATAGGGTATTTTTGAAAATCCATCCACGAAGATGAAATTGGTTCATCCGGGTAGTTTGAAAGATGAATTGCAATTATTTTTAGGTGCACGAAAAGGGTGCGCTTCAGTTTAATATGCGACCCAAAATCGGCAATTAAATGTGATCTGTCGCATGACAATACGAAGAAATTTGTACTTTTATACAGATTAGTAAGGCATAAACGACAGGTTTCAAAAATGCCTTTCAGTCTGCAAACAAGCAAGTTAACAGCGATAAAACAAAACATGGTGACATGAAAAAAATGTTTCTCTTTACGTTTATTGCTTTACTTCCCTTTATAACCATTTCTCAAGAACTGGAGATTGTTAAGTCAACACTAATAAAGGAATCAGATGATATTTATGAAAACAGCATTGAAGATTATAAAAACAATGAATATTGGGATATTTGGACAACACCTATTGGGAAAGCTTTTTCTACAACAGAATTAAAACCTGATGGACAAATAAACTATTCCATAAACAACATTAGTGATTATAACTTAAATACAGCCTGGATTGAAGGTGAAGCAGATTATGGAATTGGCGAACAGTTTGGATTTACATTCGATTTTCCTGAAAATACTCAATATGGAAGCGTTTATGAATTTTATGGAATTGTGAATTTATTTAACGGATACTGTAAATCGCTTGAAACATGGCAACAGAATTCAAGAGTCCGAAAATTAAAAGTTTATTATAATGACACGCCAATTTGTATTGTAGAATTGATAGATACATGGCATTTTCAACATTTTGATATAGGAAAGTTTTTCAAATACAAAAGAGATGAAAAATACATGAATGCCCCATTTGAACTTATACAAAATGACAAACTTACTTTTGAGATCCTAGATGTTTATGCCGGGACAAAATATAAGGATGTCGCAATAGCTGAATTTATGGCACAAGGAGCATGGAATTAAAGCCCATTGGCCAATGCATGGCAATATTTCAGGCAGCAAGAATTATCTCACATAAAATTTTATGCTGCCTATCGCGTTCTTAAGCAGAAAAAATGCACCCAATACAAGCCACAATCACACCCCCAAACCTTTGTAAACCTTCAATACCCAAACAACAATCATGAAATTAGAAACAAACATTGAAAATATAGCAGAAATCGCCGAACGAAAACGGAATGAGAATATCTCCTTTAGCAGTTATCTCAAGGGTCAGGATATTGGTAAAATTGACGAGATTGTTCATCGCCTTTATGAAGAAATTGGCCCTCAGATTGATTGTTTAAGTTGTGGTAATTGTTGTCTGAACCTCAGACCTGTTGCAACAGATAAAGTACTTAGTTTATTTGTTGAACCTGAGAACATTGAGGAATTTAAGTATTTAATGAGTTTCCCCTGTAAAAATCTCAGTGGCAAGAAATGTACTATCTACTCTGAAAGGCCAGAAGAATGCAGATCATATCCCTATATGCACAGAGATAAGTTTGTAGAAAGAACCCATGAAATTCTCCAAAACTATGAGATCTGCCCAATTGTTTTTAATATTTTCGAGCTTTTAAAAAAAGAGTTGGGATGGATTAAGGAATAAATATGGAAATATCTTCTGCCCCGATAATTCGCTCATAGTCAGTGCAAGCCTTGCTGCACAATCAGGAACATACACGACGTTTCGCCCGGATCTACGATAATTCTCTCACAAGCAAAATTAGCAGATACGTATAAAGAAGAAACCAGCAAACCGGATACTCAGAATAACCTTACTGACCGGAACCATAATATCAATGATTTTCGTACCATGGCCTTGGCAAAAGCCTGCATAACAGCACTTTAAGACAAGGATCAGGGACAGGAAACCGAGCTATCCGCTCAGGCATATTTAATTCAATACGCCAAAACAAAAGTGGAGGCTCGTTGGTTAATGTCCGAAGTGAAGTGCTACTACCACCCTACCTTCGGGAGGCTGCCACACATCACAAGTCATAAAAAAAGTGGTGATACAATAAATGAATCGTTTAAAATGATTAGAAAATTCAGAAATTTTTCTCCTTTATTTCTGTTATTGGTATTTCTGCTTCCAACAATAGTCAAACTCGAGCACCACCACGAGGACGAACACCATATTTATAAGACTGAAAATGAGCAACATTATCATAAATTTCATAAAAAATGTGCCATTTGTGATTTTGAATTTTCTATTTTCACACTTAACTACGAAATTGTTGAATTACGCGAGGAGAAACCATCAGGGCATTACTACCTGAATTACGCCGCGCAATTTTTTTCCGGATTATCGGAGTATTCGTTCTTACTACGTGCCCCTCCCTTTTTTCAGATTTGAATTACAACACCGCCACATGGTGTTCAATAAAAATTTGTTAAAAAATAAAAACGTAAAAGATGAATAGAATATTTATCATTTGCGCAATGGTATTTTTGACCCATTATGCAAGTGCACAAAACAAAATAACCGGAAAAGTTACTGACCCTGATAATTTGCCTTTAGCTGGAGCGAACATATATATTCCCGACATGAATAAAGGAACAATTGCCAATGAGTATGGAAAATATGAATTATTGAATTTACCGAATGGCAAAATTCAAATTCAATTTTCATTTGTCGGCTATGCAAACTACATCAAAACTATTGAACTGAATGGCGCGAATATTGAATTAAGCGTTACCCTTAAACCTACGATATTACAAGCGGAAGAGATTGTGGTTTCAGGTGGGTATAACTCTACACAGCATGAGAATGCAGTGAAAATAGATGTTCTTAAATTAAACGTTCCATCAAATAAGAACACACCAAATTTCACCGAAATCCTTACAAAAGTACCGGGTGTTGATATGATATCCAAAGGAAGCGGAGTTTCCAAGCCTGTCATTCGTGGATTATCAATGAACGATATTCTGGTGCTGAATAACGGAGTACGTTATGAGAATTACCAGTATTCCAGTCATCACCCGCTCGGAATTGACGAATTTGGCATTGAAAATGTTGAAATAATCAAAGGACCGGCATCCCTGCTATATGGCTCTGATGCAATTGGGGGAGTAATAAACTTTATAAAAGAAAAACCAGCCCCAATTGGATCAATTGTCGGCGATTATAATATGCAACTATTTTCAAACACGCTTGGCATGACCAATAATCTTGGTTTAAAAGGAGCCTCAAAGAAATTCTTTGGTGGCATAAGGATTGGACAAAAAACCAATGCTGATTTTCTTCAAGGTGGTGGTGCGTTTGTTCCGAATTCCCGTTTCAACGAAATGTCGGTTAAAGCTAACACAGGCTTTACAGATAAAATAGGAACCTTTAAACTATTTTATGACTTTAATATTCAAAAACTTGGTTTAGTTGAAGATGAGGCAATTGAAGAAATAACAGAAAGGAGCAGAGAAAATGAAATATTTTACCAAAAGTTAAATACGCATTTATTGTCATCCCAAAACAAGTTGTATCTGGGCAGATATAAACTGGATATAAATTCGGCTTATCAGAATACTGAATTAATACATTTTGGAGAAATGGATGTTTTTGAGATTCAAATGAAACTTGCAACCCTGACTTATGAAGCGAAACTTCATCTGCCTTCCAGGGAAAATACTGAATACATTATAGGTTTTCAAGGATTTAATCAAACAAATACAAATCTGAACAACAGAGAAACTTTGCTATTGCCCGATGCCACAACCAATAACTACTCTGCTTTTGGATTATTGCAATACACTTTCTTTAAAAAACTAAGAGTTCAATCAGGAATTCGCTACGACAACAAATCCATTTTGACTCAGACCATTGGAATACCCACAGACGCCATGTCATATCGTGCTTCATTAGATAAGTCCTACGGGAGTTTCAGTGGCTCGATTGGCGCTACGTATAACTTAACCGAGAAACTATTGATCAGAGGTAATTTTGCCGCAGCCTACCGAACACCTAATTTAGCCGAGCTCACTTCAAACGGTCAGCACGAACTGCGTTACGAAATTGGCGAACCAGACCTTGTTCCCGAGAATGCATACGAAACAGACTTTAGTATGCATTACCACGCAGATAATTTCACCTTTGATATTGCTGTCTTTTACAATATTGTCAACAATTATATTTTCATCTCACCTACAGGCGAAACGACAGATACCGAAGTTGACATATACAGGTATAAACAGGCTAACTCAGTTTTAACCGGCGGCGAAGCAGGCTTACATATTCATCCCAAAACAATGGAATGGTTGCATTTTGAAACGACCTTTTCATCTGTAACCGGCAAACAAGAAAACAACGACTATTTGCCTTTTATCCCTGCCAATAAATTACGCTTTGAATTAAGGGCTGAAAAAGAAAAATTGTTGTTTCTGCAGAAATCATTTATATCAGTAAATTCCGGCACTGCGTTTAATCAAAACAATGCAGCACCTGACGAAACCACAACATCGGGTTACACCCTTGTCGACATTAGTGTGGGCGGAACTTTAAAACTGAAAAGTCAATCTGTATCGTTCACTATAAGTGCAAACAATGTTCTTGACAAAAAATACATTGACCATTTATCCACGCTAAAAGAAGTGAATTTATATAATCCTGGAAGAAACTTATCGTTTAATTTAAGAATTCCGTTTGGAGTAACGAAGAACAACCACAATTAACGAACCTCATTAAACAGGAATATTGCTGAATTTAAGCAGCCTTTTTCATAATCGGGTGTTTTAGTACATAAAAGCGTCAGGTTAAGCAAGAATCGGGTACCTTTGAAACAGCTATCCATGTTGGAGGATTAAGCCAAACAATTACAACAAGGCATTATGAATTATAAACGTGTTATTATAACCAAATTCGGAGAACCCGAAGTTTTGCAAATGGTAGAAGAAAAAGAGCTGCCTGAACCAAAATCAGGAGAGGCAAGAATCAGGATTTTGCGAACAAGTGCTAATTTCACCGATGTTATGATACGTAAGGGAAAATACCCCGAAGTAAGAGAAAAGCCACCCTTCTCCCCTGGATACGACATGATTGGTGTTGTAGATAAATTGGGATCAGGTACGCATGGATTTCAGGTTGGTGAAAAGGTGGCTGATTTGACGGTTATTGGAGCCTATTCAGAATACATGTGTTTACCTGCCAGCAAATTAGTCCACGTGCCGGATAACCTTGATGCATCTGAAGCTGTTAGCCTGATACTTTCATATACCACAGCTTACCAGATGTTGCACCGCATTGCCAGAATTTCTGAAGGAAAAAGCATTCTCATTCATGGTGCGGCCGGCGCTGTTGGCATAGCCCTGTTGCAACTGGGCAGACTCCTGAATTTGAAAATGTACGGAACTGCTTCAATGGCGAAACACGCAATGGTAATCAAGCATGGGGGAATCCCGATAGATTATAAAACCGAAAACTTCGTTGAGCGGGTTCGCAAATTGACAGGGAATGGCGTAGATGCTGTTTTTGACCCTATTGGAGGCGACAATTTCAAGAAGTCGTTTATGACATTAAAACCCGGAGGTATTTTGGTTGCCTATGGCTTTTACAATGCTGTTATGGGTAAAGGTGGAAACATACCTTTGGAATTTTTTAAATTACTGTTGTGGAACAGCCTACCGAATAACAAAAAAACCAGTTTTTATATCATTACGCGACTTCGGAAAAAGCATCCAGAATGGTTCGCCGAAGATTTAGCAACACTATTTCAATTGCTTGCGCTTGGCAAAATAAAACCTGAAATTGCAGCCCATCTCTCCTTAGAAAAAGCCATTGAAGTTCATCAGAAAATAGAAAAAGCTGAAATAGAAGGTAAGATTGTATTTGATATTTCACAATGATTTCAGGTATTCAGAAGGCTATAAGTTATGTTTGCAGCTATGCATAGCACATTTACGCCAGCTAATGTTCCTGAAACATTTTGTTGTTATCAGTTCTAAACATTTCAAATGCAAAACTTCAGAGTAAATTCGAACACACCTTGACGTTACGCATCTTAAAAAACATCAGAATGAAAAATCCATATACCGATGAATTTCGTAAAATAATGCAGGCGAATTACAATTACACCAGCATGAGTGCCAACCGGATTGATGAAATAGTAAATTTCGCTCGTGGAATGAATTTTAAACGATTAGGCATTGCGCACTGCATCACATTTCACTCCGAAGCCAAAATTTTAAAAGAATATTTATCAAGATATTTTGAGGTATTTACTGTCGATTGTAAATATGGAAGAATAACAAAAAAAGAAATTCTGGGCGGTGAAGGCTCCCGAATTCTTTGTAATCCTGCCGGGCAGGCTGAGTTCTTAAACCAACACAATACTGAACTAAATATTTCTATGGGACTATGTGTCGGACATGATATGATATTTAGCAAACAATCAAACGGGTTGGTTACAAACTTATTTGACAAAGATTTCACAAACAACAACAGCCCGGAAAGAGCAATTGCAGAGACAAAGAGCAAACTAAAATAAAAAGAGCTTCCATATATATATTACGCTTTGCGGTTCGAAAAAAATCATGAGATTCATAGCAACACCAAAAAACCTTGACAAACATCAGGCAGGTAAAAAAGCACTACTTCTAAGTTATGAATAGTGCGGAATGGGGTTACTTTAAAGGCGTAACCGGGCGTAACTAATATGTTTATAAAATATTAAGGTATGAATTACAATTACCGGGAAATACAGCGATAGATTTCCGGAATCTATCATTTACAAATCTATCGGAGAAGCTTTACCACCACGTATAGACACAAAACGTACCCATTTTAGACCATTTCGTAATGAAAACTGACCATTTCATTGAGTTTATTTCCTGAATGGATTCCCTTAGCATAGTTTTGCCTGCATTCTAAAAATTACTCCATTCATGGCAAAGAAACCCTTCTCCAGTAGCTTAATTCTCCATAAATACTCTATTCTGCTGTTTCTTACCATTTCCTTTGCCGGCAATGCCTTCGCGCAAAAGATGGACTACAGTTTTAACCAACCGGGAAGTGTCTGCTACTTTAAGTATGTATGCTACTCTCAAAATAACATATACAATTCTGCAAAACAGCCTTTTTTATTTATATTGGGCAAACCCGGAGAATCAGCGGATGACACCTACCTGCAAGATACCCTGAAGGATATACCGCAGTTTTACAATTACCTGTTTGTTTATATCCCCAACAAAGGCACAACCGCTTCCAGCAAACTTTACTGCATTGATGCCTTGGCCAGTTTGTTAACCAATAACTTTGCGTATGGTCATGCCAACCTCTTTCTGAACATTAACGATCCGGAGATTTCGGAAGAGGACCTTAAATTAAACAACTTAAATACTGTATTTAAAAATATACGACTTAATAAAGCAAAGTCCGATAGCACAACCCCTGATGCAGCCGTCAGTATCGCTGACAATTTCAAAGAAACAGTTATCAATTATGAATACCTGAACGGAAAACCCGAAGAACTTGGAACGTTCTACACCGAAGCAAATCCCGATTCCTTTGAAGCTGATATTCCGGTTGAGAAACCACATAAAACCTATTTCGGCAAACCACTTAACTACGCATATACGCTCACCGGCATTGTTCGCGACAAATCGACCGGAGAAGTTCTGCCATCGGCTACTGTAATGATACGAGGCACTTCAACCGGAACATCAACCAATACCGATGGCTATTTTACCTTGCTCAAAGTTCCAAGTGATACCAGTGTGTTGATTGTTCAATACATCGGGTATGATAAAAGCGAAATCTATCTTACGCCTCAATTGCCGAAGAAAAACTTTAATATTGAAATCAGGCAGTCAGCTTATAATCTAAGTGCTGTTTCAATTGTCGGCAGTAAAGAAGAGGTTGTTCTATCCTCCAGAACAGAAGTTAGTACCATAAAGATGACACCGCGAAAACTGGAACAATTGCCAAGCGTTGGTGAACGGGACATTATGCGCTCTTTTCAGTTGATGCCGGGAATCAGTGCATCCAATGAATCCTCATCCGGTTTGTATATCCGGGGTGGAACACCTGACCAAAACCTGGTTTTATATGATGGATTTACAGTTTATCATGTTGACCACCTCTACGGTTTTTTTAGTGCCTTCAATTCAAATGCACTCAAGGATATACAACTCTATAAAGGAGGATTTGAATCACGATTCGGTGGTCGTTTATCCAGTGTAACTGAAATTACAGGAAAGGATGGCAATCAAAAGAAATTCAATCTGGGAGGCGATATTAGTCTGCTGAGCATGAATATGTTTGCCGAAGTTCCCTTGGGTAATAAATTTACTTCTGTTTTTGCATTCCGCCGCTCTTACAAAGGCGCCATATACAATGCAATTTTTGATAAATTTAACAACAGCGATGATTCAGAAGCCGCTGAAGCTCCTTCAACCGGGCCAGGAGGCAGACAAACTCAGGAGGCTGAGGTTACTTCCTATTTTTATGACCTGAACGGAAAATTTACCTACAGGCCTAACGATAAGGATGTGCTATCCTTAAGTATCTTTAACGGAACCGACAAACTCGACAACGGGTCCTCGTTAAATGCACAATCTTTCGGGCCATCCAATTCAAACTTCAGCCTGAGCGCAACTGACCTTACCAAATACGGCAACATAGGCAGTAGCCTGAAATGGTCAAGAAAATGGACCGAAAAACTATACGGGAACTCAATCCTGAGCTATTCCAATTACTACAGCGAGCGCGACCGTTCTCAGGAAAGGACATCCATCAGCGACAGCGGTGATACAACAAATATTCTTTCAGGTGTATTGGAGAACAACAACCTGAAAGACTACAGTCTAAAATCAGACTACCTTTTGGACCTTACCAATTTCAACCAGCTACAGTTCGGCGCTTTTGGTACCTATTATAACATTGATTACACCTATGCCCAGAATGACACTTCTACTGTACTCGACAAAGAAAACAGAGCATTGCTTGCCGGAGTTTACCTGCAGAGCAAGACGACGCTGTTTAAAGATAAGGTGCAGCTACTTCCCGGAATCAGGGCCAGTTTCTTTGAAACAACCGGACAACTTTATTACGAACCCCGCTTCTCCATATCCTATAATATATTTGACAAACTGACCCTGAAAGGTTCCACCGGAAAGTATTATCAGTTTGTGAACCGTGTAACCCGCGAAGATATTTTATCGGGAAGTAAGGATTTCTGGTTACTTTCCGAAGAAAACTCTGTTCCGGTGAGTTCTGCCATTCACTATATTGCCGGACTATCTTATGAATCGACCAACTATCTCTTCAGTACAGAATTGTATTACAAAGAAATAAGCAACCTCACAGAGTATTCATTAAGGTTTAATCCCAGCCCGATGGGAGTAAGTTATGATGAGAATTTCTTCACTGGATATGGCTATTCAAAAGGAATTGAATTGCTTGCCCAGAAAAAATCCGGAAAATTGAATGGATGGATCAGCTATACACTTGGAGAAGCCAAAAACCATTTCGATGTATATTCTGACACATACTATGCAGCAAACCAGGATGTAACACATGAGTTTAAAGTAGTAGGCTTATACAACTACAAAAGATGGGATTTCGCCGCTACATGGGTTTTTGCTACCGGCCGGCCTTATACCGCCCCTTCAGGTGCTTACAGTATTACCCTTCTTGATGGGACAACCCAGGACTTCTTTACGGTTACCGACAAAAATGGATTGCGACTTCCCAATTATCACCGATTCGACATTTCGGCAAACTATAAATTACTGAAAGGCGAAAAAGGTGATAATAAAAGGCAGGAGATTGGCTATATCGGGTTTTCCGTTTTCAATCTATACAACCGCAAAAATGTATGGTATAAAACCTTCACCATTGAGGATGGACAAATCCTTGAAACAAATGTCAATTACCTGGGCATCACGCCAAACCTTACCTTGTCACTCAAACTATGGTAAGAATTCATGAACATGATTGCGCTGTGTCTTACATGCCTGAAATTAACAATATTCTAATAAAAAATCATTAAATGCTAAATAAAATGAACAAGACCGTTCAACCGATACTGCTGATTTTTTTGCTGATCATTCTTTTGTTTGTAGGTTGCAACAAAGAGGATTCCATGGCATTTACCGATTCACCGATTATTGAGGCTTATCTGGAGCCGGGCAGTTATCTTACTGTACAGGTTAACCGGCAGATTCCATTTTCAACAGATGTTGATTACTCCTCCGATGACATCAACAACCTGGCACTCAGTCTAACCTATAACAATGTAACACATATGCTGATGCCTACGGACAGCGGCAGGTATGTTGACAGTTCTATCCTCATTAAAGAAGGCGATGCTTTTAATCTGTCATTCACCTTCAACTCAAAAAGCGTTAACGCCTATACCTACATTCCTTCTAAACCGACCGACCTCACTCAGTCAGCTTATACTATGTATGTTCCGCGAATGGACAGTGCCTCAGGCCCACCCACAGGTACCATGAGTGATCCTGTTGATATATCATGGACCAATACTGATGATTCTTATTACCTGATGGTAATTGAAAATATGGAAGCTACACTGGATCCAATACGTGATTTTGGTGATGCAGAACCTCCGGGAAACAGATTCAGAAAATCACCCACCAATTCATCCTTTGAATCCATCAGACCAATGGAATTCCAGTATTTTGGCACACACCGTATTATTCTGTTCCATGTGCTGCCGGATTATGCAAGCCTCTATGAACAAAACGGCAGTAGTTCACAAAACCTGACCAATCCTTCCACCAGCATCACCAATGCTTATGGAATCTTTACCGGGTTGAATTCTGACACTTTGTATATGGAAGTTAAGGATAGTTCAAAATAAAACCTGACAAGACTGATAAAAGAATTGCCAATAGTTAGCTATCCATTCCGACGGATATATTTGTGTGAGAAAATTACTTGACAAATTATTTTGAAGATCCGACAACCCTCATCTGTAAGATTATTCTATTTTCTTGAAGAGAGAAAAAAAAACATTTCCGCTCAAAATTCTTCACTATCTTGCAGAAGAATTAATTTTGGTGAATTATGGGCATCATTGATAAGTTCCGGCTGGATGACAAGGTAGCTTTAGTCACTGGCTGTAAAAGAGGGATTGGAAAGGCAATGGCCACCGCCCTGGCAGAAGCAGGTGCTGATATTGTTGGTGTAAGTGACTCGCTCGAAAAAACGGGCAGTGAGATTGAGAAAGCCGTAACCGGACTGGGCCGCAACTTTACGGCCTACAATTGTGATTTTGGCAACCGAAGCTCCCTGTATGCCTTTATCAAAGAAGTAAAAGAAGATTTTCCTACTATTGACATCCTTGTGAATAATGCCGGTACTATAAAACGGGCTCCGGCCGCTGAGCATAGCGATGAGCTGTGGGATCAGGTGATTGAGGTCAATCAGACAGCCCAGTTTATACTCACCAGGGAATTAGGCAAAGAGATGGTGGCAAGAGGTAATGGTAAAATAGTATTTATCGCCTCACTGCTGACCTTCCAGGGTGGCATAACAGTACCTGGATATGCCGCCAGTAAAGGAGCCATTGGTCAGATGACCATGGCTTTTGCAAACGAATGGGCAGCAAAAGGGGTGAATGTAAACGCCATTGCCCCGGGATACATTAGCACAGATAATACCAAAGCGTTGAGGAATGATCAAGCCCGCGCGGAATTTATCCTTTCCAGAATCCCTGCCGGGCGCTGGGGGAACCCGGAAGACTTTGCCGGTCCTGTAGTTTTTCTTTGTTCTGAATCTTCCAGTTATATGCATGGAAGCATATTACTTGTTGACGGAGGTTGGATGGGACGGTAAAACGAAAAACTCTGTCCAAACCCGATCTTATCCTTAAAGCCACTTAAATCGCAAAAAAAAATATCGTGAAATTTAAAAAGGTTGAGATGAAAAACAGTTTACTTCTGGCCATCGCAGTACTGCTGATGTTTTCCTGCAATAAAACCTCAAAACAGGAAGGCATTTATGTAACAAATCCGGGTGAATTGAATAAAGCCATCAGCCAGGCAAAGCCCGGCGTTGAAATCGTTCTGGCAAATGGCATCTGGACCGATGTAAAAATCAGATTTTTTGGCATGGGAACAGAGGAAAGACCCATCACACTCAGAGCCGAAACTCCGGGAGAAGTATTTATAGAAGGCCAGTCTTTCCTTCATTTGGGTGGCGCGCACTTAATTGTTGAGGGGTTGTATTTTAAGAATGGCTATTCACCCTCAAGAGGAATAATACGATACAAAATCGGACAAGACAGTGCTGCCAGCAATTGCCGGGTTACCGACTGTGTGATTGATGGCTTTACACGACCAAACAGATGGGAGAATGACCGGTGGATAGAATTCTATGGCAAGCACAATCAAATGGACCATTGTTACATTGCAGGAAAATCAAACGATGGTGTCACGTTGATGGTTTATCTTGATGGAAATGAGAACATCGACAACTACCATCAAATCGTCAACAATTATTTTGGCCCACGCCCCCGAAAAGGCGGACCCAGAGGAGAAACAATACGAATAGGCGGTAGCGAAACATCCATGACACCCGGAAGAGTAAACGTTTCGGACAATTACTTTGAAGCATGTAACGGGGAGGTTGAGATCATTTCGAACAAATCAAATTACAATTCATTTAATAACAATATTTTCTATAAGTGTGAAGGGTCGCTGGTACTCAGGCACGGCAATTATGCCACTGTGGATGGGAACATTTTTATTGGAGGAAATGAGTCTGAATTTTATGGAGGAATAAGGGTAGTAAATACCGGACACTGGATAACCAACAATTATTTCTACAAAATAAATGGAAAAGAATTCAGGGGTCCCCTCGCCATCATGAATGGAATCCCGCGATCGTCCTTAAACAGATACAATCAGGTTACCGACGTTGTTGTTGCCTACAATACCTGGGTAAATTGTAAATCGCCCTGGCAAATAGGCGTTGGACAGAATAAAGCAAGTGCCAATGTACTTCCCGAAAGTGAGATTCGTTCAGCACCGCCTATCCGCACAACCATTGCCAACAACCTGATTTACAACACCCAGTCAGATGAAGCACCGATAGTCAATCATGATGATATGGACGGCATACTCTTCAGTAATAATATCATTGACAATAACAATAGTGAATTTACTGAATTTGGAGTGTTCCGAAACGAACAGATTAAAATGAAACAAATCAATGACTGGTTGTATGCTCCTGAAGATGCACAAAATGCACCTCTGGACAATGTATTTGCAGGCTATGATTTTGGCAAAATCCAACAGGACCTTTTTGGTGTTTCAAGAACTGACAATAGCAGGATTGGCGCAATTACCCAACTGGAGGCGGCTGAAGACTTTGTAATTGACAAGAAAAAATACGGACCTGAATGGTTTTCACCTGAAAAAGTTGCCACCAAACCCAATATAATTACCGCTTCATCAGCAGATGGCGAACTGGCAAAAATCATTGCCCAGGCCAGAACCGGAGATATTGTTGAGTTAAGTGATGAAGTATATATAATTGGGACTTCCCTCAAAATTGACAAGAAAATAACCCTCCGGCCAAAAGAAAATGGGAAAACACAGCTTGTATTCACTGGCGAAGCAAATACGCCTGCCTTTGAAATGAATCCTAAGGGAATCATCAGGCTGGAAAATCTATCCATAAACGGCCAGAACAATCAACTGGCATTTGCTCCGTTAAATGAAAACATGTCATCAGCCTACATGCTGTTTATTGACAATTGCGTGATTGAGGATTTTAATTACTTATTAAAAGCCACCAAAGGGTCATTTGCCGATTCGATTAGTTTTAACAACACAACCATCCGGAATTGCAAAAATGGAATTGTACTGGCTGCTGATGAAAAGGGCGACTACAACGCTGAAATGGTTAGCATTGAAAAATGTGAATTCATCAATGTGCAGCGTGATGTGATTAATTTCTACCGTGGCGGCTATGATGAATCTACCATTGGCGGCTGCTTGAAAATATCCAACTCCACCTTTGCAGATTGTGGCAGGGATGAAGTTAATGGCATCTTAATCAAAACAGCAGGCATTATAAACGTACTTATTTCAGACAATATCTTCCGCAACAACCCGGTAAAACAGGTTGCCTTATTGTGGGGCGAAAAGAACAATCATCATAACAATAACACCTTTAATCACTCAGGCCAGATAGAGGTGCAAGCGCAACAAAAACTTGAAATTCTTTACTAAACCTTATGAAAAAACTAGTAAAATTCCTCTTGTCCTTCGGACCTGGAATATTCGCAATAGGATATACCATTGGTACCGGTAGTGTAACCTCAATGATCGTTGCAGGAAACAATTTTGGGATGGATTTGCTCTGGGTGCTGTTTTTCAGCTGCCTGTTTTCCGGCGTTCTGATTTATGTTTCCGGAAGTTACTATCTATCCACAGGAGAAACTGCGCTTTATGCAATTCGAAAGCATTTTCCAATGGGAAAAGCTGTTGCAATAGCCATTCTCGTGACAGTTGGCTTTGGCCAATGGAATTCTTTAATCGGAATTTTAGGGATTACATCCAACGTCATATTTGAAATTTTAGTACTCAATTTCCCTGATCTTGCTGGTCAGAAATATGCAGTGGTTTTAGGTCTTGCCATATTAATCATCGGTATTTTTTATACACTATTGATTAAAGGTAGCTACACCATGTTTGAGAAAGTCCTGGCATTACTTGTCTCCATGATGGGCTTGTCATTCTTATTCACACTGTTCTTTGTTTTCCCGCTTCCCATTGATATTATCAAGGGATTGATTCCTAAAATTCCTGAAGTTAAAGGTGCAGGTATTTTAATTGCAGCTTTTGTTGGCACCACCATGGCCGGAGCAACCTTTATTTCACGGCCTCTGTTTATTCAGGGCAAGGGCTGGACTAAAAAAGATCTTAAGACTCAGAAAACCGACTCTATAATTGCTGCTGTTCTCATATTCACCATCAGTGGTTCCATTATGGCCGTAGCAAGTGGCAGCTTATTTGGCAAGGGAATTGAAATAACTCAGGTTTTGGACATGTCTGGGGCGCTGGAGCCTTCCGTTGGAAAATTTGCTGTAAGCATCTTTTTTATCGGCACTTTGAGTGCAGGCCTGTCCTCCATTTTCCCCTGCCTTATTATTGTTCCTTTGATGCTGGGAGATTACAACTCAGGAGAACTCGATGTTAAATCAACGAGATTTAAGCTGATTACCGGTGTAGGAAGTATCCTGGCCCTGAGTGTGCCGGTTTTTGGGTTCAATCCAATTCAGGGACAAATATTCACCCAGGTTTTCAATGTTTTTGCACTGCCGCTGGTAGTGATAAGTTTCCTGATCTTGTGGAACAGAAAAAATGCAGGCTTACCAACCAATCGGTGGATGACCAACACCATATTGGGTGCAGCATTTATATTTTCCATTGTCATCATGGTCAATGGTTTAATGGATATCTTCGGATAAAATACGATATGAATGGAAACTGATTTAACCAATAAAGTTATTTTCATCATGGGAGTGAGCGGCTCAGGCAAAACTTCCATTGGTCGTATGATTGCTCATAAATTATCTGTACCGTTTATTGACGGAGATGATCATCATCCGCCTTCAAATATTGACAAAATGAGCCGGGGTATACCTTTGGTTGACAGCGATCGCCTACCCTGGCTGGATAAATTAAATGAAATAGCCGTAAATCATGTTGGCTCGGGATGTGTTATCGCCTGCTCTGCCCTTAAGAATGCCTATAGGATGCGATTGATCCGATCCATAGAAACGGATGCACTATGGGTTTATTTAAAGGGAAGTTACGATCAGATATTCGAGCGGATGCAAAACCGGGAAAATCATTTTATGGGAGCAGAGATGCTGAAATCACAGTTTGAAACTCTTGAAGAACCGAAGGATGCAATTACTATAAATATTGCTGATTCACAAGAGCTTATTGTTGAAAAAATAAAATCACATTTAGTATGAAAACAGAAATTGGTGTTATTGGCATGGGTGTAATGGGAAAAAGTCTGAGCCGAAACCTTGCACGGAAGGGCTTTAAAATTTCCCTTTTTAACCGCCATGTTGATGGAAAAGAAGAGAACGTTGCGATAGATTTTAAAAATGAATATCCTGAACTGGAGCAAGCCCTCCCTTTTGATGATTTAAAAGCATTTGTTCAGTCAATGGAAATGCCACGTAAGATCATCCTGATGGTAAATGCCGGGCCTTCAGTAGATGCAGTGCTGCAAAGTCTCAGCAATTTGCTGCAAACAGGAGACATTGTAATTGACGGAGGTAATTCGCATTTTGAAGACACCAACCATCGAATTGGTTCAATGAAAGAAAAAGGACTGATTTTTATCGGGACTGGAATTTCAGGAGGAGAAGAGGGCGCACTTATGGGGCCGTCTATTATGCCATCCGGTGACAAGGATGCGTATCAAAAGGTTCAGAAATATCTGGAAGCCATTTCAGCAAAAGATGGAGATGGAAATCCCTGCTGCACTTATGTTGGTAGTCAGGGTAGCGGGCATTTTGTAAAAATGATCCATAATGGTATCGAATATGTGGAGATGCAGTTGCTTTCTGAGTGCTATTCAATTCTGAAGAATCAGCGGTTGTCAAATGACGAAATTGCTGCAGTATTTGAATCGTGGATGAAGGACCTGGGAAGTTACCTGCTTGAGATTACTGTTGAGATTCTCAGAAAAAAGGAAGGCGATAAATATCTGTTGGATAAGATTCTGGATAAGGCCGGTAATAAAGGAACAGGCCAATGGGCTACGAATTCTATTGCGGATCTGGGTGAACCAGCAACCATGATTCCTGCGGCACTTTTTGCCAGATATCTTTCCTTCTTTAAAGAAAAACGAGAAGATACCGCCAAAGTATTTTCAACCACAGGTAAGGGCGATGAAATTTCAACACTTCAATTAAAAGAGGCATATCAGTTTAGCAGGATTATCAACCATCATCAGGGTTTTTCGATAATCGCCCGAGTATCCGATCACAATGGCTGGAACGTTGACCTGAGCGAAATAGCAAGAATATGGACTGAAGGCTGTATTATCAAGTCAGATTTTATGAAGGAATTGGTTAAGTACTTAAAAACTGACGGCTCAATTCTATTGAATGACAAACTGAGTCAGCTTGTCAGCAGAACACATGGTTCTATTCAGAAGGTAGCAATAGCATCCATTCAAAAAGAGATTCATATACCTTGTCTGCTGGAAGCCGTAAACTTTTTCCATGGCATTAAGACCGCCAACTCGCCGGCAAACCTTATCCAGGCTCAAAGAGATTATTTCGGTGCTCACACCTATCAAAGGATAGATGATCCATCTGGAAAAAGCTGTCACACGGAGTGGTAGAATTATCCCTGATATAGCAAATCCTTACATTTTAACAGTCTCCCGCCATGAAAATTTCCAGAAGAAATTTTATAATAAATGTAGGTGCTGTAGCCATTGCTGTACCTCTGGTTTCATCCCCATTTTTTTCGTTTAGCCGTAATCCGTTAAACGAGCCTTTGGATATTCACTTATTTTCCAAGCACTTACAGTTTTTAACTATTAAAGATGCTGCTCAAATAGCGGCTGAACTTGGATTTAACGGCTTGGATTTAACCGTTCGCCCGAATGGGCATGTGGTTCCGGAACAGGTAAAAATTCATCTTCCTGAAGCCATTCAGGATATCAAAAATGCCGGGATTTCCTGTAAAATGATTACCACAACAGTTTCCGATGTCGCAAACCCGTTGGATGTTGACGTTATTCAAACTGCGGCAGCCGAAGGAGTGAAATTCTATAGAAGTGACTGGTTCACATACACAGAAGATCTATCTTTCATAGAATCACTGGACTATTATAAAGAAAAAATCCGTCAATTAGCCGAATTTAACAAAATGCAGAACATTACAGGCTGCTATCAAAATCACTCGGGAACTACCATTGGAGCATCAATATGGGAAGTGTATAAAATATTGGAAACCGCCGATCCGAAATTCTTTGGTGCACAGTACGACATCCGGCATGCTATGGCGGAGGGTGGACAATCATGGCCCAACGGGGTAAAACTACTCAAGGACCATATAAAAACCATAGTACTTAAAGATTTCAAGTGGGGAGTAGTAGATGGCAAATGGCAGATAATCGATGTACCTATTGGAGAAGGGATGGTTGATTTTAATGCGTATTTCAAACTTTTAAAAAGTTTTAACCTGATGCCACCTGTCAGCTTACACCTTGAATATCCATTGGGAGGGGCCGACAAAGGTAACTATGAAATTACTGTAGATAAGAAAGTTGTTTTTGATGCCATGAGAAAGGACCTCATTGCCATTCAGCAACTTTGGAAAGATGCCTGAGATTCTTTTCAGGTAAAAGCATCCGTAGAATTTGTCATATCCGCCAGGCAGTAAGGTTTACCTGATGAGTTTCGGCATTAATTTATGCTGCACATTTAAGGGAAGCCCGACAAAAAATAAAATGCAAATGGAACAACTGGCTTTGACCCTGGGTTTAAACCATTTTAGTTACAAAAACTCATTAAGCTATTTGACGGATATAAATAAATTCATACTTTTAACCGGGTTTTGAGGTAAAATGTATCAGGGTCTTTATTACATACCGGATACAATAATCATCCAACTTAAACCAAACCTAAAAACTCATTTGACTACAAACAGAAATTAACTTCTGCGTTATGTCTGAACTGGTAAGATGTCGTCCTTGCGGATATGTAATGGAATCGGATAAGCTTGGTGATGTTTGTCCGGCATGTGGTATGCCCCGAAAAGTATTTGAACCCTACCGGGAAAGAGTATCAAACAACAGGTTGTTGATTTTAAACCTTGACCTCCACCCTATCGCCATTCACTTTTCTCAGGCTTTTGTGGGTGCCATCCCTCTATTGTTTCTTCTCACTGCCCTGTTTCCGGGTTTCTATGTTGAGAAATTGACTACCATCAATATCGTGATGATTGTCACCTTGCCTTTAACCATGCTGCTTGCACTATCAACCGGTTTGATCGATGGTTTCACCCGCTTCAAGACCTTTAAAACACCTATGCTGATCAGAAAAATCATTTTAAGCGTAATGATCACCGTTTTATCCGGTATTGCCTCTGTACTTGTAATAACTAATGGCTTAACGACTAAAAACACACTTGTGGTTGTTTTACTTATTCTTGGGTGTTTGGCTTGCGCAGTTACATTGGGTTTGATGGGGAAAAAGCTGTTGAATGTTATTTTGCCCGGCAAAATATTCTTCTTCTGGGAGGAAAAAGCCAAAGAAATAAAGCAGCGAAAATCATAAGTCAATCTGGATGATAAGGTATAGATGTTTTTCAAGCAGGTAATATAGAGGGCCAATTCCTTGAAAACAGGATTTATATGTTGTAACTTTATGGTTCATTAATCAGCCTTATACCTCATGAAAACAACCAACCGTCTGTTTTTTGCGGCTATCTTGCTAATGTTCATCGCTTTTAGTTGCGAAAATGAAAACGAAAAAGAAAAACCAGGATTTATTTCAGGTAGGATCACTGACCATACAGGATGTAAAGTTTTAAAATCTGACGAATCTATCAATTTGATGGATAGCTATTCCTGCGCGGAATATTCCTTTAATGGCATAACCAAAAAGCTATCGATAAAACACATCAATGCGGGGTTTAACTGCTGTCCGGGAACGCTGTCGGCGAATATCACCCTCACCAATGACACCATAATCATTCAGGAATTTGAAAGTGAGCAAAGTTGCAATTGCAATTGTCTCTTTGATCTGGATATTGAAATTGACGGTATTGAACCAAAACCCTATCAGATTATATTTATAGAACCCTATTGTGCAAACCAGCATCCATTGATTTTTAAAGTTGATTTTGCAAACCAGGCTGAAGGGGAGTGCTGCGTAACAAGAAACAATTATCCCTGGGGATAAGCATAAAAAATCCATCAAAAATCAAAAAAATCAATGAATTCCTCCATATCTTTGAAAGTGCTTTTATACTTATTCCTGATATTTCATTCGTACAACAATCATTAACCTTAAATACATTTATTATGAAAATTATTATTGTCACCTTCGTTATCCTAGCCGTCTCCTTATGGGCCTGGTCAATCTTTGATGTTACCACCTCAAGGTTTAGAAATCCAATCATGAGTTGGATATGGCTTTTAGTATTGCTGTTTTTTAATGTTATAGGTTCAATCGCTTATTTCCAGTTCAGAAGAAAGCTCATCAAGGTTGAATATCCGGTTAAACCAGTCTGAAATTTTCGTCACAACATGGCGATATTCTTCCGCAAGCTAAAATCAGGGTATTTTAGGGCAAACTAATGCCCAAATCATAAATTTTTGTTAATTAATCGCCACTGGTCTTTTCAATGCTTAATTTTGAAAAAACCAAAGCCAAACAACCATGAACAGTAAGAAAATCCGCATCCTTTCCATTGACGGTGGAGGCATAAGAGGAATTTTACCTGGCGTAGTGCTCACCTACATTGAGGAACAATTGAGGAAGCTGGAAGGTGAGAATGTAAGACTTAGCGACTATTTCGACCTATTGGTAGGCACCAGCACCGGAGGTATTCTGGCATGCACTTATCTGATCCCCGGACACGATGCCACAGGGAAACCCACGTCACGGCCCAGGTTCACTGCCAAAGAAGCCCTGAACATTTACCTTGAACGCGGAGATGATATTTTTGACATCAACCTCTGGCAAAAAATAAAAAGCAAGGGTGGGCTGGCGGATGAGAAATACAGTGCAACTGAACTGGAGGAAGCACTGAATGATTACTTCGGCAATACATTACTCAGTGAATTACTGCGCCCTTGTCTGATCACTTCCTACGACATTCGTAACCGCAGGGCACATTTTTTCAGTCAGGTTGATGCCCGCAATACTTCAACCCACGATTTTCCAGTGAAAGAGGTTGCAAGAGCTACATCAGCAGCACCAACCTACTTTGAGGTGGCCAGGGTAAAATCAACATACGGCACCCCCTACCCTTTGATTGATGGCGGGGTTTTTGCCAATAATCCAGCCATGTGTGCATATGCCGAAGCGAGAGGAATTCCATTCAGCACTGTACTTAATGACCCCGAGAAACCCGACCGGCCCTTTGCGCAGGACATGATCATTGTTTCCATTGGTACAGGCTCCACCTTCAAACCTTATGAATACAACAAAGCAAAAGACTGGGGAATGATTGAATGGATTCAGCCAATCATTGATATCATGATGTCGGGCAACGCGGAAACAGTGACATACCAGCTTCGTAAAATATGGGAAACCACACCAACGCCGGATCACTTCATCAGACTGACACCCGACCTATACGAAGCAAGCAGCGAAATGGACGATGCATCAGTCAAAAACCTGAATTACCTGCATGAAGCAGGTAAAAAGTTCGTTTCTGAAAACATTGAACTACTTGACAGGGTAGTTAAGTTATTGATTGCAAACAAGTAAATTAACAGTAATCTAAAATCCGCAATCAAAATTCCTACCTTCTTCCGTAAAACTTCATTAAAAATGGGTACTCTTCATTCTCCGGGTTTGCCTGAGCAGCTTCCTGGAGTTTATAAAGCAAAGCCTGACGGTTTCCTTGCAAATCAGCAGCCACACCTTCGGCAAAAATACGGTTACCGGCAACAAACCGCTGCATAAGGAGGGTATCAGGAAGATTGTAGAAGACCGTCGAAACTTCTACCCTGTTTTCACTTAAATATTTAAGATTCAGCACCATATTATCATTTTCAAAAGCCGAAAGTCTAAAAAATTCAGGCAGTGACCGATTGTCGGTGTTTAAGAGAATATCCTCTGAAAAGGAACTTATGGCTGCATCATTCAGCACCAGATTTGCAGCAAGGTGATAAGGGTTCTTATAAAAATACGGATCGTCCGGAGAAGCGGCAATCCTATCGGCCCATTTCGTAAAATCAACCTTCAAAGGCTCAACAGAACCCAATAAAACAGCGTGGCTTTGTCCCAGCCAAATGGTCGCGCCAGGGAATACCTCATGAAAAGTTTTGATGATGCCCAGAAAATCCTCCGGCAATAGTTTATGTAATGGCAGGTATTGCGATACCATACCACCAGGGTTTAACCTCGATTTGCACAATTCAAAATATTCCCGGGTGTAAAGGCTACCAGATCCCAGAATAGGGTGTGTAGGATCGCTCGAAATTAAATCATACTTGTTTCCTGTAGCCTGCAAATAATGACGTCCATCTCCGGGGATAACCCTTAATCGTTTGTCATTTTGTATGTTATTATTTAATCCTGCATAATAATGTGCGGCATCTTTCAGGCCGGCCACCAACTCTATGCAATCTATACTTTCCACTTCCGGATGCGAGGCTATAGCCGATGTGGTTACGCCTATACCAAAGCCTACCACCAAAACATTTTTACACTTCAGGCCAGTAAAAAAAGGCAGATGGCCAACCATTTTCACCACTTTTATAGCATCATAACTCGACCCAATCACTGCGCTATTGTTAACATAGGTGGACAGTGCAGCCCCTTTGCCACCGGGTTCACGACCAACCACCCAGGTACCTTCCACCGATTCACGGTATTCCACAATCTCACGATCGAAGCGTGTAAAGGAAGGCGGCAAAATCTTGACTTTAGGACTAACAACCATTACAATAAGCAAGACAACACTAAGTGCCAATGCGATATTTCTATGTTTTGTCAAAGGGTATACAGCCTTAAGTTTACGTGCAAGCACATAAGCTGAAACCAAAAGAAACAAGGAAAAAAACACGACTGACAGACCAGAACCAAGCAAAGGAATCAAAACAAATGCGGTCAGAAGAGGTCCGGCAATGGTACCAAGTGTATTAAAAAACAGGACCCGACCTATGGAACGGCTCACTTCATCTCGTCCGGTAGCATAAAGCGCACAGGCCAATGGGAAAGCATAACCCGAAAGAAAGGTCAATGGTAATATTACGAGCAACGATGAAATAATAGGGATAACAATAATCCGCATCATATATGCATCCTGATCTCCCACCAAAGGGAACATTACCCATTGTGGTAGATTTACCAGCAGAAAAAATCCCGCAATTATCACTACCGTAGAAACCAGCATCAGGTTAAGCATGGTGCGTGGAGCAGGATTCTTCGCTCCCCGTGATGCAAAATATTGGCTACCAGAAAAAAGCCCCAGAATTACCACCGATGAAATTAAGGAAAATGTATAACCGGTATTGGTCATATAAATCCTGAAAATTCTGAACCACGCCACCTGCAAGCCTATGGCAGCAAACCCAAAAGCAAAAGTCCCCAAAACAGCCACATAACGGTTTAATATAAAGTTTTGCGAACTATCTGATGGGTTGGGTTTGTCCTTCCTATTATTCAGTTTTACATCGCCCTCTCCCGAAATATCCCCCGAAGGGACAACTGCAGATAAAGTATATAAAAATAGAGGGACTAAGGAAAAGAAGTTGAGAAAAACCGACAGAAAAACCGTATTCTGCTGACCAAGAAGTTTAATAAGAAAAAAACCAGTTGCCAAACCGCCAAAGGTGCTTCCCAGGGTTTCCCAGGCGTAAATATGGCCCACCTTTGAAGCAAGTTCATCATTGGAATGAACCAGCAAACCTGAAACTACCGGAAGTACACCTCCCATAAAAAATGCAGGAACTAAAAGGATAAGCAGGGAAATCAATAATGCCATCGTACCCGATTGGCCCACACTAAAACCCGCCTGAGCCAATGTAGTATACAAGGCCGGTAACCCTTTTTGAATAGAAAAATAACTTAATATCCCGGCCATCCCAATAAATATCAACAATATAGCCAACAAGCGCCGATGTGTAAACCTAGAACCGGCTAGTCTACCCCAAAACCAGGCCCCTATACCAAATCCGGCCATAAAAGACACCAAAACAATGGTAGAAGCCTTCACAGTAGCACCCAATGCCAGGGAAAGCATCCTGAACCAACTTACCTCGTAAATCAGAAAGGAGCAGCCTGAAAGAAATACCAGAGTAAAAATTAATACTGAAGATTTACGGAAATTATTCATCTAAGTAAAACAGTGAGAAAAGGCAAAAGTAGTAAGACTGGGTCGAAAAGGAGACAATCCTGAGAAAATTATTAATAAATATAATCCAGCACTGAAAAGATAATTAGCAAACGAGTGCAACGCCGTCATCAAGTATTCAGCCTGAAATAAAAATATTAAATAAACTACCTTTGCATCTCAATCTGGATTACCGTAGTAATAAATTACAGTAGCAGTAGAAACTTCAATAGCATTCATTTACATGTCATTCATTTTCAAGCAATTCTCAGTGGAGGATACCGACTGCTCCATGAAAGTCGGTACCGATGCTGTTCTTTTGGGGGCATGGGTGGATGCACCACAAACCGGAAGAGTGCTGGATATTGGCACAGGCTGCGGCCTTCTGGCAATTATGGTTGCCCAACGCAGCGAAGCCATGATTACAGCCATAGAAATTGATCAACCATCCGCAGCACAAGCCCACAATAATTTCATTAATTCGCCATGGAGTTCAAGGATGGATGTTAGGACAATCAGTTTACAGAATTATGCAGCTACCTGTCCCGGTTATTTCAATCTTATCATTACGAACCCTCCCTTCTTTGTAAACTCACTCAAAACACCTCATGCGGCAAGAAGCCTGGCCAGACACAATGATGAATTACCCTTTTCAGTTCTGGCTGCAATCAGCGCAGAATTGTTAAGTAAAAATGGGATATTGAGTCTGATACTTCCGATAAAAGAGGCTAAACTTTTCCACGGATATGCTGTGAATTCAGGGCTATACATGACCAAACAACTGTCCGTTACGCCACTAAAAAACAAACCACCTAACCGCATGTTGATGGAATTCAGCAAACAGCCTGCTGAAAAAGGTGTTTCAGAATCCTTAACCATACGCAACATAGATGGCACTTATACGGATGCTTATAAATCATTAACAAAAGATTTTTATCTTAATTTTTAAAAAACAGGGGCATACTTTTTGCTGAATCGCTATTTATTAACGCAACAACCAAGGCCATCATCCTATGAAAAATATCGCAATTAGCCTTTGCCTGATTATGCTTCTTGGAATTACTACTCAGGCGCAAAAAATATTTTCCTGTGAAAATCGCTATGATGCTGACTTCAAGGTTTTTGTCGTTGAGAATCGTTATGATGCCGATTTATTGGTTCACAAAGTGAGCAATCGCTATGATACCGACACGAATGGCCGCTGGTTTTTTGTAGAAAACCGTTATGATGCTGATAAAAAAATTTGGTTTGCCGAAAACAAGTATGACGCGGATTTGCTGATCTATTTCGTTGAAAATCGTTACGATGCGGGTTGGAAAAACCGAAGTAAAATGTATTTGATTTTCTAAGCAGGAAAAGATGATTATTGCTGAATTTGCGGACTTTGCCGGCGATTTTCCCTACTGTAACGTTCATTAAAGACGTAAATTAGCCTGAACGAAAATAAACCATTGTATTGATCCCTTATATTTGGTTTTCCTGTTTTGGAATCTATTACTTCGCGGGTTGCAATCGGACTTAAAGAATAGGAGTATCGCGCATTAAACCTGAAACGCTCAAACACCCTAAATCGTAAATCAAGCAAAAAGTTAAAGTCATTGCTATTGTATATCCCACTCTCCAAGGTTGTTCCCGGTATATTATAGCCGTTACGTTGCTCGCTCACCTTAATCAGCCTTCCCCATGAAAGTCCTGCTCCAAAAGTTACAATATCCTTATCGGTGAAATGCACTAAAAATGGCACATCCAGATAATTGAATTTTAAATCGTATGAACCATCTAATGAATCGAGATATTTGGCCCGCTGATGGGCCCCTTTTTGGCTGAAAATATTTTCGATACTCACCGACCATTTATCACCAAAAGGAACAATGGCTGATAAACCGGTATTCAATCCAAACTTTTTGTAACCATATACCTCATCGCCATCCACCTGGGAGGCATTGACACCAAGAATCGCCGCACCCATAATCCGCTGACCGGAAGCCGAATAAGACATCAACATTACAAAAAACAGCAATAAAAAAGGTAATTTAATCCTCATTGATCAATTTTGTATTATTTATATTGCAAACGTAAGAAACTTCAGAATAGTATTGCCGTGTGAGCATTAGATCAGATCGCAGTAAGCAGCTATAATTATTCTGCAACCTCCTTCATTGACAAAGAAATCCGTTTGCGTGCCACATCCACCTCCATCACCTTTACCCTCACTTTCATGGTAAGTTTTACCACCTGATTGGGATCGCGAACGAAGCGATTTGCCATCTGGCTCACATGCACCAACCCATCCTGATGCACCCCTATGTCAACAAATGCACCAAATGCAGTGATATTTGAAACAATGCCATTTAATATCATGCCTGGTTTTAAGTCTTCGATGGAGTTAATACTATTGTCAAACTCAAACATATCAAATTGTTCACGGGGATCACGCCCCGGCTTCGCCAATTCCTGAATAATATCGGTAATGGTGGGCAAACCAGCAGTTTCAGTAATGTAATCCCGCGGATTCAGTTTTTGTCTAAGTCCTTCATTTTGAATCAATTCCTCAACAGTACAATCGAGGTTGGCTGCCATATGTTTCACAATATGATAACTTTCCGGATGTACCGCACTTCTGTCAAGCGGGTTAACAGCATCTCTGATACGAAGAAAGCCGGCAGCCTGTTCAAAAGCTTTTTCTCCAAAGCGCTTCACTTTCAACAATTGAGCCCTTGAAGCAAATGCACCGTTTTGGTTACGAAATTCCACAATATTTCCGGCCAATACTGGTCCAAGACCCGAAACATGGCTTAACAACTGCTTGCTGGCCGTATTTAATTCTACACCCACCTGATTCACACAAGTGGTTACGGTATCTTCAAGACTTTGCTGCAACGCACTCTGGTTTACATCGTGCTGATACTGTCCGACACCAATGGATTTGGGATCAATTTTAACCAATTCAGCCAATGGATCCATTAACCGACGGCCAATGGAAACCGCTCCGCGCACGGTAACATCATAATCAGGAAATTCTTCACGAGCCACTGCCGATGCAGAATAAACCGAAGCACCGTTTTCATTTACCATAATGGAAACCAACTTCCGGTCGAAAGGAATTTTTCGGATAAAATTTTCTGTTTCACGCCCGGCTGTACCGTTACCAATGGCAATAGCTTCAATACCATACGCAGAAACCAGATTCCTGATTTTTGAAACCGCGTTGCCCACTTCATTCTGCGGTGGGTGTGGATAAATGGTTTCATTATGCAGCAGCCTTCCCTGCCGGTCAAGACAAACCACCTTGCAACCGGTCCGAAATCCAGGATCAAGTGCAAGAACATTTTTCTGACCTAAGGGTGCGGCCAGCAGCAATTGCCTAAGGTTTCCCACAAAAACTTTTATGGCTTCATCATCGGCTTTTTGCTTGGCCATTTGACGCACTTCTGTTTCCATTGATGGTTGAAGCAGCCGTTTGTAAGCATCTTTAACCGCCAGTTCCACCTGATGAGAAGCTTCATTCGTACGCTTAACAAAAATACGATTCAGTTGATCAACAGCCTTTTCCTCTTCGGGACCAATACCCAACTTCAAAAAACCTTCTTCTTCGCCTCGGAACATGGCCAGGATACGATGTGAAGGCGCTTTGAGTATATTTTCATTGCTATCGTAATAATTCTGATAATGAATACCTTCCAATTCCCGACCTTTAACCGGCTTTGATGATATTACCGCTTCTCTGACAAACAGATTGCGAATACGATCCCGGGCCGGCATACTCTCATTTACCCATTCTGCGATAATATCACGGGCACCAGCAAGCGCTGCTTCAGCATCATTTACAGCCTTTTCGGAATCAATAAATGCTTCAGCCTTAAGCCATGGGTCAAAGGTATTTTGCTCCATCAACAAACCTGCCAATGGCTCAAGTCCTTTTTCGCGGGCAATGGCAGCACGTGTTTTACGTTTAGGTTTATAAGGAAGATAAAGGTCTTCCAGCAAAGTAACAGAATTGGCTTCCAGGATTTGCTTTTCCAGTTCGGGGGTAAGTTTCTCTTGACTGGCAATAGATTCCAAAATAAACGTCCGGCGTTTTTCAAGCTCAATCAATTGCTGATGTCTGTCGCGAATAGCAGCCAGCTGAACTTCGTCCAGGCTCCCGGTCATCTCCTTGCGATATCGAGCCATAAAAGGAATGGTAGCACCGCCTTCCATCAACTTGATGGTATTATATACCTGCCAGGCTTGTAAATTCAACTCCCGGGCAATTATCTCTGCAAATTGGTTGTTTGTTTCTGCCATGTTATATTTTTGGGAAATGAATTAACAGGGAATAGTTTTTCGGATCAATCAAAAAAGTATGCATTTTCAAAGCTATTTTCAAACACATTCCAAAGGTTAGTCAGTCTGAAACATGCAATTTCACACTGCAGCGCTCATGGTGTTTCGATATGAAATACGCAATCAGTTAATAATCAAATACTCCACCTTTTCAGGATCCAGTTTCATAACCTTCACAAAGGAAGGAGCCATATCAACACGTACCGGAATTCGTCTCCCTTCAAATTCACTCACATCTTCAACACTCGAAACCACCGAAAAAAGTGAGGGATCCAGGCGATTATAATCCTTCATTGCAATCATGCAGGTGATGGTAACCTTTTCGGGATAAGTGCGATAATTTGAACCTTTGACAGCATTAAGCACTAACTTTACCGGGACATCAATCCTTACCTCAGTAAACTTCTCAACACTGAGGCGAATTTCAACACTATCTGCTGAAAAATTCACTGGGGGCTCAAAATCAGGTTTGATGAGTGCAAGTTTAGTAGTCAAATTCTCTTTTAAATTATCAAAACTTTTACTCTTTGTACTTATGAATTGAATTGTGTCTACCAATGCCCTTCGACCCGTCACCTTTATTGAGTCAGGTTTGATACGTAATGAATCATACAAATTGTATTGCTTGGAGAAATTAAGTGAAATATCAGTCTTCACGGGAACGTTTTTGGTAAAACTTTTCTCAAACACAAAATGCAGGGTATCCGGATCAATGGCAATAACCTCAACACCTGAAGGCAATTGATCGGTAATCGACCTGGCCCGGCGCGAACTTCTGGCGTATCCGTAATAAAGATCGCCTTTCCGGCTGAGCCGCAAATTCTCCAGATCGATGTACAGCGGTTTTCGTTGAGCGCTAAAAATACGGGAGTAATAATCCAAACCTTTGGCTTTCAGGGTTATGGAAATCACTGAATCCGTATTACCCACAAGGATTTTACCCTTTGGAAGGGCGGAGGCCGCTACATCAAATTTTACCGTAACCTCATATTCGTGAGTAAGCTTAATCATTCCCCACATGATGGAAGAAAATATCATGCAAACCAAAAAAACGGAAAGCCGGTAACGCAGCTTTCCGTCCATAGGTTTGAAAATCTTCGACAAACGTGTGAGAATGTATACTTTCACTTTACTGAAGATTGGTAAGTACTGGATTCAGACAACAAAGCCTACTTCTGCTGATTGCCAAGCTGATCGCTGGCATCTCCGGCTACGGCTGATTTCTCCAGACGCATTCTTGAACCATCTTCAACTTCGATGGTAAACGAAGTTTCCTGTACTTCTACAATTTTTCCATGAATACCACCAATAGTGATAATTTTATCTCCCTTTTTGAGTGCTTCACGGTATTTACGCAAGTCTTTAGCTTTTTTTGCCTGAGGGCGAATAAAGAAAAAGTAAAAAACCACCATTAATAATGCAAGCAGGATAAATGAACTGTATCCACCGCCGCCTTCGGTCGGAGCCATGAGTAGTGTTGATGTGAACATTTTTATATAGTTAGGTTTAACAATTAAAATTAATTGGCTTCTTCAGGAAGCACAACTTCTGCCTTAATCCTCAATACCTGCATATTTGGCTGGGTATTGCTGATGATGGTTACCGACTTGTTTTGAAAACCACGGCGGTTTTGTGAATCAAATTTTACATCAATCTTGTGAGATTCTCCTGGTTTAATAGGAGTCTTGGGAAAATCCGGCACGGTACAACCACAGGAGGAACTTACCCTTGAAATGATCAGATCGGAACCGCCTGAATTGGTAAATTTAAAACTGTAGGCAACTTTTTCGCCCTGTATCACACGGCCAAAATCATGAAAATCATGCTCAAATTCAATTGCGGGCATATCTGTATCCTGCTTTCCTCCAGCACTGTTCGGATTTTTTACAATATCGCCCGACAGCAATCCGTCGCGCTTTCCCTGATTGGAACAAGAAGTGATGGCGAAAGCTAAAAAAAATAAAAAGCCTCCCATCAAAACCAAAGGCAGATTTTTCTTGATCTTCATTTTGCTTAAAACTTTCATTAAAACAAATTAGAAATGAAATGCAAAAGTAAGGAAAAAGCTTAAGCCTTTAACAGTAGAAAGCGATATCGACTAATGAAAACTTCAGGAATGTAAAATCAACCTTCCAAACCGGATAAATCCCTTATTATAAAAACATCATAATTGCCAAGTGGCAAAAAACCGAAGGATCTATATAAATTAAGTGCTATAGTATTGTGTCGGTCAACCTCAATTTTCAACTGATAACCATCCTCAACGGCAAGTTTCAGCGATGCTTTCAATAATAACTTTGACAGTCCGCGGCCGCGGAAGGATGCTGCAATGCCAAAATGATGGAGATAGTTGCGGCGCCTGTCATTGGTAAGCCATGATGTACCAATGATTAAATCAGATTCATTACTTAAAACGAGCAGATGGCCACCAGCATCCAGCGTTTGCGCTATTACAGTGGCATCATCACCACGGTGTTTACCACCCAGCCCGTTTTCATTCCAAAACTGCTCCACCCTCTCATAATCAGAAGGTAAATAATCTCGGATATAAAAATCACCGGCCATGCAAATGATTATTCTATTAAGCCCCTTCCCATTTTTTTTATGCGATCCTGTGCACGCAAATCGGCCACCAACTTATCCAGCATGCCATTGACAAACTGTCGGCTACGCGGCGTACTGTACTCTTTTGAAATCTCAATATACTCATTCAGGGTAACCTTCACAGGAATGGAAGGAAAATCTATAAGTTCAGTGAGAGCCATTTTAAGAAGAATTACATCAAGCAAGGCAATTCGTTCGATATCCCAGTTTTGAGCACGTTCAGCAATAAGTCCATCAAATTCGCCTTTATAAACGATGGTTCTTCGAAACAACTTAAGCACAAAATCCCGTATAAGATCTTCCCCTTCTTCATCAGGACTAATCATCAAAGGAGGAAGTTTCTGGAATTCATCCATGCCCTCATTCCACTTTTTAACAGTTTTTGCCAAAAGCAGAACTGCGGTATCAATATCGTCAGCCCAATGAATGTTTTTTTCTTCAAACAATGAAGTAAACGCATCACTTTCGAGCATAAATCCACCCAAAAGTTGCAAAACGATATCTTTTTCCTCCCGATAGTTTACGGTCGGTTTATCCATAAATGTCTGATAAGCCTCTGAATCACGGAAAGCAAGATAGATTTTACGATAAATCTCCTGATCATCAGCCCAGGAAACCTTAAGTCGCTGTATATTTTTTTGAAGGTCGCGGTTGTTCGAAAGCTGTTCCAGAAATTTATTGTCGACAAAACGGGTATTAGGATTCAACTCCGCTTCGGTGGGAAGGAATTTCTGACGCGCATCTTCCATGCGGTTCAGGGCAAAATCCCTGACTTCAATAAGGGACGAGAGCAAATAAATATAAAGGTCGTAAATACTTTCAATACTGGCAACCAATCGTTTTTCCTGTTGCATGATTTCACTTCCATCTGTTTGAAAATGAGCATACAGCGCCTGCAATACCTTAATCCTTAAGTGCCTTCTGTTCAGCATTGATCGAAATTATGTAAATGAACTAAAATTCTTTTCAGGCTGCAAAATTACGGTATTTTTGTTACATTTTTTCGTTATTTTTTACCAGAGGCAGATACAAATTGTTACATTTCAGTGATTCTTAACCACATAAAAACATCATTTGAGAATCAGGAATAAAAAAATGACGGCCATCGTTTCATCACATTGATATAGTGTTTCGCAATAAGATAGGTTCATATTTTGATGGGTTGGATTAAATTGTCCTACGAATAAAATACCGTCTGCCGATCCTCCATACCTTCACTTTAACCACAGCCAAAAACATCCGGAATATAAAGCTGAAGGAATGTAAAACCAAAGTGACTTCGTTGATTTAAGATTTATTTAACCTATATCAGACAGGTCTTCAGCAAATGAAAATCATTATATTACGTTCGTTTTTCATCCGCTGTTGTTAATAACTTTAGGGTAGAAAGGGACTTGCAAAAACGTTTCATCCTTGTGGTAGTTTAAAAAATTGTACCTTTGTAAAGTGGGTAATACACAATACAAATCCACCCATCATTTTGAAATCCAGATATTTACTATAATATGGGAAAAATAATTGCAATTGCTAACCAAAAAGGAGGTGTCGGTAAAACTACCACAGCAATAAACCTTGGGGCCGCATTTGCTGTGCTTGAGCACCGTACTTTAATCATTGATGCCGACCCGCAGGCAAATTCAACTTCGGGAGTGGGTTTTGACCCCAAAAACATTAAAACCAGTATCTACGAGTGTCTGATGGATGAAGTTGAGCCTCAGAACATTATACTAAATACTTCCACACCAAATCTGGATCTTTTACCTGCACACATCGATCTGGTGGGTGCAGAAATTGAAATGATAAATCAGCCCAACCGTGAGAAAATGATGCGGAAGGTTCTGGGTAAAATCAAGGACAATTATGATTTCATCGTGATTGATTGTTCTCCTTCACTAGGACTCATTACCGTTAATTCATTGGTAGCAGCAGATTCAGTAATTGTTCCGGTGCAGTGTGAATATTTTGCACTCGAAGGCCTGGGTAAATTGCTGAATACCATAAAAATTGTGCAATCGAGGCTGAACACAGAACTGGATATTGAAGGTATTTTACTCACCATGTACGATTCACGGCTGAGACTTTCAAATCAGGTGGTGGATGAGGTAAAAGCACATTTTCAGGACATGGTGTTTGAAACACTTATTAACCGGAATACTAAACTGGGTGAAGCACCAAGTTTTGGCGAAACCATCATTATGCACGACATCAACAGTAGCGGCGCCGTAAATTACCTCAATCTTGCACGCGAAATCCTGCAAAAAAACGAGCTTACCAAGTTGAAGGCATCAGAAAAACAAATCAACATAGAAGATGAATCCTAAGAAAAAAGCCCTGGGAAGAGGACTTAGTGCCATTCTTGAAAGTCCCGAAACTGATATAACCTCAAGAGATATTTCAGGTGAATTTGTGGCTGGTGCCATTGCTTCCCTTCCCATAAATCAGATTGAGTCGAACCCTTTTCAACCACGCGAGGAATTCAACCCCGAGGCATTAAACGATCTGGCAGACTCTATCCGGGAACAGGGAATCATTCAGCCACTTACGGTAAGAAAAATGGGCTACGACAAGTATCAGCTCATTTCGGGTGAACGCCGGTTGAAAGCATCAAAAATCGTAGGTCTCACTGAAGTACCCTGCTATATTCGGATTGCCAACGACCAGCAAATGCTGGAAATGGCACTGGTTGAGAATATTCAGCGCGAAAACCTCAATGCCCTTGAAGTCGCTATCAGTTACCAGCGATTGATTGATGAGTGTGATCTTTCTCAGGAAGAACTCAGCCATAGGGTCGGCAAAAACAGAACGACGGTTACAAATTATATCCGTCTGCTCAAACTTCCCGCCGAAGTGCAGGTTGCAGTGCGTGACAATAAGATAAGCATGGGTCATGCCAGAGCACTAATCAACATTGAAGATGAACTGACCCAAACTACTATTCTCAAAAACATTATTCTCAAAGACCTTTCGGTGCGAGAGGTAGAAGAAATTGCCCGCAACCTCAACAGACAAGGAAATACACCCAGGGAAAAAGTTACCGTTGAAATTCCCGCAGAAGTTGAAAATTTCAGGGATCGCGTGGCTGAACGATTTAACACCAAAGTGAATGTAAGCCTTAACAATAAAGGCAAAGGCAATATTGTTATCAGCTTTAATTCACAAAAACAGTTAAAAAATATACTCGAAGAACTTATTGACCGTTAGTTAAGTAAGTTTTGTTCAGGATGAAAGATCAACCCACTGGATTTTCATTAAACTTTCATATCAAAACCGCTTTCCCAGGAATAGCGGTTTTACTTATTTTATTGCTGAGCTCTTTTAATGCTTCTGCTCAGGATACCCTTGTGGTTACAAAGGATGGGGTGCTTTCAGATACCTCAACCGTAACCTATCACTCTCCTCATAAAGCCACCATTTACTCACTTGTTCTACCTGGACTTGGACAGGCATACAACAAGAAATATTGGAAAATTCCCATTATTTACGCCGGGTTTGGTTATTTTGGCTATTCCATAAAAATCAATCATGTTGAAATGAAAAAATTCACGGAGGCCTACCGGTATATCTCTAACAATGAAACCTATTCAACTGATAATCCATACATTATAAAATATCCCAATACCAGTGATCTTTTAAGTGGGCGAGATTTTTACCGGCGAAAAGTGGAGTTAAACATAATATATTCAGCTGCTCTTTACCTGCTCAATGTGGTTGATGCAGCTGTGGATGCTCACTTTTTTGATTATGATGTTTCTGACAACCTTGCCCTGCGCCTGGACCCTGTCATCATTCCATCACAGATGCCAATGCTTCCCCACTCTAACGGCATCAGGCTAAGCTTAAATTTCAAATAAACTTGAAGATGAAAATTGCACTTTCGGGATACGGAAGAATGGGCAAAGAAGTTGAAAAAGCAGCCATCCTTCGCAATCACAGTATTCACTGCATACTCAATGCGGCTGAAGATTGGGAAAAACTTGAAACAAAACTCCGGACATGTGATGTGGTGATTGATTTTAGTCAACCAGCCTCCGCCCCTGCTGTTATAAACCGATGTTTTGAACTAAATATTCCTCTGGTAAGTGGAACCACAGGTTTAGGGAATGTAATTGTGGAAGCCAAACAACGTTGCATCAGTGAAAATAAATCCTTCTTTTATGCACCAAATTTCAGTATTGGTGTGAATATTTTTTTTGAAATTAACCGAAAACTTGCCTCACTTATGGCAGAGCACATGGATTATCAACCACAAATCCATGAAATACATCATATACACAAACTTGATGCACCAAGCGGAACAGCCATTGCTTTGGCCAATGACATTGAAAATAGACATCCCGGATACGATGGATGGACAATGGATAAAAAAATGGGATCAGGTGAAATTATGATTTCAAGTGAACGGACGGGCGAAGTCCCTGGCACTCATACGGTGAGATGGAATTCTGAAACCGACTCTCTTGAAATTACCCACACTGCCCACAGTCGTGAAGGTTTTGCCCTTGGGGCTGTAAAAGCTGCTGAATGGCTGTTAGGAAAGAATGGATTTTATGGAATGAATAATTTACTCAACCTGGATTAACTGATCATTTAGTATTGGTTAAATAACTGAGCATTAAGTTATTTGAGAACGAGGACAATTAACTAACAATCAACATGCTAAGCCAGGACTTCATCTCATTTACCATAATTTTCTACACTTTTCGTAAGCAAAAAATCACTAATATTGCACCTCCACTCAGGGTTTCCATGGAAAACGAACTAAAAATTAAAAAATGTCACCAACACTCCTACTAATTTTAATACTAATCTTTTTCCCGGCATTGCTCTGGAAAACCTTTGAAACCGCAGGTTATAAAGGCTGGTTCTCAGTGCTTCCCATTTTCAACTACTACATCTGGCTAAAAGTCATCCACAAGCCCCTTTGGTGGTTTATCTTCCTCATCATGCCGTTTATCAATGCCTTTATGGTAATGTTGATGGTGGTTGAAACCCTCAAATGCTACAAAATTCATAGTCTGGGACATCAGGCAATTGCCGTACTGTTTCCTTACCTCTATTTACCCTGGATAGGAATCAAAAAGCAGGAGAACTATACGCAACCTCAGGATAGGGTTAGCATCAAAAAGACTGTTTTACGCGAATGGGTCGATGCCATAATTTTTGCGGTGATCGCTGCTACGATTATCCGCGTATTTATGATTGAAGCTTATACCATCCCGACTTCATCCATGGAAAAATCATTACTAGTTGGTGATTTTTTATTTGTGAGTAAATTAAGTTATGGCCCCAAAGTGCCCAATACGCCAATCGCATTCCCATTTGTGCACCATACCTTACCCATGACTGAAAGCACAAAGTCATATGTTGAATGGATCAAACTGCCCTATTATCGTTTTCCGGGATTAAGCCCAGTAAAAAGAAATGATGTGGTGGTTTTCAACTACCCAGATGGCGATACCGTTGCTCTTAGAATGCAGAACCAGAGCTATTACGGACTTATTCGTGATTACGGACGGCAACGTGTGTGGAACGATAAGCTAAGGTTTGGCGATATTGTTGCCAGGCCTGTTGACAAACGTGAAAACTATATTAAAAGGTGTGTTGCCATTGCAGGGGATACGCTTCAGATTAAAAACCAGGTAGTTTACATAAATGGGAAAGTTTCTCCATTCCCTGAAAACGGACAGTTTAAATACATTGTCAGGACCGACGGCAACCGGATTAATCCCATGGCTCTCGACAAATTGGATATTACGGAAGACATCATGATGACCGCCCCCAATGAGTTGATGCTTACCCTCACCAAAAGTAGCGCTGAAAAACTGCGCGGGTTCATCAACGTGGAGGAAGTGAAACAAATCATTCAACCTGAAGGCTTCTGGCAACCATACATTTTCCCGTTCGACTCAGCGTATCCGTGGAATGTAGATAATTTTGGGCCCCTGGTAATACCCAAAGCCGGGACAACAGTTGAGCTAAATCCAAAAAACATTATCCTTTACGAAAGGATAATAAAAAACTACGAAAACAACACCCTTGAAGTTTACGGCGATAAAATCCTTATAAATGGAAAGCCTGCTACTAATTATACCTTCAAGATGGACTACTACTGGATGATGGGCGACAACCGCCACAATTCTGCCGACTCACGCTTTTGGGGCTTCGTTCCCAATGACCATATTGTGGGGAAAGCTGTGTTTGTATGGCTTTCTCTAGACAACAACAAACCGCTGTTTGGCGGAAAAATCCGATTTAACAAACTTTTCAGAACTATTAAATAATTTAAAACCCCAAAACATGACCACTGCTGAAATTCATACCGAAAAAGGGCTGATGAAAGTCAACTTTTACGAACAAGATGCCCCAAATACCGTAGCCAACTTTGTTAAACTCTCAAAAAGTGGCTTTTACAATGGCCTGACCTTCCACCGCGTTATTCCCGACTTCGTGATCCAGGGTGGTTGCCCTAACGGAACAGGTGCCGGCGGCCCGGGCTACTCCATTGACTGTGAACTGGATGGAGACAACCAATATCACGACAGAGGCGTTCTTTCAATGGCGCATGCAGGCCGCAATACCGGAGGTTCTCAGTTTTTCATCTGCCACAGCCGCCTCAATACATCACATCTCGACAGAAACCATACCTGTTTTGGTAAAGTTTACGAAGGATTAGACGTGATTGACAAAATCAAGGCCGGTGATAAGATTACAGAAATAAAAATTATTGAAAACGAAAACAACTAGTCTTGCTTTACCCCTGCGTTTAACAAACATTGTATATTAATGATTATCAGATATATACAAACAGCAGAAGCAGTATCATTCATTTTCAAGTTTTTTCGATGCAGAGAGATAGAAAGAATTAATTCTATCTCTTTGTTCTTTCAAAAAATTACGTTTGCAAATATTAGCAGCACCCGCAGAATCTTTGGTAACAAAAAGATTGCCGTGGCTGTTTTTTGTACATTTGCATTTCAGCATCAAATGGTAAGTTATGGCTAAAAAGGGAAATACCCTTAAAAAAAATGCCCTTAAGGACGAATTCGAGGAGAAACCTGTAAAGAGGAGAAACGGAAGTACCAAGGCATCTGTGTTGCCGGCCTGGATAAGCGATGGTCGCGCTGCTAAAGTAACCGGAGTCTTTTTTATTTTACTTGGAATCTATCTCTTATTTGCATTTTCATCCTATTTGTTTTTGTATTTCAATTGGGGTGCTGACGATTTATTGTCGTCATTTTCCTTCAAAAGAGTATTGTTCGATACTACGATAGAAGCAGCTAACTGGGCCGGAAGACTTGGTGCGGCATTGTCTCTGCTTCTTATAAAAAGAGGTTTTGGAATTGCAGCATTCCTCATTATTCTGGTACTTGTAGTACTTGGAATTCGCATGTTTACCGGCATTTCGATACTTTCAACCGGAAAAACCATCCGAAATTCCATGTTGGGGCTGTTATGGATGCCGGTGGCTCTGGGATTTATATTTCAAAACACTGCTTACGCTGTGCTGGGAGGAGTTACCGGTTATCAAACCTCACTTTGGCTGCAGGGTGTACTCGGAAAATCTGGAACAGCCATTGCACTTATTTTTACACTCATCGCCATTCTTGTTTTGGCCTTTAATATGCCATTACAACTACCTAAGAGGCCAGCCGATCCCGGGGAAGAAGACGAAACTGCAGATGCCGGCAGTATTACTGGTCCGATCACCCGCAACAATCGGAAAAACGCAATAAACACCGCACCTGAAGACAAATACAATACCGTTGAATTTTCAGTTGATCATGGTGCAAATGGCGCTGCTCCAGCATCAAAACCGATCGCTGAGACCAATGAATCCGACATCGCATCTTCTGACAATGGTTTTGAGCAGATCTCTTATGTACCTGAACCACCCAAGCCAACCGATGATGTAGAATTCACCATAGAAAATCAGGTTGCTGAAAAGAAAAATGATGAAGATGGGCCTGTTCAGCGCTTTACCATTGATACAGAATTCGACCCTACGTTGGAACTACCCCATTACCAGTATCCAACACTGGATTTACTGGATGACTATGGCAGTGGCACCAATATTTCCGTACAAAAAGACGAACTCGAAACCAATAAAAACCGGATTGTTGATACACTCGCGAATTACGGCATACAGATTGATAAAATCAAAGCGACCATCGGGCCAACAGTAACTCTATATGAAATTATACCGGCTCCCGGTGTAAGGATCTCCAAAATCAAAAATCTCGAAGATGATATTGCCCTTAGCCTGGCAGCCATGGGCATAAGGATTATTGCACCCATTCCTGGCAAGGGAACCATAGGAATTGAGGTTCCGAACCTGAAACCAGAAATTGTGGCCATGAAATCTATCATGGGATCTGATAAATTCATGGAATCGAGGTACGAACTACCTTTTGCGATGGGTAAAACCATTCAGAATGAACCATTTATTGCCGACCTGACACGTATGCCTCATATTCTCATGGCTGGGGCAACCGGACAGGGAAAATCGGTTGGTCTGAATGCAATTATAGCATCCATTCTTTACAAAAAACACCCTTCACAGGTTAAATTTGTGATGATTGACCCCAAAAAGGTTGAATTAACGCTATTTTCAAAGATCGAACGTCATTTTCTCGCCAAACTACCCGATTCGGAGGAGGCCATCATTACCGATACCCGAAAAGTGGTTAGAACACTGAATTCCCTCAACATTGAGATGGACAACCGGTATGATCTGCTCAAAGATGCGCAAGTCAGAAACATCAAGGAATACAATGTCCGATTCATTGACAGAAAATTAAACCCTTTGCACGGCCATCGCTTCCTACCCTATCTGGTGGTTGTTATAGATGAGTTTGCCGATTTAATCATGACTGCCGGCAAAGAAATAGAGGCCCCTTTAACAAGATTGGCACAACTTGCACGTGCCATAGGCATTCATCTGGTAATTGCCACCCAGCGGCCTTCGGTAAACATCATCACCGGAACCATCAAAGCCAACTTTCCTGCCCGAATTGCTTTTAGGGTAATTTCCAAGATCGACTCCCGCACCATCCTCGATACTGGAGGCGCTGATCAGCTTGTGGGACGGGGAGATATGCTCCTTTCAACCGGCAGCGACCTTATCCGTTTACAATGCGCTTTTGTTGACACCCCAGAAGTTGAGCGTGTAACCGATTTTATCGGCTCTCAACGCGCCTATCCCGATGCCTATCATTTACCGGAATATGCGGAAGAACAGGACGAAAAAGAAACCGACTTTGATCCATCAGAAAGGGATGATTTGTTTGAAGATGCTGCCCGCCTCATTGTGCAGACTCAGCAAGGCAGTACCTCTCTGCTTCAACGAAAACTGAAACTTGGATACAATCGTGCCGGCAGGATTATTGACCAATTGGAAGCTGCTGGCATTGTTGGTGCGTTTGAGGGAAGTAAGGCTCGTGAAGTAAAAGTTGCCAATGAGATGGCTTTGGAACAATTTTTGAAGGATATCGACCAAAAACATAGAAATAATAACTTCGAGGATTAAAATGAACCACATGAAAAACTTTTTTTTAACCACAATTATTGCGCTTCTTGCCATGACAGTTGTGGCTCAGAACGATAAAGCACGAAGCATACTTGACGATGTATCGGCCAAAACCAAAGCCTTTAAAAGCATAAAAATTGAATTTACTTACAAAATGGAGAACCCGGGACAGAACATCAACGAAAGTTTCTCCGGCACACTGTTTTCCAAAGGAGATAGTTACAAATTACTATTCTCGGGACAGGAAGTAATCAGCGATGGCAAAACCGTATGGACCTACCTCAAAGATGCTGCTGAAGTTCAGGTGAATGTAGCATCAAAAGATGATGATAGTTTCACCCCTACCAACCTCCTTTCTACATATTCTGACAATTTCAAGGCAAAGTTGCTCAACGAAAATTCAAAACAATATACCATTGAATTGACTCCTGTGCAGAAAAAGAATTTCAACAAAGTTAAAGTTGTCATTGATAAAGCAAAAAAGATTGTCAACAGTCTGACCATTTTTGATAAAAATGGCAGCACTTACACTTACACCGTAAAGAAGTTTGAAACTGACGCTCCTTTTAAAGATTCCATGTTCACCTTTAAGACCGAAGATCATCCTGGTGTGGATGTTATTGACATGAGATAACCAGATATTTCTCCCCTTGAAAGCTCCATTTATCGGAGCTTTTTTTTTGCTCTATAATCAACATTCACGAGACTTTTGTGTTTTCATGAGATCAAGTCTTATAAAACCATTTCACAAAAAAATTATGAACTCACTATACAATTTCACTCTTCTTCTCCATTCATGGAACCGCTGGATTATTTTGATTGCAGGTTTATTAACCATTATCTTTGCTATTGGAGGATTGTTAAATAAATCTGATTACAAAAAAAATGACCGACTGATTTCATTGATTTTCATCAGCAGTCTGCACCTGCAATTACTGATAGGCATTTTACTGTATTTCGTTTTAAGTCCCATAACCCTGCAGGCCTTGTCGGACTTTGGTGCAGCCATGAAGGAAAACACTATCAGATATTGGGCAGTTGAGCACTCACTGGTTAACCTTATGGCCATTGCCATCGCTCAGGTTGGAAGCATACTGGTTAAACGTAAGCTGACCAACCGGGCAAAATTCAAATCAACACTTATCTGGAACATCATTGCACTGGTGCTGATATTGGCCATGATACCCATGGGAATGATGGGTGTGGATCGACCGTGGTTTAGAATATAACCCTGACTAAAACAGACAGTTTAAGCTGAATAAAACGCTCTATTTCGCTCAGAATCTACCATTTACCCATGTGATTGTAATTTTTTCTGGCAGGACCACAGACTCGCCACATCAATCAGATCGATTGACGAATTCTGCTTAGCTGGTCAGATTGCCAGGTTTTAAAAAATCGTTTTACTTAATCCGCTAAATTGATTGCTAAATTCCGTAGAGTTGTGATTATCAAAAAATGAAACAGATAACTTGCGGCCCTGTTAAAATAACGTATATTTACAGGCCTAAAATATCACCATAGTATTCCACTTGGTTGCAAAACCCAAATTCAGCAGTATGCTTCAAGAAACTATCAGTACCGGACTCAATTATCATGTTTCTGTTGATTGCGTGGTTTTTGGGTTTGAATTTGGAAATTTGAATGTATTGTTGCTTGAGCGAAGCATGACCTATCAGGGACAGATATATCAGGACCTTAAACTTCCGGGTGATTTGGTAAGAAAAGAGGAAGACCTTGATACAGCAGCTGCCCGCGTGCTTCATGAATTAACCGGCCTCGACAACATTTATCTGCGCCAATTTGCAGCCATCGGCACACCTAACCGGCTCAACAGACTGGGCAGGGATATGGAATGGCTGAGGCAGATTGGACATCCCGAAGAAGTTGTTGTTACCGTAGCATACTATTCACTTATCAACATCGATCAGGACAAAACCAAAAAATTTGAGCTCCAGGAGAATACGCGCTGGTGTCCGGTAAATGAAGTCACTGAACTGGCATTTGATCACATGGAGATTTTTAACGATGCCCTGAAAGCCCTTCGAGATGAATTGCGCTTTAATCCTATTGGATTTGAACTACTTCCATCCAAATTCACGCTCAGCCAATTACAAAAATTATACGAAATAATTTTAGGGATAACCCTGGATAAGCGTAATTTTCGTAAAAAAATATCCAACATGCCTTATGTAGTCCCCATTAATGAAAAAGAAAAAGGAGTTTCGCACAAACCAGCAAGATATTACGTCTTTAGCAAAAAGGTATACGAAAAAACGCGCAAAAATTCATTGGATTTTTTCATTTAGATCAACAGTTATAGCCATTCATCCACTCAACATTTCCATAGATTCTGCGTTAATATATTTTATGTTATTCTACGCTTATGCATGAACTCGAACCCTTTTATGGCTGGCAAAACCTTTACATTGCTTCTGATGATGCCAATTCGCCCTTTTATGGAAATCAATACAGTGAAACTGAATGCATCAATTCAGTTTACAACTATTTCATTCATCCCCTTTGGGACGAAATGGGTTCGGCAACCCTTTACGTTAAACTTTTATATACTGGTTATGAACAGGGCTTTTGTGTAATTGAACTGATTGGTGAATGGAACGACCTGCTGTACAATGACATAATGTTTTTAAAACGCAATGTTGCTGAACCATTGATGAATAAAGGCATCAACAGGTTTATACTGATCGGGGAAAACATCCTGAACTTTTTTGCAGATGACGATTCATATTACCAGGAATGGTTTGACGAAATTGAGGATGGATGGATTGCCTGCGTAAACTTCAGAACGCATGTGTTGAAAGAAATTGAAGATGGCCATTTGGACTACTATATGGCCATTGGCGGGAAACTTGACGATTTAAGGTGGCGCACCCTTTCTCCCCAACAACTCCTAACCGTTGTAGATGCTGTAATGGTAAAAAGACTGAACTAGAAGTATGATAAGAGATGTAGGCATATTTGTTTATGGAAGGGTACAGGGTGTTGGTTTTCGATATTTTGTAAAACAAACAGCTCAAAAATATGGAATTTCAGGACTGGTGAAAAATAAAAGGGATGGCGGCGTTTATATATCTGCTACCGGTGAATCCGAAAATCTGGATATGTTTATTGAGGCATGTCGTAAAGGGCCGATTCGGGCAGTAATTATCAAATTTTCAATAATAGAATCTACAGTAATTTCGGATTATACTAAATCATTCAAAATCCTTTAATGACCAATGCTTGCCATCAACATCCTGGCTACCAGTTTATCTATGGGCAAAGTAAACATCCCGGGATGAAGATCTTTTAAAGACACCCACCTGAAAGCCTGCGCCCCATCTACAGGTGGAAAATCGTGCACTTTTCCGGAAACTGCAAATAGCTGCTTCCCCACAAACCTGGCTGTATAATAAATGCTGATCATTTGATACTTATCAGGCAGGTAAAGTGAGGGTTGATAAAAATCGGTGGTATAAAAATGACCGATTACTTCAATTTCCTGTCCCAACTCTTCCATACATTCCCTTTTGAGGCAATCAACCGGCCCTTCGCCAAACTCCAGGCCACCACCCGGGAATTTAGTCATGTACCTGCCCAACCGGAACTCATCGGTGAGCAATATTTTCCCATCCTGCTCAAACAAGCCATAAATCCTGATATTGAATCTTTTATCCATATTGTCGCTTAAATAGCATTTGCCCTTAACATTTCTCTTTTCCCGGGAGGGCCCGGTAATCGTTCAACCCGAAAGCCAGCTGCCTGCAATGCCCTGCGTACAGCACCCCGGGCACAATAAGTAACCAATATACCTTTCTCAACCATATGCTGCCGCATCAGGGTGAAAATTTCAGGCTGCCACAACTCGGGCGCAACTACAGGAGAAAATGCATCAAAATAAATCAGGTTAAAAAGATAAGCGTCGGTAATTCCTAACTGGATTTTATCTTCCATTCGTTGAAAAGAAAACCATTCATTTATTCTTACAACTTCCCCATCATTGGCATGGTGCATGGCCTGAAAGTCAGCAGAAAAAGATTTAAGTTGCTCATTATCTGTATAATTCAAGTCCTCTACAAAATCAGGTGATAAGGGAAATGGCTCGAATGACTGGTAAAAAACATGAATCCCCATGCGGGTTGCAATCTCTAGTGTTAGCAATGCATTCAAACCTGTTCCAAAGCCAACCTCAAGCAACCTGACCTCATGAAAACGATCAGCAGTGGCGACAAAACCTTGTTGAATAAACACATGAACTGATTCCTGTATTGCTCCATGAATGGAATGATAATGTTCTCCAATACCCGAATGAAACAGGGTATGGGAACCATCTTCAGTGATAATCTTTTCAATGGTAGACATAGAATTATTTATTATACCTCAGGTTAAAAGTAATGACTGGTGACGGCAATTCAACATTGAACACCGGATTCGCATTGGGCAGTCCATAACCAAGAATGTGCTGCCCCGAAGCCACAAATAAAGTATTGCTAAGTTCCTCAAACGCCATCCCGACAATATTTTCCCTTTTTAAATACAGTGTTGAGCTATTTGACAGAGGCCTGTACCACCAAACTTCATCTCCGGTAAGAATAAAATATGGTTCAGCATTTTTTCCAGAAACCAGACGTATATTTTGAAATGAAAATGTTTTTAACTCTACCAATGTATGGCTATTGAGTGAGTATTCATAAACCAATGCACGCTCCGGCTGATTGACAAAAAGCAAAACCACATCCTTTGAATAGTTTGACATTTCAAGCACTTCCCCATTTATTTGCAGCGACCGGAACAAGGTACCACCAGGGTAGTTAAAAATCACCAACTCACGGAATGAGCTGTTATAGGGTTCAAAAATACCCAATAGTTTGTCTGTCGATCTAAGAATTTTTGTAAAAAACCCATTCTGGAATTGCTGACTGCGAAAAGAAACACGTCCCAGAATATCGTATCCCTCAATGAAGCCATTACGATTGGACACGAACACTTCATTCTCATCATCATAAAAACCATGAATCCAGTATTGAACCGGATCAAACACAACAGAGGCATTCCAAAGTAATTGAGAAGTATTCAGGTTCCAGGCCGTTAATCCATTTTGAGATTGCCCCACGGTAAAAAAAGTATTGGATGCCGAATTCAGACCGCTAGCGCAATGATCCCCCGAAAAACTGAACAATTTTAACGAATTGCCTTCAATTGCACCCTCACAGACATCGTAGGTATTTACCTGTGGAGAAACAACGGCCACCACCGAAATAAACTGTTTGTCCACTGAAACATACTTTACATCAATCCATTCATTCCAGGAGGAAGTTTCATCCTGAATTTTTAACTGAATAAAGTATTCCCCATCCGACAAAGAAATATCATCCAGCAACAAATACGTATTTAGTAAATAATCGGTATCAAAAACATCAAAATTCATAGCCGGTAACACAGGCGATAGACTAGAATTAACCAATGAAACTTTTATAGTCGCCATATTCCTGAAATGGCTGAACCGCGCCTGAATAAACAAGGTATCCCCAAAAGCAAACAGTTGGTCGTTTACCGGTGTTACGATGATTGTAACAGGCGGAGGAATATACTCGTCCTCATCCTGACAGGATATCAAAGAAACAAGTACAATAAGTAGAGAAAAAAAATAGCTCAACCAGCATTTCATGATGTAAACCTAAATTAAATATTAACATCTGCCACAATATAAACTCCTTTTTTTAGCCTTATGGTCAATTCAACAGGACCAGACAAACAAAAAATAATATAAGGCAACCATTAACTTTTAGGTAAATTTCATACCTTTAACCAATAAAACGACTGCCATATGTTAGACCATGTAAAAATTGAAAAAGTATTATTCCTTGATATTGAGACAGTTCCGCAATATCCCACCTATAATGATGTTCCCGAAAAGTTCAAGGAATTCTGGGAACACAAGGCACCTAAAATAAAGCAAAACGACACCGATACTCCCGAAATATTGTACGAAAGGGCAGGCATCTACTCGGAGTTTGGGAAGATAATATGTATTTCAGTGGGATTCATCCACAACAGCCAACTCCGGATTAAATCCTTCGCAGGGGATTCTGAAGAAAGTCTTCTAAAGGAGTTTGCCACAATTCTTGAAAATAACTTCAGCAAACCAGGTACCCTCTTATGTGCGCATAATGGGAAAGAATTTGATTTTCCATACATCGCACGACGTATGTTGGTCCATGGCATTCGTTTGCCCTTTATTCTGGATATAGCAGGCAAAAAGCCCTGGGAAGTTCCCTTTATTGACACCATGGAACTCTGGAAATTTGGAGATTATAAAAACTACACCTCACTGGCCCTGCTCACAGCAATTTTTGATATCCCATCCCCAAAAGATGACATCAATGGAAGTCAGGTGGGCGAGTATTACTGGGTAAGAAAAGAGCTTTCGCGAATTGTAACCTATTGCCAGAAAGATGTAGTGGCAATAGTTCAACTATTACTAAGATATAAAGGCATGGAACTGATTACAGAGGAGAATATAATTTTGACCTGATCCTATTTGTTAATTTTTGCTAATTAACCATACAACCTTGTATTGTTGGTATGGTAATTCTTACATTTGCGCACTATAAAAATCCCATTAAAATGAAACACTTCGTTACAACCCCTTTGATGATAATTCTAATGCTTTCAATGATGAGTCATGAAGCATCAGCTCAAAAAAGTAAAAAATCCGATAAGAGTAAATCAAAAGCAGAAACATCGGCTACCATAACTTTTCAAAGCAGGCAGGATTCCATTAGCTATATGATTGGTCGCGATATTGGCAAAAACATGAAGACAAATGGCATTGATATTACGCCCGAGCTCATGTTTAGTGGCCTGAAAGACGGTCTGAATGGTATTGACACCGTAATGAACGAGGAAGTTACGGCTGCATTAATGGCCTCATTGCAAACTGAGATGATGGCTAAACAACAAAAAGTAGCTTCAGCAGAAAATGCTGAAAACAAAGCTGCTGGCGAAGCCTTCCTGGCTGAAAATAAAACCAAACCAAACGTTAAGGTTACCGAAAGCGGATTGCAATACCGCGTTATTACCGAAGGAGAAGGTGAAAACCCGGGACCGGAAGATGTGGTTGAGGTGCATTATACAGGCAAGTTAATTGACGGAACCGTTTTTGATTCCTCTGTTGAACGTGGAGAAACCATTAAGTTCCCATTAAACGGCGTTATTCCTGGCTGGACAGAAGGCGTTCAACTAATGAAGCCCGGAGCAAAATATGAATTTGTCATCCCAGCCAACCTGGCTTATGGCGAAAGAGCAACAGGGCCAATACCTGGAGGCTCAACCTTGATTTTTGAAGTTGAACTGATTTCCATCGTTAAGGAGTAGTTTGGACAAGGAGAAGCACATACTTTCTAAATCCACCTTTATTCGAGGCATTCAATGCCTCAAATCACTGTATTTGCATAAAAACCGCCCATTTTTACGGGATAAATTAGCGCCTGAACAACTCGCGAAGTTCAGGCGCGGTCATGAAGTAGGAAAACTGGCCTGGGAACTTTTCCCGGGAGGTATCAATTGCGCACCTGCTCATCCCACTCAGTTTAAAAAATCACTCGAGTTAACCCGCAGCCTTATTGCCGATAGCACACCCGTAATTTACGAAGCAGCGTTCCAACACCATGGGGTATTGATTTTCCTGGATATCCTTATAAAAACATCAAATGGATATCATGCCTATGAAGTTAAAAGTTCACTAAGGATATCGGAAACCTATCTGACCGATGCAGCCCTGCAATACAACGTTATTGTTGGATCAGGAATCAATTCACTGCAATTCAGCATTGTACATCTGAATGAAGATTACTGCATGGGCAAAATACCTGACATTCAGGAATTGTTCAATATTCAAAATGTTACAGAACTAATCCAGGAAAAACAAGAAGGTATTCTTCTTCAGATTGAACAGGCCAAAGAATCCCTAAGCCTGAAAAAATCACCACCAATTGATGTAGGAAAACACTGTTATTCACCTTATCCCTGTGATTTTCTTGGCCATTGCTGGAAAAATATACCAGCCACTTCGGTTTTCAATCTTAAAGGAATTTCATCAGAGAAACGTTTCAGATGGATGCAGGCAGGTATTCAACAGGCAGTTGAAATTCCACTGAATGACTTAAGCCCGACAGAAAAACTAATAATTGACATTCACCAGAGTGGAAAACCCTGGATAAACGCCAACTACATTAGCCAACTTGCATCCATAAAGGCTCCACTCCTTATTACCTTCCTGAGCATCCGGACAGCCATTCCGCTTTTTGAACATTGCAAGCCTTTTCAAGACATAATTGTTGGTTTTGCCAGCAAAAACGCTCAAGGCGAAATAAATGTGTTTATTGCCGAACCAGGCTCCAATCCGATTCATGAAGTAGAAAAAAGGCTGTCAACATTATTTAATTCGCATCAACACATTGTATATGCCAAACCGGAATCTGGAATAGACCTGGGCAATATCCTCAAAAATATTTCAACAGAAAAAACATTTGTAGATTTGGCAGAAACATTTCAGCCTGTAAATTATTACCAGGCTGGCATCGATTCAACTGCATCCTTCTCAGAGAATCTCAAAATAATACTCCCTGACACTACGCAGAAAATTGCCATAAGCCATACCATGGCAGGCGTTACATACCTTGAAGCGGTGAATAAGGATAAAAACTCCGCCATTGAAATGTTAACCGGATATTTGTCAGAAAACCTTCACCGGCTTCAAAGCCTTTATGAATTTTTAATTAATGTAAGTGGTGAGGACCCAAATCAGGTGTAGCCAATACTTTCCTGAACCAGATAGTAAAATCAACGGATTCATTGCCGGGATTAAAAAGTCTTAATACTCATTCCCTCCCTCAAAAATCTCTTCAAGTTTCATTTCGAGTGCTTTGCCACGCAGACCTCGGGCTATGATAGAGCCATCGCGATCAACAAGCACTGTATGTGGAATTGATTTCACACCGTAGGTTTTCGCTGCTGTGCTTTGCCAGTATTTCAAATCACTTACCTGATTCCATATAAGACCATCCTTTGCGATGGCATTAATCCATGCACTCCTGTCTTTATCCAGTGAAACACCAAGAATTTCAAAACCCTTGCTGTTAAAACGATTAAAAATTCTGACGACTTCAGGATTATCGCGCCGACAAGGGCCGCACCAGGAAGCCCAGAAATCTATCAAAACAACATTCCCCCGCAGATAGGAGAGTTTAAAAGTACTATCGGAGGGAGTTAGTAACTCTATCTCAGGGGCTGGTCGTCCGGGAGAAAGTTTATGCTCGAGTTCAACCTGAGCAGCTATATTTCGGGCGAATACAAATTCGGGATAAATCTCAAGAACTCCATTTGACACCGATTCATAAACTTCCAAATCGTTAGCCATATCAAGTTTATCCAGAAAGAGCAGCGCAGCAGGTGATTGTGCATGAGTTGAAAGCTCCCGACGCAAATAATCCAGTTTCTGCGCATTTATAGAAATATAGGCTGATTCCAGACCCGATTTCACCTCTTCAAAATTATCTTTACCCTGGGCGAGGGAATAAAGTTTGTTCAAACTATCCGTTTTCTGATCAAAAAAGGAAATATTCCGTGCAAAAGTATAAGCAAGATTGGTTTCAGCAGAACCTGATATTTCAGGGTTTTGATTTAACTTTGATGCAAGAAGCCGAAGATGTATCGAATCACCGGGAAGTATTAAAAGTATAAGATAATTGCCGCCACTTTCTGCTAATTTATATAATGAAAGGCTTTCGGGTGAAACGCTAACCGAAAATCGACCCTCAGCATCCGTTTTGGTGGCCTTGCTTCCTCCATTCGGGGCAAAAGGATCAGAAAGGGTAAGCTGAATACCCGCGTTGTTCTCGCCATATATTTCGCCGGCTATAATTGCATTTTGCCCAGCCAGAAAAGATTCCGTAAAGAAAAAAAGAAAAATGACTAAAAGAGATATCAATATTTGCTTATTCATGAGATTCAATATTTTGAGGACAAAAATAAGAAATCCTGACAAGCACCTCCCATAAAAGATGAGATTATTACAACTGCGCATAATACAGACATTCAATTACATATATCCGAGATCGATTGTTTAAAAATAATCCGGAAAGGAGTTCAGGGGCTTCGTTCAATTTCATACTTTTGAAGTATGGAAGAAAATAGCAAACCGGTTACTACAAACCGCATTAAAAAGGGGGGACGTCCCCAGTCCCTTAGCAATATTTTTGAACACGGTAAAATACCTCCTCAGGCACTGGATCTTGAAGAAGCGGTATTGGGGGCTATTATGCTTGAAAAAGATGCCCTGGCAGCCATCATCGATCTTATTCGTCCTGAGGCATTTTATAAAGATGCTCACCAAATAATTTTCAACGCCATCTCCAGGCTCTTTGCCAAAGGAGAACCCATTGATATACTTACAGTTACCAATGAACTAAAATTTTCGGGGGAACTGGAAACCGCCGGGGGACCATTTTATATTGCCCAACTCACAAACCGCATAGCATCCTCAGCAAATACCGAATTTCATGCGCGAATTATTTTACAGAAATTCATTCAACGCGAATTGATTCGTATTTCTTCTGACATTATAAAGGATGCCTATGAAGATACAACCGATGTATTCAAGCTCCTGGATAAGGCTGAGAGCCAATTATTCAGCGTAGGTGAGAACAACCTGCGAAGGAATTATCTTAACATGGAATCCCTCATTAGGGATGCAGTGAAACAAATAGAAATTGCCAAAACAAAACCCGGGCAATTCAGCGGTTTACCTTCCGGTTTTACGGACCTGGACAGAATAACTTCCGGGTGGCAACCTTCTGACCTGATCATTATGGCTGCCAGGCCTGGTATGGGTAAAACCGCATTTGTACTTACCATCGCCCGGAATATTGCTGTTGATAATCATTCAGCTGTAGCCGTCTTCTCGCTTGAAATGTCCTCAGTTCAATTGGTTACCAGGCTTATTTCGGCCGAAGCACAGCTTCCTGGAGATAAATTGCGCAAAGGAGACCTTCAGGAATATGAATGGCAACAACTGAACTCCAAAATTAATAACCTGATTGATGCTCCACTATTTATAGATGACACCCCTTCCCTATCCATTTTTGAGCTGAGGGCGAAATGCAGACGGTTGAAAGCGCAACACGACATCAAAATTGTGATCATCGATTACATTCAGTTAATGTCGGCTGGCATGGATCGGGGAAGCGGCAACCGTGAACAGGAGATCAGTGCTATATCAAGGTCATTAAAAAGCCTGGCCAAAGAACTAAACATTCCGGTAATTGCGCTTTCGCAATTAAACCGATCTGTTGAGCAGCGGCCAAACAAAAAACCTTTGCTTTCTGACCTTCGTGAATCGGGCGCTATCGAACAGGATGCAGACATGGTACTTTTCATCTATCGCCCCGAATATTATAATCAGGGAGCAGATATAGACGGGGAAAGTACGGCAGGTCTGGCAGAAATAAGCATTGCCAAACACCGGAACGGGGCACTGGCAGAAGTAAAGCTCCATTTTATCAGCAAATATGCCAAATTTGTGGATATGGAGAATGTAAGTTATAACAACCCCGACAACATCTCACCCAATGCCCAGTTTGATGGAAATACCAGCACCCTCACCATTCAATCGAAAATGAACGATATGACTGAGGATCACGAACCTCCCTTTTAGTTCTCTGGTCATCTTTTTTATTTGACAATGAATAACAAACAAGCTATCCCGGTGTTTTATTTAACATTATAACCGCTATTGCATGAAAAAATATTGTCTGCTTGTCATTACTATACTCCTCATCAGCATTAAGTCCTATGGGTCATACATTTTAATCCCTATGGATAAGTCTCAGAAAAATCACTTGAAAGCCTATGGTATTGCCTTCTGGACACTTCAACAGGATGTTGAGGTAAGTTGGTTGCTTAACTATCGTGGAGGTAGTTTTATGTTTAAACATCATCCGGCACTCGAAGGAGAATGCATGGTGAGAGGGGTTACCTACATGAACATTGCCGACGTACAAGCCCAGGCCATTTTACAGGAGATCAGTGATCCGGCTGTAAATATGGATGAAATGCGCCTTCAAAAAGCACCCCGTATTGCCGTTTATACGCCAAAAAGCAAGCTTCCCTGGGACGATGCCGTTACCCTGGCCCTAACGTATGCCGAAATTCCATATGATGTGGTTTATGATGAGGAAGTAATAGGAGGCGTATTGCCAATGTACGACTGGCTTCACCTGCACCATGAAGATTTTACGGGTCAATATGGGAAATTCTGGTCAGCTTACCGCAATGTGCCCTGGTACAAAGAGGACGTTGACAATACAGAAGCAATGGCAACTAAACTGGGATTCAATAAAGTATCAGAACTAAAACGTGCAGTTGCCTTCAAAATCAGGGAATTTACCGCTGGTGGAGGATATCTTTTTGCTATGTGCTCCGCACCTGATAGTTATGACATTGCACTGGCTGCTGAATCCGTGGATATTTGCGATGTAATGTTTGACGGCGATCCTGCTGACCCTGAAGCCAATGAAAAACTTAATTACGACAATTGTTTCGCATTTACTGACTTCACCCTTTCAACCAATCCTTACGAGTATGAAGTTTCGAATATTGATGTTAAGAACTCGCGAAAAGTAAGTATTGCCAATGATTTTTTCACCCTTTTTGAATTTTCAGCAAAATGGGATCCTGTACCTACCATGCTCACCCAAAACCATGAACAGGTAATTAAAGGTTTTATGGGACAAACTACAGCCTTTAACGAAAAGTTTGTAAAATCTAATGTCATACTAATGGGCGAAAACAAAGCAGCAGGCGAAGCTAAATATATTCACGGCTCTTTTGGTAAAGGCACATGGACATTTTATGGCGGTCATGACCCTGAAGATTATCAACATTTTGTCGGTGATCCACCCACCGACCTTAACCTTTTTCCCAACTCACCCGGTTACCGATTAATCCTGAACAACGTATTATTTCCTGCTGCTAAAAAGAAAAAACAAAAAACCTGATCGTCCTTTTAAAAAATTTCATCAGCACCTGAATTTTATGCTTAAAAAACTGATCGTATTTACATTGCTGATCATCAGCACAAGCATGATACATGCACAAAATCGCCATACCTTAAGCGGATATGTACGTGAAAGAGGGAGTCAGGAACTGTTACCTGGAGTAAACATTTATGTTGCGGCATTACGTAACGGAACAGTTACAAATAATTACGGCTTTTACTCTTTAACCCTCCCTGAAGGCACTTATGATATTGTTTTTTCTTATGTGGGATATCAATCAGTAGCCAGCACAATTAATTTTAGTAGTAATCAGGAATTAGATGTAATTCTTGAATCAAGTCTTACCCTGAGCGAAGTAATCATCTCTGCCGAGGAAATTATCCGCAACAGTGAGAACAGTCAGATGAGCATGGTAGTTTTGCCGGTGCAACAAATAAAAAACATACCGGCACTTCTTGGCGAAAAAGATGTTTTCAAGGCACTTCAGCTGATGCCAGGCGTACAGAAAGGCTCCGAAGGCAGCAGTGGATTGTATGTTCGAGGCGGTGGTCCTGATCAGAATCTCATTATTCTTGATGATGCTCCGGTTTACAATGCCAGTCACTTATTTGGTTTTTTCTCCATTTTTAATGGAGATGCGCTTAAAAGTATAGAGCTTACCAAAGGAGGTTTCCCGGCACGCTATGGAGGAAGGCTCTCATCGGTGATTGAAATGACCATGAAGGATGGCAATAAAACCAAGCTTTCAGGCGAAGCCGGAATAGGACTTATTTCTTCACGCCTTTTGCTCGAAGGACCCATCATTAAAGAAAAAGCATCCTTTATTGTTTCCGCCAGACGCACCTATATTGATGCCCTCATCAGACCTTTGATGCCTAAAGATGAGAAGTTTGGATATTATTTTTATGATTTGAATGCAAAAGTTAACTACGATTTTGGGCGCAAAGACAAACTTTACCTGAGTGGATACTTTGGCCGGGACAAATTCAGCATCGTTGACCGTGGCAACTATTATGATGAGTATAGTCAGAACCAGTACTCGTCAGAAGCCGGATTATACTGGCAAAATGCCACCTCAACCATTCGTTGGAACCACCTGTTCAACAGCAAGGTTTTTGCAAATACTTCCGCAATTTTCAGTCGCTATAATCTTACCATTTATGATGAAGAAAAAGACAACAGTGGCACATATTCCCTGAAATACACTTCAGGAATCCGTGATTTTGCACTTAAATACGATCTTGAATACCATGCCACACCCACTTATACGCTGCGAACTGGTATTCAAACTACCCAGCACCGGTTTACACCTAGTGCTATTGTTGAAAAAGATTCACAGACGCTCGAGGACTTCGATCTGAAAACCATTTACGATTCGTTTGAATCTGGCCTGTATGCTGAAAATCAATTTAATTTCGGGGGTAAAGCTCAACTTAATGCGGGCATTCGCCTCAGCCATTTTGCCGTGGATGGAGAACAATACCTTGCCCCGGAACCCCGCCTTTCATTTAATTTTATTATTAAAGAAGGATTCTCTGCCAAGGCCGCATTTGCCGAAATGAACCAATACATTCATCTGCTAAGTAATACTGGCATCGGGCTACCTACTGATTTATGGGTACCGTCTACCACCCGGGTAAAGCCCCAGAATTCCCGACAGATATCTGCCGGTCTGGCACGCGATCTTAACAATCCCGGACTTTCTATTACTCTGGAAGGATACTACAAATGGAGTAAAAACATTCTTGGATACAAGCCTGGCTCCAGTTTTCTGTTGATAGATGACCCCAGTGAAGCCCGTAACTTTACGTGGCAAGATAATGTTACTGCCGGAAAGGCATTATCTTACGGTGGAGAATTGCTCATTCACAAGAAAACAGGCCGATTCAGTGGATGGATAGGCTATACCTTATCCTGGACCAAACTTAAATTCGATGAAATCAACTTTGGGGAATACTTTTGGGCCAAGTATGACCGCAGACACGACTTATCAGTTGTTGCGATATACGAAATCAATCCAGGAATCACTTTATCAGGCACCTGGGTTTATGGAACGGGCAATGCCATTACGCTGCCCCAGGGAGAGTATCCGGCATTTACAACCAACCCGATTGAAAATGTCATGGGCGGTCATTTTAGTGACTACTACTACTATAATCAAACAGTTACAGATTACGGCGACGTAAATTCATTCCGAATCAAGGCTTATCACCGGCTTGATCTTGCGGTTCAGTTTCATAAACAAATGAAAAGATGGGAACGCACCTGGGAATTGGGATTATACAATGCCTACAGCCGCAAGAATCCATTTTTCTATTTTATTGATGAAATCTACACCGAAAACGGATCGAAAAGCAAATTGAAGCAGGTTTCGATTTTCCCCATCATTCCCTCTGTTTCCTACAACATTAAATTTTAAGGCAATGAAGAATATCAAAACTACCCTCATATTAGCAACTGCTGCATTGCTGCTTTCATCCTGCGAACAACTCATCACCGAAGTAGACGCCCCTCCATCGGAATCCAAATTGGTGGTTTATTCCGTAATTTCTCCCCAGGACTCAGTAATTGAAGTTAAAGTCAAAAAGAGCAACCCGCTTTTCAGCGATGTTACGTATCAGTGGGATGAGGAGAGATTTCCCCCGGTGATTAATGCCACAGTACTACTAAGTGGAGAGGGACAATCTGCTACAATACCCTATGATGAAGCTCTTAAAACATACCGCATCAACAGGGAAGCATTTAATATTACACCCGGAGGCCATTATGAGCTTAAGGTGATGGTTCCGGATTTTACACAGATTTCAGCAGAATGCACTGTTCCTGAACAGATCCCGCCAGATATTGAAATTACCGGCTCAGGGATCACCGAAGAAACAGGTATGGAGGAATGGTATTTCGAATTCAGATTTAAGGATCTGCCAGAAACTGGTCATTTTTACCTGGTAAATGCTGCCGTAATTTATCAGGATCCCTGGGTGGAAGAATCATATGCCTATTTTTTAGGTTATAAACAAGGGAATATACTGGCATCCGATAAATCCAATGATGGGAGTTATTTTAATTACAGGACTTACCCTCTTGCGCTCCAGTATCTGGAATCAGATAACATTTGGGTTTCCATTTCTCTCATCGATGAAAATTATTACCAGTATGCTCAGTCTGTGAATAATTTCCAGAATGACAATCCCTTTAGTGAGCCGACACCCATCTACAGTAATATTGACGGGGGGTTGGGAGTTTTTGCCGGAATAAACAGCTTAATCAAGTCAGTTCCAACTGAACTTCCATGATTTTGCCAGATATTACTTTCTGATTAAAGTAATAAAGGAATATGAGAAGGAGGTAGCCGGATCGTCATCCACACGAGTTCGCGTTTCCTCCTTCCATTCTTCCCGGTCTAAGTCTGGGAAAAACACCTGAGCATCAAAAGACTGGTGTACAATGGTAAGATATATTTTATTGGCAAACGGCAAAAACTGCTCATAAATACTACCGCCACCAATAACGAAATTCTCTCTATCCTCTTCCATCAGTGCAATTGCCTCATCTACTGAATGTGCCACTTCACAACCCGCAAAATTACCCTCTTTCTGATGTGTAAGCACAACACTCCGACGATTGGGCAAGGGCTTAAAGGGCATGGAATTAAACGTTTTGCTTCCCATAACAATGGTATGTCCGGTGGTGGTCTTTTTAAAATGACGCAGATCATTGGGAATATGCCACAACAATTGATTGTCTTTACCTATCGCATTGTTTTCGGCGATAGCCACTATTATGGAAATGTTTTTCATAAAGAAAACTTGAAAAAGTTATAAACTTATCTACCAATGGCATAGAGCCGGTTGCATCAAACCGCAATGGGAGCTTTTATGGTTGGATGAGGATCATAACCCATCAACTCAAAATCATCAAATGTGAAGTTAAAAATATCCTGCACCTCAGGATTAATCATCATTTGAGGCAAAGGCTTGAAATCGCGGCTCAATTGCAACTCAACCTGCTCGGTATGATTCAGGTAAATATGAGCATCGCCAAAAGTATGAATAAATTCACCAGGTTTCAGTCCTGTTACCTGGGCCATCATCATGGTGAGCAAGGCGTAAGATGCGATGTTAAAAGGAACGCCCAGAAAAATATCGGCACTTCGCTGATACAACTGACATGACAACTTCCCATCTACCACATAGAACTGAAACATCACATGGCAGGGAGGCAGGGCCATTTTATCAATATCTCCCGGATTCCATGCAGTTACCATCAACCTCCGTGAATCGGGATTTTTTTTAATCATTTCAACTACCTGAGCAATCTGATCGATGGTTCGTCCATCAGCAACATGCCATGAGCGCCATTGATACCCGTAAACAGGTCCCAAATCACCATTTTCGTCTGCCCATTCATCCCAAATGCTAACTTTATTATCATGAAGGTATTGGATGTTGGTGTCACCTTTTAAAAACCACAAAAGTTCATGGATAATAGACCGCAAATGAAGCTTCTTGGTAGTTAGCACAGGGAAACCAGCGGCCAGGTCAAAACGCATCTGATAGCCAAAAACGCTGATGGTCCCTGTACCGGTTCTGTCATGTTTCTGAATCCCATTTTCCATCACATGACGTAACAATTCATGGTATTGTTTCATTCTTTATCGCTATTTTCAAATTTGGATTGATACCTCATTTCAATTTTTTAAGTTCAATTCAGGTATACTTAGTTTCTTTCCTTAAAATGAATAGAATCGCCCCATTCGTCGTAACCAATTTTATTTCCCGACATATGGATTCTGGCTTCCAGACAGTTTTTACAATCAGAAGCCTCTTCATCAGAGCAAGGCTTATTCTCGTAAAGTTTATAGTCATCACGATATTTACCCGGGGTAATATTTGGCATGATAATATTTGCACCAATTTTCAAAGCCTTTTCCCTGCCAATAGAATCTATTGCCTGAAGCGCTGTTGCGGAGGCAATATTGATATTTTTCATCAAGATTCTCAGGATTGCAATCATTTTCAAAGCCAGATCAAAACGTTCCTCCAGCGGGAGCAGCTCTTTGTGATACGACCACAATGGGGTATCCACGTGCTCAATATAAGGTCCCATGCCACACATGTCGATGTCCATTTCTTTCATAAACAGCAAATCGGAAGCCAGAATATCCAATGTTTGAAAAGGCAATCCAATCATAACTCCGGTTCCTACCTGATAACCAGCCGTTCTCAAGTCGCGTAAGGCTTGTAACCGACGGTCAAACCGGTGAAGTTCATCGTGGGGATGAATTTTATAATAAAGTTCTTTGTTGGATGACTCAATCCGCAACAGATAGCGATGGGCACCTGCATCAAACCATCGTTTGTAAACATCAAGGCTTTGCTCCCCAACGGAGAGGGTAATACCCAACTTCCCATCCGACAACTGCTTGATTTTTCGCATCAAACCTTCGATACGGGTGGTAAAAAACTCTCCTTCCAGTTCGCCACCCTGCAATACCACCGACCCATAGTTACTCTCGTAAGCAAAACGCGCTGCATCAATAATTTCAGCATCCGTCAGATTGTAACGTGAAACTTTTTTATTCCCTTTGCGGATGCCACAATAATAGCAGTTCTTACTACAAATATTTGAGAACTCAATCAGGCCACGATAGTACACCACATCCCCGACATACCGCGTTTTTATGGCTGCTGAAGATTCAAACAACAAACGCCGGTCAGCACCTTCTGCTGCAAGTAGTTGTACAATATCCCCATGAGTCAGGTTTACCCTGTTAAGTATTTCAGAAACTAAAGCCATGCTAAAAAATCTAAATTGACCACAAAATTAAACTAAAAAACAGGATGACATACAGTGAATCATTAACGACGCCAATTTGATACGGCAAGATGCCACGATGTGCGATAAGCCTCACTTCTTTCCAGCACAAAGTCAAATTTACTCTCCTGAATTGATTGTAAATTAAATAAAAATCTAACGGAGAGTGGATTGCCCGCTTCTCCATAAGTCCATTCTTCTATGAACGCATTCTTATAAACCACATTTGGTGGCCCGTAAACAATATAAATCATGCCCCGGTCTGACTTCCACCCTTCAAAGGCAAGGGTAAAAAAGCGATTGGCGTCCTCCACTCGGGTATAATACCTCTTAATTTGTTGCAATGCCCGTTCCGAATGACCAGTAACCTTTAGCCAGAAATCATCAACAGCCACCCTGGCGGGTTTGGTTTGCATGTCGCGATATTCAGCATCAGTAGTGATGTAACGGAGAGATTCACGCATTTTTTCTACTGAGCCGATCTCAGGAAATCCATCATAAAACCTTTGGGCCAGCAACAGAGGCCGATCCCCTTGCTGGATAAAATAACTTCCTGTAGCAAATAGCCTCAATGGTTCAGAAACACCTTTTACCATCTTTATGGTAAATAGGCTATCCATTGCAGCTCCTTCTGGCTCAGGTTTTTCAGGAGGTTGATATGGAGAGGTCGCTGGCGGAAAAACCATTTCTGAAAAAGAAACCTTCAATTCATCATTCGGTATATTTGCCCTAACCCGAAAAGATTCATTCCTGTAAACGTAATTCCGAAGCAGAGGAATGTTGTTGCTGCCAACCAATAGAACATCATTTAGTGTACTAAACTGTTCTTTATCAATGGCAATAAATTTCCCGTAGGACTTATCCAAAGCAAAATCGTACAATCCAACATTCAATATATAATCTTTTCCCCGATTGATGCGAAGGGCAATGGAATCAAAAAAACGGCCATCGGCTCTTAACGAGTCCAGGCCATTGAAAGAAGCGGAATCAATGAGCGATGAACTCTCATAGCCATCATAAAGTTGGTACGAAAAACGAAAACGGGCCAGATCCAGACCATTCTCATGGACATATTTCAACTGATTGTAAGGGAATGAGACATACAAACGGGACAATGAGTCATCCACATTAAAACAGGCACAACTTAGACCTTTCAATTCCGAGCCTGGGTTATAAAACGAGGAAATGTTACGGTAAGCGAGGCGCGCCGGAGTTTTGCATGACGCAAGAGCCATTGCGATGGAAAGTAAACCCAAAAAGAAGATAAGAGGCCGGTACTGTTTCATTCAAATAAAATTTTGTAAGAAATAAAATATAATTCCTGCCAATCTTTTGTAAGAACTACCAATAAATACAATGATTTACCGGCATCAGGCAACACGCAACCTTTTCCCCAATTTCAAAATTTTTGTTTCTTTTATCCCGTTCAGTTGACAGATTCGCTTTACAGAAGTCTTATATTTACGGGCAATGGCCGAGAGAGTATCACCCTGCCTGATGGTATGGTATTTCTTGCCAACACTGTTGTCATCATGGGCCGAGGCAATGGTTGTTGCCTTCAACGGATGCCAAAACTCTTTGTTAATCAACAAGGTATCTCTAATAAGGGTAAAGTTCTCAAAATCAATGATTCGATCCGGATTAAAATGCTCACCCAGGTACCTTGTTTCAAAATGAAGGTGTGATGTGGTTGCCCGCCCGGTTCTGCCACCAAGTCCAATAGGTTGACCTGCTTTTATTTCGTCGTTGATATTAACCAATATTTTTGACAAATGCGCATAAACAGTCTCCAGGCCATTATTGTGCCTTACGACCACCATTTTACCATAACCACTCATCACCCGGGCAATTCTCACTTTTCCATCAAAAGCACTCACTACTGTATCGCCTGTTTCCAGTTTCACATCCATTCCGGCATGAAACCTTCCACTACGCCATCCATACTTTGATAACAATTTACCTTTATGCGGAAAATGAAATGCTGTTTCATTGGGATTATTTAACCAAATAAAGGTAGAATCATGAATTTCTTCAAGGTTCACTTTACCTGTCCGGATGTATAAAGTATCCCAACGATCTTTATAAAGCACTTCTGCCGGTACAAAAATACTCTCATCCAGAATTGGACGTTCTTCATCCTCAGGAAGTACCTCATCCTCAAACGATGCTGATTCAGGAGCGATTAAGGTAGTTGTATCGGTTTCATTCAGAAATTGGGTGGTATCAATTACAAATCCCTGAGAAACTGCCTTTCGGGATGGCACAACCATCAGAAAAACAATTATTACTGCATAACAGATAAAACCGGTTAAACCATTGTAAAGAGAAAAAGAAACTGAGTCACGCAATGGCAACGCCACAGAATGTATTGACTGACGAGTCAATTTAAGAAATCGGCTGCAAAATATCATTAGAAATGGCTTCGTAAATTCTGATTTATAACTCAGCAACAAAAGTACGATTTTTCATTCGTAAAAATTTCAATAAAAGCTTTTCAGAATCCGCAACTGATGCAACAAATAAAATGGGGGAATATTTTGGATCATATTATTCGTTTAAGGCGAATATAAATGCAAAAAAGGCCGGTTGGTCACCGGCCCTTTTGGGAATTAGCAAATCACAATAGGTTAGAAACTAATATCTACACCTATGGCAGCTGTAAAATTTTTGCGGTTGTATGTTTCCGTATAAGCAGGAAGCACATCGGGAATGGCTGAAAAGTCACGGGTATCTTCAATATATGAAGTATTCATAACACCAAGATTTATTGCAATTTTCTCAGTTGCCATAAATTTCAATCCTCCGCCGATACTATTGGTAGAAAGGCTGTGACTAAGGTCAGTTTGGTAGATATCCATAACACCAGTCTGTGTGCGCAAATAGCCAACACTTACCAACCATTTTTCATTGATTTCATATTCTGCGCCCAGTCCAAGTTCCCAGAAATTATTATCCATAACTTCATCATTTTTAACAAATTCGCCATTAAGCTTCTTGCCATATTCAGCACCTTTGTCAAAATAATAATGTAACCCTCCGCTCAGTTTTAATTTATCCGTTGCCTTGAAGCCGACGCCGACAGCCAGCATAGAAGGCATATCGCTTGGGGTTTCGGCGCCATCAGGATAAAGACCGGTCTGATCCACAGTGGTACTGTTCTTTACTTTAATGCTCGCTTTGTGCTCGTATTTCAGGCCAATATTCAACCGATCAAACTTGAGGTTTGCGCCAATAATAGGAACAATGCCCGAGCCGCTTTGCGCTGCATCTACTTTTTTATCAGCCGTAGCTGCAGCATTTGCTGACATAGCCTCAGATTTAGCTCCGTATGAAACTGAAGCGCCATTGAAAAATCCCTGAGCCTGGGCGATAGTCATTCCAGCAGGATCACCTCCAAGTCCTGTTATGGTTGCCTGTAAAGTAGCGACCTGCTGGGCGGTTAATCCAGCCATGGTGCCATTTTCAAGAGGCACAGAGCCTCCACCTCCATCAAGAATTGGCTGAAGCGAACTTCCTGTAGCTCCGAGTTGAGCGGAAACTCCATCCAGGTAACCAGCAACTTCTGTAAAGAAAGTAGGGGCTGAAACCATTTCTCCTGAATAATTGAGGGCAGGAAAAGTTGGATTGATCATAATATTATTCAAATAGCCAGTATAGCTATTGCTGATCATCACATATCTTAAGCCAAGGCTTACTGAAAGGATATCATTTAACTGATAACTGGCACCAGCCTGAATTCCATAATACACGGAACTTCCTTCAAATTCAGTATCAAAACTATATTTTGAAGTAGGAATTCCTCCAGCATTTAATGCGCCGGGAATGGTCGCAACCTGCATTTCAAAGGAGGGAAGCCCGTCATCAAACTTGGCACTTCCACCACCACCTACGGGGTTAAACCCGAAGGAGAAAGCCCATTTATCCATTTTATACACGGCATATACCGACGGAAAGAATGGAGCAACCACACCACCTTCAAACGTATTGCGGTTTAATCCTGCAAAAGTGGTTTTAATATTACGGTTTTGTGTAATGTACTGATTGTTCAATGAAATATGGAAGCCATTATTGAGCCAGGTAAGGCCAGCCGGATTGAAATACACGCCATCCAGCCCCATGGAGGCATCACGTGCGGGCATCCTTATGAATGACGCACTCTGGTTGGTATTGTGGACAATACCACCTGCAAATGACACGGCCGCCAGGGCACTAAAAGTCAATGTTAGTAAGGTTCTTTTCATGTGTTGTTTTTTTGGTTTTCGAGAGCTAAAATATATTAATTATTAGATATTTCAAAAATAATATGGTGATGATAATGGAAAAGAATTCAAATTCATGATTAAAAATTGACTTATCGTCAATTTTTATAAGAGTTTCAGAGAACATCACCAGAATAAACGAATTTAAAAAATCGACCCATAACCAGTGTATCACAACCACCTTCTTATAAATAAAAATTCCCGGAATTGACTAAACTCCGGGAATATTCACTGCAACAAGAATTTACTTCTGGCAAATTAGTTCACATGATATCTAACAAGCCAACGCTCCTTCTTGTTTGGATCTGTCGCGTACATGGGTAAAGTCTCAACCACCAGGCCCACATCTTTGGCATATTTCGTATTGGCTACTTTATTTGTGTAGTATGCAAATTCAGGATTAACCTTGTAGGTAGTTTTGCAATTTATAGTGGTAAATTCACCTGCAGGAACAGCAATATGCTCATTGATATCGTCCATTTCAACAGTAGCCGTATATGCGGTATCCCCATATGACATCACAATATAATAGGTACGAAAAATCGATGAAAAATCTTCAGATGAAAATCTGATATTTCCTGTATGGTCTACCAGGTAATGCAGTGAATCACGAAGGAACTCAACCACTACCTTAGGCATGTAAGGATAAGGCTTAACCAGTTTAGCAAAGGTTTCACCATGAATCAATGTATCTTTCTCAACATAACAACTGTCAAAAATACCGAGTGGTGTAACCACCCCCAGCGTATCAATATTAAAACGCTCATAAATCCAATAATTGCCTTGCTTTAAACAAGTATAGTCAGGATAGACCGGAGCAGGATCCACAATTTCCTCTTCTTTCGCACAACCACTCAACAAAGCAAGCGACACGATAACCATCATCATTAAATTTCTCATAATTAATAATTAAGATTAGTAAATAAACTGTGAAAGCAAAACGAATATATCTATCCTTTATTTTATATTTTCTACAAATTACTTAATTAAAATAACTTCTTGTTAAAACACTCTAATTATACGCATATAGCGACACACAAAACATGTAATGTACTGCGTTATTCACAATCTCCCTACTTACCCAATCCGCCAGTTAATAGGCAAATTGTCATTTTCAATCAATAGCTGATTGGCTTTTGAGAAATGTTTACAGCCATAAAACCCGCGATAGACACTTAAAGGAGAAGGGTGAGGTGCTTCCAGAATAAAATGCTTATTGAGGTCGATAAGCGATTTCTTGTTTCTCGCATAGTTTCCCCACAGAAGAAACACGATACCTGAGCGTTGGTCAGAAAGCTTTTTAATAACCGCATCGGTAAAAGTTTCCCATCCCCTACCCTGGTGCGAACCGGCTGTATTAGCCCTTACTGTTAGCGTTGCGTTCAGAAGCAACACCCCTTGATTTGCCCAGACAGACAAGTCTCCATTTTTAGGATAAGGCATATCAATATCTGTTTGCAGTTCCCTGAAAATATTTTGAAGGGAGGGAGGAAATGCTATTCCTGCAGGAACCGAGAAGCATAAACCATGCGCCTGACCCGGGCCGTGATATGGATCCTGACCAAGAATTACCACCTTAACTTTATCAAACGCTGTTCGGTTGAAAGCTTCAAAAATATATTCACCCGGTGGAAAAACAGGGTAGTGCTGTTTTTCATTAATTAAAAACGCCTTAAGGTCTTGAAAATAAGAACTCGAAAACTCATCTGCCAATGCAGCCTTCCAACTCGAATGAATTTGCGGATTTATTTTTCCCATAACAGTTACTTTTGTTGTAAAAAAAGATAAACAATAAAACTGTAATATTATAGTTTCTATTGTACGGAGGCTTATATTTGCAGAATGTTTATCACCAACCGTGTAAAATTATGAAAAAAATTGTCGTATTGTTGCTCATCGCCTTTTCACTCGGTATAATTATGACTTCGTGCCAATCAAATCGTAAATGTGCCGCCTATGGAGAGGCAGACCGATACAAGGTTGACCGTAACAGGTAACAAGATTTTAACTTTCTTCCTTAGCCTATGATCAAAACATGGGCATTTTTTGTTGAATACGGCATATTCTTTGATTACTTTTGTACCCATGTCCAACAATTAAGGTATGCCATTCAATTTAAGATCATTTTTTCTATTGGTTTCAGCGCTTTTTCTATACTCATACCAAGCATATGCACAGTATGAGGAAGAAAGCGATACTATTGGTGACAACCTGCTGTTCAGAAAGGAACTAAGCGGAAGTGCAATAATACACAACAATGGCTGGGGCCTTGAATTCAGAATTGGCAAAAACAGGAGCATTTTCAATAAGGTTATGTACGAAGCTAACCTTATTGAAATGAAGGACAGCAAGGAAATTAAGTCTATTAATCCATTTTTCACCAATACCCGAAGCTATTATTATGGCAAACTCAATGCCGTATATATGATACGCACAGGCATAGGTCAGCAGAGAATGCTGAACCGAAAGCCTTATTACGGTGGTGTTGAACTCAGGCTTTTCTATTCCGGGGGACTATCCACTGCTTTTGCCAAGCCCGTTTATCTCAACATCATTGAATTGGACGAGGACTCCTACCGCTACATGACTATAACAGAGCGTTACGACCCCGAAGAACACTTCCCTGATAATATTTACGGCAGAGCATCATTTTTTAAAGGATTTAACCAACTAAGCGTGTATCCTGGGATTTATGCAAAAGCCGGATTAAGTGTCGATTTTGGCACCCTCAATCAACGGCCAAAGATTATTGAAGCCGGTGTTGCGCTTGATGCCTTTCCCAAAGGTATTCCGATGATGGCTTTTAGTGATCCCAACCAATTTTTCCTGACACTTTATCTTAGCTTTGGAATTGGAAAGCGGTATGATTAGTTAGTTAATTAGTTAGTTAGCTAGTCCAGCTTTCGGATCTTCAACTGCTCATTGGTCAGTCAGGCTATAATTTTAAGTTTCCCTCACCTCTACACTCGCAGTATTTAGCTGCGCACAATTTGAGCTTACATCCCCTTACTAAGGGATTTCAATGTTTTAACAATGCTTTATGTTACCCACCGTTTTCACCCTCCCCAACGGTTTGCGAATGTTCCGTTCAAAGTACCCGCTAAAATAATGATCAACTAAACCAGCGTTTGCTAAAAAGCAAAATCCATTTTAATGCAAATATTTCACAAGAATTTTAGGATTCGATAGAACGAACCACTTTACAGCAAGTGCATAAAAAAAGCCCGGTCAATCTTAAATGAACCGGGCTATTTAGAAAATATAAATTTAGTATTACTTCTTCACAACAATCTTTGACATGGTTTTGATATCATTAACCTGAAGTTGAAGCATGTATATACCATCGGGTAAATCACCCAGTACAAAGTCTTTTATAAGACCTGAAGAGATGGCAGTCTTTTTACTTATTCTGACTTTACCCAGAAGATCAAACAAGGTAACTTCAGCAACACCATTCACATTATTGTTGAGTTTAATGCTGACCGTGCTGGTGGCAGGCGAAGGATAAATCTTCTGCACGTTATTATAGGCTACAGGGTCATTAATACCTAAAGCTGCCGTACGGAAATTCCATGCAGGACACCAATCAGATGTATCTCGGCTCGTGTTGACCTTAACCCTCCAATAATAAACCATGGCACTGTCTAAAATAGATGCAGGTACCTTGAATTGCTCCAGTCCAGAGGTCGTTGTTGCCTCGATATTGTAATCTCTGGGAACATCGAAACCTTCTGTACTTGCAATTTGAAGATCGTAAGAAAGCGCACCAGAAATTTTCGTCCATGAAAGTGTAGGTTGAATTACATTGTTGGTCGAATTGGTACCCGGAGAAGATAGACTAACTGTTTCCATAGTAGAAAAACTCCAGATATCCGAGATCAAAGTATCTTTTGAATGAATGGCTGCCATTCTCCAAAAATATTCTGTAGCGAAATTCAAGGTATCAGGCTTCAGTTTGGTTAATGTTTTAGCCGCAGTATAGGTTTCAAAATGATTAAATTCAGCATCTGTCGATATATAAATAGTATATTTTGAGATGCCCTTAATTTCGGTCCATTGTAACTCTGCGAGAGGAGCAACACCAAGTGTTCCATTGTTTGGTTTCTTCAATTTGAATTCATCCAAAACAGTTACATTCCTGACGTCAGACCAGTCGGAGGTATCAGCAGCATGAATGGCACGCATTCTAAGAAAATATTGCTGACCGAAATACAATAACGAAGCATTGGTCTTGCTCAGTGTACCGGCAGCAGTATAAATCCGAAGATCAGGACTGGAAAAAGTATCAATCGTATCAAACTGAAATTCAAAAGTGCCAATACCGCTAATAGAAATCCATTGTATTTCAACATTACAATCAACCGTAGAATTATTATTCGGACGTTGTAAAGAAGGACGGGTAATTACTGTAAACTTTCTTACTGCAGACCAATCAGAGCTTCCTGAAGGATCAACAGCTTTAACCTTCCAAAAATATTCGCCACCAAACATCAGGTTTGCCATACGATATCTTGAAAGTTCAGTTGTAAACTCAACGGGATTGGTAAACGCCTCATCAGTACTCAGGTGAAGCACATAATATAAGCCGGTATTTCCAACCACCGTAGACCAATCGAGTTCAACATCGGGAGCTGAGCCGGTTTGATTGTTGGCAGGCGATACAAGCTCCGGGGTAAAGATATCCGGCGAAGCCATGGCAAACGCACAACTCAATGCCAGAAAAAGTGAGAGGTATATTCTTTTCATCTTTATTGGATTTTCATATTAGTTTAGGAATGAATCAAACACGTTGGTTTATCCGAAATTACTTTGTTACTAAAAATTTTGCAACCTGAACCCGGGAGCCAGCAGTAACCTGCAGAACATAGGTGCCGGTGGTCAGCCCTTCGGCAGACAAAGTAACAGTTTGTTCACCACGGCTTAAGTTAAAATCTGCCGATTTTACCAACGATCCCTTAAGGCTGTAAATATCAACCCTAACCTTGGAATTTTCGGTCATTGACAGCGAGAAATTAATAGCTGAACGTACCGGATTAGGATAAACCTTTAACATTTTTGAAGCAGTTGCTTCTCCACTTCCTGGTTCATCAATACCAACGAACTTTCTGTTTTCATAGATTCCGTTACCGTGTGTGGCAATGTAAATGGCACCATAGTTGGCAACCCCGGTAAAGTTTTCAATCCACGGGCGTGAAACTGTTTGCTGACGAATCATCATGACAGGTATATGACCCAAACCATCATTCTCATCAGTCCATGAAGGATTCGCTGATAATGCTTCTGTTCCAAATACCCCCATTTCTGTACCAAGAATAACACGGTTTGAACTATTCATTTCAAATATAGCAGAATAAACCGGCATCTTGGGTAAGTTACCCTGCACCAATTCAAAGTCAGGGTATTGACTAAGTGCATTTGTTGAGCGGTACACGTAATCATCGTTACCATAATTGCCCAGAGTAACCAGAATGTTATTGTCATTGTTTGGATCAACTGCCACTGAAGTAATATAGCGCAGATCAAAATTCTTAATCACAGAAGAATTAATCACGCATGCGGAACTACTAACATCCGCCCGGAGAGAATCATATGCCAAAGCAATATTGGCAATACGGATCAATTGTCCATTGGTTGTTCCAACATAAACGAAATTAGCATCTGAAGAATAGGCAATGCAAGAAGGTACACCAGTAAACGCTGATATCTTATCCCATGTAGGCAACTGGCCAAAATCAAGGATATTCCTTGACATGTAGACTGCGTTGGTTGAACCTACAAACATAACTGATGAAACAACATCTTTTACCCAGATAGAATCACCTGCATTTAAACCGGCAGCAAGGGTATGTTTAAAAGGAAAGCCGTAGTTATCACTGTAGGCAATGACAACATCACCGGCATTGTGATTTTTTTCTGCCTTGAACCAAACACTATCGCGTGAATTGCCATTATTAAAACTTTCCCACAATTTGAAAGGTGTTAAAAAGTTGGTTGTATTGATGTTGGCAATTTCTGTTCCATAAATAAAGTCAGTAGCTTCAGATTCACCACTGTCAGGTGAGCGGGATAACAAACCACCAGTAGTTGAATAGAAAAATGCTGAAGGATTAACCATTGAAGCTTCAACGGTTCCACCAACAAAATCTGAAGAAATTGAAGAAGCAGTTTCAATGGTATTGCCTTCCCTGTCAAGATAAAGCACACCATAACCCTGGGATCCACCCAATACGCGGCCTTTATCATCAGGTGCAACGGTATAAAACATGGAAGTTTTATAATTACGATTAAGTGATTGAGTGGTTTCAAAATTATTCATGGTAACGCCAACACCGAGGTCGGATGCATAGTAAATATTCTGAGCATCATTTGGATTGATGACCAAACTATGAATAATCGAGCCACCGAATCTCTGTTGCCATTGATAAAAGCCGGTTTCCTGAACTTTTGTACCTTCCCAAGGAGTTAATCCTCCAATATAGACCTTATCAGGATTTGTAGGGTTAACCGCGATAGCTCCGGCATATTCGCCATAATTAAGCGCAGTACTATTGCCAAAAACATTAAAAACACTACTTGTACCCGGACCAATCAGGCGCCATGAAATACCTTTATCTTTTGAAACAAAAACGCCATTGAGTTGGCCCCGCAAGTAACCCGAGAGTGTACCATCAGAAACCAGCATGGCATAAATTGTAGATGCTTCGGTAGGAGCAAATGCAACCTGTATCCGGCTAATTCCGGTTGAAGGTAAACTGTCCTGCCCTGCTCCGGTTGAACGTAATGCAAATCCATCCGAACTACCATTTGAAATGTAGAGTTGGTTATCTACAGAAGCAGCAATTGCCCCATCGGGACCAATTTTCACTTCGGTGCTGTTGCCGGATAGAGTTAATTCTCCAGCTTTAGCCAACGACCAGTTCTGACCACCATCTGTTGAAATCCTGAGTCCTGAATTAGTCGCTGCAGCAACTACATTGTTTGCACCGGCCGCAATTTTATTCACAAATGCCCAACTGTCTGAAGGACTATTATTTACTGTAAGTGCTGTTGAAGATAATATGGTAAAGGTGTTACCATCGGTCGATTTATAAACGCCCTGACCCAGGAATCCGCTGAACATATTCAGCCTCTCACTAGAGAAAGTCTCACCGGTACCAACATAAATATCGCCACTAGGAGACTGGGCGATACATGAAACGTTAATAATCTTATTTCCGGTTTCAATCCTGTTCCAGGTAAGACCAGCAGTCGTTGATTTCCACAAACCACCAGAAACACTGCCTGCAAAAATAGTTTTACCTGAATTGTCCCTGCTGTCTATCAGGATGGCGCGGGTGCGACCGGCAACATTATCGGGGCCCATTGAAGTCCAGTTGAGGCCAATTGTACTGGATGATTTTAAATCTTCGACCTGAGTCCTTGCGTTAATTACATCGGCAGGATTTACTTTTCCGGTTGCCTGATGGCCTCTTATCTGAGCCATATAAGACCACGCTGATTGAACCCCATCAGCCATTCCAAAGGAATCAGAACGATCCAAAGGATACCTGAATGAACCCGAAGTTGTGAGCATAAATATACATGCTCCAATAGTTAAAGTAAGAAAGCCAAAGAGTAAACGTCTATTTTTCATATTATTAGAGTTTATGGATATTTCAGTTCAAGAAATACAAAACAGTGGCACAAGGTACGTTTTTTTAACGAACCAGAAGCCATTTAAGCCATTTTTTTCAGCACAAAAATACACTAATATCCAATTCCACAGAAATCAGTACACCTCCACATTGTAAAAAAGAAGTCTATGCGTTTCGCCCGGCAAACCTACATGAATTATTGTGAATTCACAAGTGATAATGAAAAAAATCGCGACACCAGTATTCGCAACCATTACATCCCTTTTAATCAAGAAGTGCAAAAGAATATTCTACCATCTTCAGAACAGCACATATTTGTACAAAAAGAATGGCATAATCAAAACTTTTATTATACGTTTGCCTGATGAATTCAAAACCTGTTTCATGAATTACACCCGTTCAATCAATATCATTTAAAATATCAAAGATCATGAATAAGATGACAATCCAATCGCTGACCCTTGCGATGATTTTCGCAACATCAACCCTGTATGCCCAGGATACCATAACCAAAAAGGCAGTAGAAAAATATGAATTTACTGTAACCCAAAGCAGCAAGGCTACACCGGTAAAAGACCAATACCGCTCTGGCACTTGCTGGAGTTTTGGAGCAACATCATATATTGAATCAGAATTGATGAGATTGGGAGCCGGTGAATTTGACTTATCAGAAATGTATTTTGTCAACCTTGCTTACAGGGAAAAGGCTGAAAGATACATCCGGCTTCACGGCAATAGCACCTTTGGGCCTGGCGGTCAAGCTCATGATGTAGTGAATGTGATCAAAAAGCATGGAATGGTAACCGAGAAGGACTATCCTGGCATTGTACCTGGCGAAACCTCCCATAATCATGGTGAATTGAATGCCGTTTTGGAAGGGTTCCTCAAAGGTGTGCTCTCCTCAAGAAGCGGCAAATTGTCAAAAGCCTGGTATCCGGCTTATACAGGGATACTTGACGCATATTTGGGCCCATTACCAACAAATACTGTAATCAAAAACGTAAAAGGATTTAATCCGGATGATTATATTGAAATTACCTCATATTTACACCATCCTTTTTATACATGGGTTAATCTTGAGCTCCCGGACAACTGGTCACAGGACAAATATTTCAACCTGCCGCTGGATGAAATGATATCCTTAATATTTGATGCCCTCGAAAATGGTTATACCATATGCTGGGATGGTGACGTGAGCGACAAAGGATTTTCACATTCCAACGGAGTGGCTATACTTCCAGAAAAAGACCTGAAATCATTAGATGGATCGGAATTGAGCAAATGGGAAGCCTTGAGTGAAAAAGATAAAAATGCAGCCTTATATTCATTTGACACCCCTGGTAAAGAAAAAACCATAACGCAGGAAATCCGTCAGGAAGCTTTCGATGGCCATAGCTCTACAGATGATCACCTCATGCACCTGACCGGAATTGCAAAAGATCAACGTGGTACCCGTTATTTGATCACCAAAAACTCATGGGCTGCCAATAGCAACAAAACCGGAGGTTACCTCAATATTTCTGAAGCGTATGCTAGATTAAATACCATCGCCATAATGGTTCATAAAGATGCGCTACCTGAGAACATACGCAAGAGAATGCAGAATTAACAATATCTGACAGTCTATAATTAAAAAAACTCCCCTAAAAAGGAGTTTTTTTCATGTTTTATCAGCACATTAGCAATAAATACAAGGTATATAAATCCTATATAGCCTGATATCAGGGTGTTTAACATTTTTTAACAGCGAAACCCGCGTAAATAAAGGAAGCGAATGATAATTTTGCAAAAAAATAATTCATCATGATTGAAACTGATATCAAAGAATTAAACGATCGGATCCAAAAGGAAAGTGCCTTCATTGACATGATAGATATGGAGATGCACCGTGTAATTGTTGGACAGAAGCAGATGGTAGAGCGTTTGCTTATCGGACTTTTATCAAACGGTCATATATTACTCGAAGGAGTTCCTGGACTGGCTAAAACGCTGGCAATAAAATCATTGGCAAACATTATTGATGCCAAATTCAGTCGGATTCAGTTTACGCCTGACTTACTTCCAGCCGACCTGATCGGAACACTGATCTACAGTCAGAAAAAGGAAGAATTTCTGGTAAGAAAAGGGCCGATATTCGCCAACTTCATCCTTGCCGATGAAATCAACCGTTCTCCGGCAAAAGTACAGAGCGCGCTGCTTGAGGCCATGCAGGAAAGGCAGGTTACCATTGGTGATCAAACCTATCCGCTTGCCGAGCCATTTCTGGTACTGGCAACCCAGAACCCTATAGAACAGGAAGGGACTTACCCTTTACCAGAAGCACAGGTTGACCGATTTATGCTAAAGGTAGTGATTGGCTATCCAACCCGTGAAGAAGAAAAACTGATCATGCGTCAGAATATGGCCGAAACACAGGCCAAAACACAAACCATAATTTCTCCGGAAATGATCATCAACGCAAGAAAACTTACCCGTGAAGTTTACCTTGATGAAAAAATTGAGAATTATATTACTGATATCGTATTCTCGACGCGTTTCCCAGCAGAAAACAAACTCAAAAAGTTTGAAGGGCTAATCTCTTACGGGGCATCACCACGAGCAAGTATCAACCTGGCACTGGCTTCAAAAGCCTACGCATTTATTAAACGAAGGGGATATGTAATACCCGAGGATGTACGCGCCGTTGCTCACGATGTAATGCGCCATCGTATCGGACTCACATATGAAGCAGAAGCCGAAAATGTGAACACCAGCGACATCATCAACGAAATCCTTAACACGGTTGAAGTTCCCTAGAAATTACGTATAACGCAACTTTTATTATGGAATCCGCCGATATACTGAAGAAAGTCCGTAAAATTGAGATTAAGACCAGAGGCCTGAGCAATCAGGTTTTCTCAGGTCAGTATCATAGTGCTTTTAAAGGCCGCGGAATGGCTTTCAGTGAAGTGAGGGAATATCAATACGGTGATGACATCCGGAACATCGACTGGAATGTTACCGCACGCTTCAACCATCCATATATTAAGGTGTTTGACGAAGAGCGCGAGTTAACTGTTACCCTTCTGGTTGATGTGAGTGGCTCAAATGAATTTGGAACCAGATTGTGGCTAAAAGAAGAAATGATGACCGAGATTGCAGCCGTACTGGCTTTCTCGGCTATTCAAAACAATGATAAAGTTGGTGTTATTTTCTTTAGCGATAAAATTGAAAAATTCATTCCACCAAAAAAGGGATTGACCCATATTTTAAGGATTATCCGTGAATTGATTGATTTTAAACCGGTAAGCCAGAAAACAAACATCTCAGAAGCCCTGCGTTTTTTAACCAATGCCATGAAAAAACGCTGCACAGCTTTTCTGATTTCTGACTTCATGGACACCGGATTTGAGGATGCGCTGAGAATCGCGGGTCGGAAACATGATCTGGCTGCGCTGCACATCATTGATCAACGCGACCTTTCTATACCCGATGTTGGATTGGTTCAACTGTATAGTAAGGAAACCGGGAAGACCATATGGGCCGACACCAGTAGTTCAGCCACTAGAAATGCTTACGCCAGAAATGCCCAGCAAAACCTTGCCCGACTTGGACAAACGTTTATGAGAAGTGGTGTGGATGTAGCCCGGTTTTATACTGATAAGGACTATGTAAAACCTTTGCTTGGCCTATTCAAAGCCAGAGAATTCAGACACTAGAAAAATGTTTACGAACGCAGAATATACGAGCAGCATACCTAAATGGTTCATGAAAACAATCCTGATTTCAGGCATTGTTTTTATGACCATAACCCCGTTCTATAATGCCAATGCACAAAAGATGATTCCCGACACCAACACAATAAGCATTGGGCAGCAGTTGAGGATTTTTCTTGAAATTGAAATTGCGAAAGACCAGCGGGTTGAATGGCCACTGCTCACCGACACCCTGAGTAAATCAATAGAAATTATCAGCAAGAGCGACATCGATAGTATTATTGATGCGCAAACCGGCAGCAAGACCTACCATCAACAGATGGTAATTACCTCGTTTGATACTGGTTTTCAGGTCATTCCACCTATCCAGTTCGAAATTTATAATGCTGGTGATCAAAACTTTAACATCCACGAAACGGAAGCAGAACTAATATCGGTAACAAGTGTACCGGTGAATATGCAGGCTGAAATCAAAGACCTAAAACCGGTAATGACTGCACCTTATACTTTAAGGGACTTTTTACCCTGGATTCTGGCTGGACTTGGCATTGCACTGCTTGCCTTACTGGGATGGTTCTACTTTCAAAGCCGGAAAAAGAAAAAGCCATTAATTAAATTAACCTTACGTCAGCCCAAACCTGCTCATACTCTGGCCCTTGAGCAACTTGAAGCCTTAAAATCAGAACAATTGTGGCAAAAAGGACAGATTAAAGAGTATTACTCACGGCTCACCGATATTCTGAGGGAATATTTTGAAGCACGTTTTGTCGTGAATGCTGCTGAAATGACTTCGGATGAGATTATTTCGGCCATGAAAAATCACTTGTCCGATGCACAACGACTGAAAGACCTTCAAAAAATCCTGAACCTTTCGGATATGGCAAAATTTGCGAAAGCACGACCCATTGGAGCAGAAAATGAAATCAGCCATACCCTGGCCGTAGCCATTATCAATAGTAGCAAACCCGCACCGGAATTAAAACCTGCGAAAACAGAACAAGATGCTGAATCTGCTACGGCAGAGACCAAAACAGAAAAATAAGCCATGTTTGATCATCTGAAATTTGCCAATCCTGAATTACTTTACCTGTTGCTGCTGGTGCCGGCAGCTATAGTATGGTATTGGTTCAGAGACACTGAAACCCGGCCCAGGCTTCAAATCAGCAGCTATGATGCAATCCGTTTAACCGGAAAGTCGCTCAAGATCTACCTTCGGCACCTTCAGTTTATTTTTAAAGCACTGGCATTTACACTTCTAATTGTTGCTCTTGCCCGGCCACAATCGTCAAGCACACGACAAAATGTGAACATTGAAGGAATTGACATTATGCTCGCCATGGATATTTCTGGCAGTATGCTGGCAGAAGATTTCAAGCCAAACCGACTCGAAGCATCCAAGGATGTCGCCAAAGATTTCATTCTGGGACGCCCCACCGACAGAATCGGCCTGGTGGTTTTTAGTGGGGAAAGCTTCACACAATGCCCACTCACTAGCGATCATCCGGTACTTGTAAATCTTTTGGGTGAAATAAAGAGCGGGATGATTGAAGATGGAACCGCAATTGGTGATGGTTTGGCCACGGCTGTAAGCCGACTTAAAGAAAGTCAGGCCATCAGTAAAGTAATCATTCTGCTTACCGATGGTGAAAATAACCGCGGGTTCATTGACCCTGTTTCGGCGGCTGAAATTGCCAAAACATTTGGTTTACGGGTTTATACCATTGGTGTAGGAAGTATCGGCACTGCCCCCTACCCTATTCAAACCCCTTTTGGCACTCAATATCAGCAGCTGGAGGTGAGAATAGACGAACCATTGCTCAAGGAAATTGCCGCAATGACCAGTGGTAAATACTTCAGGGCGACCAACGGTACCAAACTAAAAGAGATTTACCAGGAAATTGATAAGCTGGAAAAATCGAAAATTGATGTAACTGAATATCGAAAAAAATCGGAAGAATTTTCACCCTTTGCACTTTGGGCGCTATTCTTCATTGTTCTTGACTTTATTCTTGGCGTGACCTTGTTCCGGAAATTCCCCTGATAAGCATCAGCAACATAAGGCAAAAAACCTGAAAACATGTTTAGATTTGAACACCCCATATATCTCAACTTTCTGCTGGCACTTCCCCTGCTGGTGATTTTATTCTGGGTTTACCTGAGATGGCGCAGGAATGTTACACGGAAATTCGGTGATGCTGCTGTGGTAAAGCGAATGATGCTTGATGTATCTCCTTTCAGGGTACATTTGAAATTTGTACTGCTCCTTTTAACCATCGCTTCCATTCTTCTTGCCCTTGCAAATCCACAAATAGGTTCCAGGCTTGAAAAAGTACAACGCAAAGGCATAGATCTCGTGGTTGCCATGGATGTATCAAACAGCATGCTTGCTCAGGACATCCAGCCCAGCCGCATTGAAAGAGCACGGCAGTCAGTATCGAGGCTGATTGACGAAATGGAGAATGACCGCGTTGGGTTAATCATATTCGCCGGAAAGGCTTATACGCAATTACCCATAACCACCGACTACAATGCTGCCAAAATGATGCTGGCAACCATAAAACCCGATCTTGTTCCTGTTCAGGGGACAGCCATAGGGCAGGCCATTGAAATGGGAATGGCATCGTTTAAAGAAGACAAAGGTGGCAAAGCCATCATTATAATCACCGATGGTGAAAACCATGAAGACGATGCCGTGAACATGGCCAAGGAAGCTGCCTCAAAGGGAATCCACATTTATACCATTGGCATGGGACTGGCAGATGGTGCGCCCATTCCAGAGTTCAGAAACAACCAGATGACAGGTTTCAAAAAAGACCGATCAGGCAACACCATAATCACCCGGTTGGATGAATCTATGCTTCAGCAAATTGCCCAGGCCGGAGATGGCATTTATGTAAGGGCCAGCAATACACAGGCAGGATTAAAGAAAGTTTATGATGAAATTGGAAAATTAGATAAGAATACATTTGATTCCGTGAGTTATGCCGATTATGATGATCGGTTCCAATACTTTATTGCACTGGCTGTACTATTCATTTTCCTGAACTTTATCACCAATGAAAGAAAGAGTCGCTGGGCTAAAAAGATTAAAATATTTCAACCTCAATCAAGTTAATCCTATGAATAAAATATTCACCTTACTTTTTTTGATAATGCTTATTGCAAGTTCTACCTTTGCACAAAAGGAGAATCCGCTTATCCGGCAGGGAAACAAGCAATATGAAGAAGGCAAGTTCAAGGAAGCAGAGATAGACTACCGTAAGGCCATTGAGCAGAAACCCGGTTCGGTAAAAGGTTCATATAATTTGGGAAACTCCCTGTACCGACAGGAAAATTATGATGAAGCCATACGGAGTTTCTCAGATGCAGGAAATTTGATGAAGGATGCAGATGCATCAACTAAGGCTGCAACCTTGCATAATTTGGGCAATTCATTGTTAAAAGGAGGTAAATTGCAGGAAAGCATCGAGGCTTACAAGCAATCACTCAGGCTAAACCCCAAAGATGAAGACACCCGGTATAACCTGGCTTATGCTATGAAACAACTGCAGCAGCAGCAACAACAGCAGCAAAATCAGGATAATAAGGACGACCAAAAAGACAAAAAAGATCAGAAAGATCAACAAGACCAGCAAAACAATCCTTCGCAGGACAAAAATGAACAAAAGGACAAACCAAAAGAAAAACCTCAGATTTCAAAGCAGGATGCTGAACGCATGTTACAAGCCTTGAAAAATGACGAACAAAAGACGTTGGAAAAAGTTAATCAACAAAAAGTAAAAGGAACCGCAATACAAATAGAAAAAGATTGGTAGTTTTAATGCAGATTGAATTACCAGTTTGAATAAAAATGTTAAAGCCGATGAAGATCAGGAAGATTATTGTAATGTTGGGGTTACTGCTCACCTACATGGCCACCTTCGGGCAAAACATTGAATTTACCGCCTCGGCACGGGATGTGGTTTCGGTAGGTGATCAATTCAGGTTAATTTTCAGTATAAATGGTGATGCTTCAGGTTTCAGGGCACCGGCCATTAAAAATTTCAATATCCTGAGCGGCCCGCAACAATCGCAAAGTTCCAGCATGCAGATATTCAATGGGCAGGTAACGAAGTCTGTTTCATTTACCTTCACATATATACTTGAGGCCACCACTGAAGGCACCTTCACCATCCCCCCGGCCAGTATAAATTCAGATGGCAAGGTCTATCAATCCAATCCGCTTTCCATAAAAGTGGTTAAAGGAAGTGCCCCTGCTCCTCAACAGGGCAATCAACAGGGCGGAGATAAGAGTCAGACTCCGCAAGGTGGTGAACTTACCACTAAAGATATTTTCGTCCGGGCAATACCAAGTAAAACCAATCCATACCAGGGCGAACAGATAATTGTAACCTACAAACTCTACACCAGGGTTCCAGTTGCGGAGTATAGCATCACCCGAACTCCTTCCACTGCTGGTTTCTGGCTACAAGACCTGATCAAGGACAGTAAAAAACTGAATCAATATCGCGAAAATATTGGAGGACAGGAATACGTTGTGGCCGAAATAAAGAAAGATGCCATGTTTGCACAAAAATCAGGCATGTTAACAATTGAGCCATTGGAACTGGATGTTCTGGCGCAGATTCAGCGCAAAATTGCCCGCCGTAATTTTAATGACCCTTTTTTCGACAGTTTTTTCAACGACAGCTTTCTCGGGAGCACTTATCAAAATGTAAAAAAGACCATACGTTCAAACGAAGTAAAAATTAGTGTAAAACCATTACCCTCACAAAGCCGACCCGGAGATTTTACCGGCGGTGTTGGTGAATTTAACGTAAATGCCAGCATTGACCGTGACCAACTAAAAACGAACGAAGCACTAACACTAAAGTTTTCTATTTCGGGCAAAGGAAACATCAAACTTGTTGAAAAACCAATTGTTGTCTTTCCGTCTGATTTTGAGGTTTATGACCCCAGAACAACCGACAATATTTCTGCTTCGGGAAATGGAGTTACCGGCTCAAGAAGTTATGAATACCTTATGATTCCCAGAAACCCGGGAAAATTTAAGATAAAACCCATTTCTTTCTCCTACTTTGATCTTTCGTCGCAGGCTTATAAAACCATTACTACAGAAGGTTTTGATATCACTGTTGAAAAGGGAGACGGTAACTCAGGAGATATTGTAACATCTACAAACCGCGAGGATTTTAAGGTCATTGGTTCGGATATACGTTTTATTAAAACAGGACAAATTGAAGTCTCGCCATTAAACCAATACTTTTTTGGTAACCTGACCTTCATACTCTGGCTGATTGCAGTGCCATTGCTTTTTGCAATATTTGTAATTGTATGGCGCAAGGAACTTTCCAAACGGGCCAATGTTGCCTTCATGAAAAATAAAAAAGCGACCGGGATTGCACGAAAAAGGCTTAAACTGGCTGAGCGATTCCATAAACAGGGAAACCATGAATCCTTCTGGGCCGAGATTTCAAACGCTTTGTGGGGCTACATGAGTGACAAATTTAACATTCCTCGCGCCGCCCTTTCAATGGAGTCCGCCCATGACGCCCTTAAGGCTAAAGGCGTAAAAGAAGAATTGATTGCACGATTTATTGATGTTCTCAACAACTGTGAATTTGCACGCTTCGCCCCGGGCAATAAGGAACAAGCCATGGACCAGGTTTATCGTCAGGCCATAGAAGTCATTACGCTCACCGAAGAGGAGCTTAAATAAATCAACAAAAACCTAAAATCATGAGCAAACAAGCGTTTCTGCTGTTTTTTCTGCTGATAAGCCAATCAATGCTTCATGCCGGGGTGCAGACAGATTTTGAAAAGGCGAACAAGGCTTACATGGCAGGTTTTTATGAAAATGCCATCACCATTTATGAGGATATCCTCAATACCGGACAAGCTTCTCCTGAAATTTACTATAACCTGGGAAATGCCTATTTTAAAAATGACGAATTATCGAAAGCCGTTCTTAATTACGAACGAGCGCTGAAACTTGAGCCAGGTAATGAAGACTTCAGATACAATCTGATGGTTACGAACAACAAACGCATTGACAAAATTGATGACCTGCCAGAACTCTTTTACCTCCGGTGGTGGAATGCGCTAAAATTCAAGCTTTCTGTAAACCATTGGGCCATGCTATCTATGATTTCATTTACCCTGGTATTTATTGTCATTGCACTATTTCTGCTTTCAAGAACCTCTTTAACGAAACGTTTGTTTTTTTATTCAGGGATTGTTATCCTGATGATCAATATTCTTTCGGGTATTCTGGCATGGCAAACACACAGGGAGAGCATCAACAGGAATACCGCCATTGTATTTGCCCCAAGTCTTCCGGTAAAAAGCTCCCCGGATGATGGAAGTATTGACTTGTTTGTTATTCATGAAGGACTGAAGGTTCAGATCATTGACAAAATAGGTGATTGGAACGAGATAAAAATCAATAATGGAAGTAAAGGTTGGGTTAAAGCCGAAACCCTTGAAAGGATCTGACAGCTATGCTTCAATCCGCTTTGTTCCATAACCGGGTTCACCTAAAAAGGTACTGGAGGATACTCGGAGAACTGGGCCTTTTCAGATCAGTATTTTTAATCACGCTCCTACTTGCTGGCATAATTTACACTTCTCGCCCTCAACTCCTTAATTTTCAGTCTATTATTATTGTATTTACGATTGCAAACGTTCATTTCAAAAGAGACGATCAAGGTTTTCTTCTCAACCTACATTTAAATAAGCCAGTATTTTTCATTACCCAATATACCCTATTCACCCTTCCGTTTACCCTGTTTTATGCGACAACCTTTAATGTAATACCCTTTACTGTACTGACTTGCGGTATAATATTGCTTTCGTTTATCAATCTTCGATTTAAGAAAATCAGTTTAACATACTTAAAAATTAATTTTTCGTTACTTCCGCCTCAATCCTGGGAATGGAGGACTGGTTTAAGGAGGTCATGGTTAATAATCTTAAGTGTTTGGGTTGTTTCAATCATTTTTCATCGCGAAATCGTTGTTTTGATATTGTCGGTCATCATTATATCCTTACTTGTTGCTGACTTTCAAAGTTATCATGAACAAAAACAGATGATACAGGCTTTGCAATGGTCCGTCCATGAGTTTCTGATCAAAAAATTGCTTTTGCAATCCATCTTCTTTACCATACTTGTTGCGCCTTTAGTAATAATCGCATCAATACAGTTTCCTGACAGTCTCCGGCCAATATTCATGGCTTTTTTCAGTAGTTTTCTGGTTCAATTGAGCGCTGTCCTTTTTAAATATTCATCATACATACAAGGTGAGAAAACCAACATCTTCATGGGAATTTTACTGTTGCTAAACCTGAGTTTTCTATTTCCACCCATTGCACCACTTCCACTGATTCTGGGCCCGTTTTTGTATCGTAAAGCTGCCAAACGGTTAAATACAGTCATCTATGTTTAAAATCAATAATCTTTCATTCAGCTATGGCAAATTGATGGTCATCGATCAGTTGGCATGGCATCTTGAATCAGGCATGATACATGGATTAGTCGGTAAAAACGGTGCCGGTAAAACAACACTTTTCAATTTAATTTCAGGTAATTTCACAACAAAAAAAGGAGAAATATCGGTGGAGGATAAACCCATAAACTACCACGATATTGGATTGATGGAAACCCACCCGGTTTTTTATCCCATGATTACCGGCAGGGAATACATGCAGATTTTTACCATTAGGAATAAGGCTTTTGATATTGAAAAATGGAATACTGTTTTCCACCTGCCACTCAAGGATGTGGTTGACAACTATTCAACCGGCATGCAAAAAAAGCTAAGCCTCATGGGTATGCTGGCGTTAAATAAACCAATCCTCATTCTGGATGAACCTTTCAATGGATTGGACTTCGAAACTGTACAAGTGACCCGGCAGATTATACAAAAGTTATCAGAAAACGGAAAAACCGTAATTATAAGTTCGCATATTCCCGAAACCCTCACCAACCTTTGCGATACCTTAAGTATGATGGACAAAGGACGCATGGCCTTCAAACTCCAAAAAACTGAATTCGGACAATTTGAGGATCTCTCCCAGGCATTGTTACAGTCAATATCATTACCTGACATGAAATAATATGAAGCAGCATTAAATTATCTGAGGCTACTCCCATTGTTTCCCCGAAGTAGAAAAAGTATTCCCTTGGTTATTCCATGAACTATTTGTATTTTTACTTCATAACCTAATCAGCACATGAAATGAACAGAAAAATTTTATTGTTGCTATCACTTGTTCTTTCTTTAAATTCCTTATGGGCGCAGGATGTCGTACCGAGCACCCCTGCCGGTGGAAAGAGCCAGCTAAAATATTTTATTGACCAGGAATTGATCTTTCCTGAGGCGGACCTGAAGGCAAAAACGGAAGGAAATTGTCAGATAAAATATCATATTAATGAAAAAGGACAAGTTTCAAAGGTCATTTTATTAAATAGTGTTTCACCGCAATGTGATCAGGAAACCGTCCGGATTTTCAATATGATTGAATGGGAACCTGCCACAAAAATCGGTATACCGGTGGCCGATTCAGGAATTTTTGAAATTGAGTTTAATCCTAAAAAATACACAAAACTCTGTCGCAAAAGGGGTTATACATTTCATTTATATCCCTATGAGCCGGTGGATACCTCGGGAGTAATTAACTATTACAGGAATTTAGACAAAATGCCCAGCCCAATATTCACCACTCCTGCCATAAATCTTGCAGGATATATCGCAGCCAATCTCAAATACCCCGAGGCTGCAATTAAACAAAATCTGAGCGGGAATGTTAAACTCGGGTTTGTGGTGGAACCACATGGCAAAATATCAAACCTAATGATACTCAATTCCCTGGGAGCAGGCTGTAATGAAGAAGCCATTCGATTGGTACGACTGATAAAATGGATGCCAGGTATAAAAAACGACCTAGCAGTGCGCACTAGAATGAGTATTTCAATCAATTTCAGCCTCGAAAGTGGGCCTGAAGGCAATTTTAACCCAAATATAAAATCCAGTTACGGAGGCTATTAACATCAAATCAAAATTTTATGCGAAAAACAATTCTTATTCTTTGCATTGCCGCACTGATTTCTCCTTTTGCGCATGGGCAAAAGCAGGACACCACCAAACTTTGGACCTTAGGTACCAAAGCCTCACTTTCGTTCTCTCAGGTTTCCCTTACCAATTGGGCCGCGGGTGGTGAAAACAGTTTTGGAGGCAACTCATTCCTTAACTTGACTGCCAACCTTAAACAAGGTAAAACAACTTGGGACAACTCCCTGGATTTGGCCTATGGCATGGTAAAACAGGGCAATAGCTCCGTGAGAAAGAGTGACGATAAAATTGACCTGGTTTCGAAATGGGGACACAACATCATCACCAGGAACTTATTTCTAAGTGCCAATTTTAACTTTAAAACCCAATTTGATAATGGGTATAATTATTTTCCGAATGATTCATCCGTTTTGATCTCAAAATTTATGGCCCCGGGCTATTTTATGCTGGGATTAGGACTGGACTATAAGCCTTATCCTTTCCTATCCATTTCACTACTCCCCCTTACCGGACGGCTTGTCGTTGTGAATGATACCACGCTTTCGGTAAATTATGGACTTGATGCTGGTAAGAAAACAAAGCCTGAGTTTGGTGCTGCTTTCAAAATGACCCTTGAAAAAGACCTGACTACCAATATTAGTCTGAAGACAAAACTTGAAATGTTCTCCAATTATATTGACAGACCACAGAACATTGACATAAACTGGGAAGCATTGCTCATTCTGAAGGCAACCAAATATATTTCAACCTACATCGGATTTCAAACCATTTATGATCATGATATCCTGATTGCAGATAAAGATGGAAGAAAAGCCCCACGCACACAGTTTAAACAAACCTTTGGTGTTGGCTTTAATTACTCCATTATCCAGAAAAAAGCCACTGTTAAACCACAATAACGAAACATTTTTTAACCCTTAAACCAAACAATATGAAAATTTTTGACGAGTTTAAAGCATTTGCCATGCGTGGCAATGTTGTTGACATGGCCGTGGGCATTATCATCGGCGGTGCATTTGGAAAAATCATCTCATCATTCGTTAGTGATGTATTGATGCCACCTTTAGGCCTTTTACTTGGCGGCATCGATTTTAAAGACATGCTTTATGTAATGCAGGAAGCGGTGATGCAAGGTGAAGAAATAGTTACACCGGCTGTTACCCTGAATTATGGTTTATTTATTCAGAATGTTGTTGATTTTCTGATCATAGCTTTTGCTATTTTCATGGCAATCAAAGGAATGAATTCACTTAAGAAGAAAGAAGAAATTAAGGAAGAAGTTGCAGCACCACCTGCTCCTACCAAGGAAGAGGAATTGCTTGCTGAGATCCGCGATTTATTGAAAAAATAAACAGCAGATAGAATAACAATAAAAGCTATTTCAGAGATGGGGTAGCTTTTTTGTTTACCATAAATCAATAAATGAAAGGGTCAAAAAGCAAAAGTTACGTATAGAAAACATTGCATTATTTCTATATTTGCTTGAACAATAAAAAAATCCACTATGAAAAGAACATTACGGATTTTTACCTTAACATCATTTTTCACATTATTGTCAATGGGAAACGGTGCATTTTCCCAGAATTACAGTGTATTACAAGCTGACAGGACCTTTCTTTACGAAGGCTCGGAAGGCCTGATTTATGGAATGCGTGTGGATTCAATAGGCCAGCAAAGTGAAGATATCATATTTCATTTGCTAAAAAACCTCCAGGGAGCTGATTATTATTGTTTTATACCAGAAGGGCCTTCGTGGTTGGGAAAAAACATACGAATTAAGCCAAACGGGGAAAGTATCTTTTATAATGCTATCAATGAGCCTATAACCATCAAAACCCAGGCGAATTTAAATGAAACCTGGATTTGCTACAGTTCTGTATCCTTTAGTTTCAGGGCAACGGTTTCCTCTGTTGAAACAGGTGAAATACTTGGACTTACTGATACCTTAAAAACCATTTCATTTCAGGCATTAAATGCTGATAATCAAAATATTGAACATCCTGTAAATGAATTACACATTGTACTATCCAAGAATTACGGGATGCAGAAGACCCTTAATTTTTATACTTTCCTTCAACAGGAGGCTGGTTTTTTCCTGGGGCAATTGCAACAAATGACCCTTGTAGGTTTTGACCAACCCGAAACCGGCATTCAGGACCTTAGATGGAGGGATGTACATAACTATGAGATTGGTGATATTCTCCATAAGGAAAAGGTCGACAACACCATAAGTTACAATTCATTGACTCAAACCCTGCAAAGGGTACTAGACAAACAAATACTGGAAGATACTATTGTGTATCAGATAGAAGAAAAGATAAAATATTCACGATTCGGTTTTGAATCAAATACCTTCACATCATCCATCGACACGATTGATTTTCAGGTTACATCGAATCCTGATTTTGACGTCCTACCGGGCGTTGCTTACGCTGTGAATGATATTCAGGATGGTTTTGACGTTAACCATCTGCGACAAAGCCCACATGACATCAATAAATTGATGGGAAGCGTTTACTGTGCTGTACCTTTTCAGGACACCTGTTATACTTATATTATAGCCGACGGATGTTTATATAACCAGGAATTCATTAAAGGGCTGGGTGGGCCCTATTATCATTGCACATATTTCTGGGATGAAATGGAATGCAAGCTGGTTTATTACAAAAAGGGCGACAATGAATGGGGAATACCCATTGATTTTAATGTTGGAATAAATACGCCAACACTGGCTGAGCATGAAATAAACATTTACCCCAATCCTACCAACGGAATGACATATTTTACCGTAAACGGGGTTAATTCATCTTTTGAAATCAGCATTTACAGTGTTACAGGAAAAGAAGTCATGCATGTTGCCGGAGTTAACCAGGCACTCGATTTGGGCTTTTTGCCAAAAGGGATGTACCTGGTGAAGATACATGGATGGGATTTCTGTGAGGTAAAGAAGCTGGAGAAAAGGTAATGTAATGACAAGAAAGTCCTAACAGGTTGGAAGAAGGCCAATTAGGACAATTATAAAAAAGCCGGGATTCACACCCCGGCTTTTCATTTTATAACACAAACGCTTATTCAAAGAATAAGATTGATTTTTTAATTCTTTCAATAGCTTCACGCAAATCTTCTTCTGAGATTACCAGAGGTGGGGCAAAACGAATGATATCACCATGGGTTGGCTTAGCCAAAACACCGTTCTCCTTCATTTTAACACAAACATCCCAGGCTTCTTTACCATTTTTAGGCTTAATAATAATAGCATTAAGTAAGCCTTTTCCACGTACAAGAGTAATCATATCTGAGTTGATTGCCCTCATTTCCTCACGGAAAATATTTCCTAAATATTCAGCCCTTTCAGCCAGTTTCTCATCCCTGACAACACTCAACGCGGCTATAGCAACATGAGCAGCAATAGGGTTTCCACCAAATGTTGAACCATGTTCACCTGGTTTAATAACCATCATAATATCGTCATCGGCAAGAACAGCAGAAACAGGATAAACACCACCCGAAAGTGCTTTTCCAAGAATAAGTACATCAGGACGAACATTTTCGTGATCACAAGCCAGCAACTTACCCGTACGGGCGATACCAGTCTGCACTTCATCCGCAATGAATAGCACATTCTTTTCCTTACACATCTGATAAGCTTTTGTCAGATAACCTTCATCCGGAACAAACACTCCGGCCTCACCCTGAATAGGCTCAACCAGAAAACCGGCAACATCATTATCTTTCAATGCCTCAGCCAATGCAGCCAGATCATTGTATGGAATCTTAATAAAGCCGGGTGTAAAAGGACCAAATCCGCCATAAGAATCCGGATCAGTTGACATGGAAACAATGGTAATGGTACGACCATGAAAGTTTCCGTCGCAAACAATAATTTTGGCTTTGTTCTCGGCAACTCCTTTTTTCGTGTAGGCCCATTTACGACAAAGTTTCAGCGCAGTTTCATCAGCCTCTGCACCAGTATTCATGGGTAATACCTTATCATAACCAAAAAATTCTGTAACAAACTTTTCATAAACGCCCAATGAGTCATTAAAAAAGGCTCTGGAGGTCAACGTCATTTTACTGGCCTGCTCGGTTAATGCAGAAATAATCCGCGGATGACAATGGCCTTGATTTACAGCTGAATAAGCCGACAGAAAATCAAAATACTCTTTTCCTTCAACATCCCAAACGCGGGCACCGACCCCTTTAGCCAATACGACAGGAAGTGGATGATAGTTGTGCGCACCGTACTTATCTTCCAGTTGCATTAATTTGTCAGATGACAGAAATTCACTCATAATTTTAGTTTTTTATAGTGTTAATAAATTGGATGGCACATTTATGCAGCAAAGATATTACTTTAAGTATGTCCACACCCAAAGGTACTGAAATTTTGTGAATTAGATTGATTGCACGTATTGAGTAGCCAGTATTTTGCAGTATATTAAACAGACTTCAAACACAAACATGCACGATGTGTGCAATATAAATTATTATCATTTCTCAATGGTCACTTGTATTCAGAGCATAAAAAATAAAGAGCCTTATTCATTTGTGAATGATTAATCTTATTTTGTTTGTACTTTTGATTGGTAAACAAAATGGTTATTTTGATGCTTAGCACCAGTTATATCAGAACAAATTGAATGGTGTTATCTTTTCGGAAAATACATTTAATAAACAACACATGAGATTTTTTCTTCTTATCCCTATTTCACTTTCCATCTTAAGCAGTTGCATTACACCTTTATCAGACAAAGATAGAGAACCGGAAAAGATAATTATTTCAACTGATCTGGAGCAGCCGGATTCCCTGATGGCAGAAGATCCCAATACATGGAAAAACCTGCAAACGGTAATTGAAGGAAAGGCATTTTCAGGTACCAAAGCCTGCAAGCTGGATCAGAACAATGAATTTGGTGTGGTCTTTGAACAACGATTTGGTTACATTGCCGAAAACAATCCCAGACAATTTACCTTTAACGCAATGATTTATGCGGCAGAGCCTTTACCAATAGGGTATGTGGTAGCCTCCATAGGAACAACCGCATATTACAGGAATTATTCCATTACCGAGTTTGTCCCTAAAGCCCAGAAGTGGGAGAAGGTGAGCGCAACCTTTACGCTTCCCGATTCATTGAAGCCCTCCGATATATTAAAGGTTTACTTGTGGAATAAAAAACAAAGTGAGTTTTGGGCAGATGATATCAGCCTGGAGTTCGAATTTTAATACAGAAAACTAATGCTCAGGATCAACACCGGAACCGTTGTTTGTATATTCTTCAGGTACCTGATCTTTATTGTATTTTGACGGGCATTTCAGGTTCATCTTATGTGCCTCAAAGTAACCATCGCGCATTTTACCTATTACCACCACCTGTTCAAGCTTATCGAAGTCCTGAGGTTTGGTATCGGTGAATTTTACTTTTCGGACAACACTGTCGTTATCAAGCATATGAAACGTAAAACTGTTAGCATCCTTAAGTGCATCGTATTCAATGGGATACCCGGGAGCAAGGGTACCTATGACGTGATATTCGCGTCCAGGATGCGCAGCAGCCTCAGAAAATCCGGCGTAAGTCGAGCTGTTCATGGATAGACTCAGGACAACACCAATAGCTGCCACAACAACCACCAGCAATAATATATGAATACGTTTCATTTCAACGAAGTTAAGGTTCAGAAAACAAATATACGATTAAAACCAATCAGGTAAACCAATACCTGATTTGTTTTATTGTAACTGCTGATTTCGGATCTCCTCTTGTTTCTTCTCAATTCTGGTTAATTTACGATCCAGCATATACAGGTAAACACCCAGACCCAGAAATATCATAAACATCACCAGAATTACCACAAACAATTTATCGTCACCTGTCATAATTCATTCTTTTTTAAGTTAATTCCTTGCAGAATAGCAGTTTTACGCACATGCAACTGCAGGAGCCATATTCCTATTAATATCCAGCCAAGGGCCGCAGGATAAAACACCATGCGCATGGTTAAATCCAGGCCTTCCATGGTTGATGAGTTTCCTCCCTTTCCGGGATGCAGGCTACTTTCTGCCAGACGAGGCAATACACCCAGAAAAATAACAAGCAGCATAAAAGCGAAGATATTGTATATGGCCGATATTCTGGCCCTTAGCCCCACTTCATCGATAGAACCACGTAAAATAGCATACGCCAGGTACGCCATCATACTCACGGCAGCACCATTTAACTGCGGATCATTGGTCCAGAAATCGCCCCAGGTAAACTTGGCCCAAACCATGCCGGTAAACAAACCAAGTATTCCAAAAAAGATACCCGTATAAGCTGCACCTGAAGCCCACAGATCGTTCTTGATTTTAAATCCTGACAAATACTTAATGCTGTAAACCAAAGAAGTACCCAACATAATAAACATCGCGAACCACATGGGTACATGGTAAAACAGGTTTCGTATGGTTTGATGGATTACGGGAAGCACAGGAACTTCAATCAGCAATCCGGCAACAACTGAATAGAGCACCAGCACTATACCGAGTAACTTCCACCACATTCCTTTTATCATATTTTCAGGTATTTACCGGTTAATCCCTCCACAAATAAGGAAAAAGAATTACCGCCAGAACAACAACTACAACATCAATCAAAAGCAAAGCCGACAGTAAACTGATAATTTTCAAAGATTCCACATCAGTCTTCAGGGCTTCCTGTGAAGCAGTTACCAGAATAAGCAACAAAGGCAAGACCACTGGAAAACCAAGAATAGCCATTAGCGCAGGATTGTTTCCCGAACGTGAGGCAATGGCCGAAACCATGGTTAAGGCTGCGGCTATTCCAATACTACCTAAAACAAATGCAGGGAAAAAAAGATTCAGGTTGAACTGCGGGAAACCCATAAAAACGGTATATAGGCCCAAACTCAACAAGCCCAGCATCAACATCAGAAAAGCATTATATATCATTTTTGAAACCACCACCGATACCGGAGCAGCAAGCATAAAATAATAAAGCCTTCGGGACGAACTCTCCTGAGCAAAACTCTTTGAAACCGCGTTGAATGCAGCAAACAGAAGGATAATCCAAAACAGTGCCACCCAGGTGTTATCATCAATCACCCTTCCAAAACACAACTGAACAACAAAAATGGTTGAAAAAACGTACAACAATATACCATTTATGGCATAACGTTGCCTGAGTTCAAGCAGAAAATCCTTCCGTATAAGTTCAGTTATTTCTTTCAAGCCCGTTTTTTAGGTAGATCAAATATCTTTTCTGACGATGGTTTGCTCACGGTTTGGTCCGAGTGAAACAACAGTAACCGGAGCATTAAGTTCAGTTTCAATATAATCAATATATTCCCTGAATTTCACTGGCAATTCATTCCATTTTCTAAAACCGGAAATTTCTGTTTTCCAACCCTTATGATTCTCAAGAACCGGCACAATAGCAGAATTCAGTGTTTCGTAGGCGGGCAAATCAAACAGGTCCTCCCCTATTTTATACTTAGTGCAAACACCCACCTGATCAAGACCATCCAATACATCGGCCTTCATCATTACCAGGTCGGTTACTCCATTGAGCATGATGGCGTATTTAAGCGCAGGAAGATCGATCCATCCACAACGACGGGGTCGGCCAGTGGTTGAACCAAATTCATTTCCCTGTTTACGAAGTTTATCCCCCGTTTCATCGAAAAGTTCAGTAGGGAATGGTCCACTACCCACACGGGTACAATAAGCTTTAAAAATTCCATAAACCCTGCCAATCGACTGAGGAGAAATTCCAAGGCCAGCGCATACACCTGCTGTAATGGTATTGGAAGAAGTTACAAACGGATAGGTACCAAAATCAACATCAAGCATTGCACCCTGTGCGCCCTCAGCCAAAATTTTCTTTCCTTCTTTCATGCTTTGATTCAGATATATCTCACTGTCAATCAATGGAATATCAGAAATATACTCAAGTCCTTCAAACCATAGCTTCTCATAATCGTCAGCACTCATTTGTTCAATCCTGAGTATCTCTTCATTAGGCTTGTAGGATTGGATGATACTCTGGTGAAGCGCTTTTTGAGCATAAAACCGGTCTTTAAAATCCGGGCTGAGTACATCGCCAATCCTAAGGCCATGCCTCGCTGTTTTATCGGTGTAGGCAGGACCAATACCTTTGAGGGTAGAACCGATTTTGGCGGTGCCTTTAGCAAATTCCTGCACATTGTCGAGCAACCTGTGTGTAGGCACAATAAGGTGTGCACGCTTTGAAATCCGAAGATTACGGGTAGGCTCAGCGCCACGCTCCCGTAATTTTTTAATCTCTTTTGCCAGGGTATATGGGTCAATTATTACGCCATTTCCGATTACATTTATTTTATCAGGATGAAAAATGCCACTTGGAATGGTATGGAGCACATGTTTTATACCATTGAATTCTAGTGTATGACCTGCATTAGGCCCACCCTGAAAACGTGCAATAATATCATATTCAGGCGTTAGTACATCGGTAATTTTACCTTTCCCTTCGTCTCCCCACTGGAGGCCTAAAAGTACATCAACTTTCATTTCTTTAGATTAATCAACAAACACAATTAAGGTGAAGGCCGGTATAAAGGCTTCACCTTTAGAATTCACATTGCATCCATTAAATGATTTATAATAAATTGCAATGCATGGACAAAAATACGAAATACAGGGGAAGTGCCAACAAAAGGCAAAGAATTAATTCAGGTGCAATGAACCTGAAACAGGCCTGAAAAAAACAAGGGAAGTCGTCATGCATGTGATACATAGCATAACAGTTTTAAGAAGGAAGCATGCAGGTAAAAACCTCAGTGTCCGGGTTCGTTTGATTCTAGTGTCGGGATAGATTCGCCGCCATTTTCCTTGTCATTCATATATCCGAAAAAGGTGAGTGAATGACTGGTTATGGTAACACCAAGCATTTTCTCAACGGCGGTCTGAATTTCATGAAGCCTGGGATCGCAAAACTCAAGCACCTTGCCATTGTCAAGATTAATGAAGTGGTCGTGTTGCTTAAAGCGGAATGAACGTTCAAACTGCGAGCAATTATTACCAAACTGATGCTTTGTCACCAGGTTGCAGTTTTGCAAAAGCTCAATTGTATTGTACAAGGTAGCCCGACTCACCCGGTACTTATTGTTTTTCATCTGAATATATAGAGTTTCTATGTCAAAATGCCCTTCAGTTTCATAAATCTCCTTCAGAATAGTATAGCGCTCAGGCGTTTTACGATGGCCATTACTCTCGAGGTAATCGGTAAAAATAGACTTTACCGTTTCAAAATTAAGTCTGTCGTTATCTCTCATTGTAGTAGATTTCATGGACGAACCAATAATTTTTGGCATTAAATAATTTTTTATTTGTGGTTGAAAATGGCTGACTACCAAAATCTATGTAAAAGTAGCATTTTTTCTTATTCATATTTGGTATAAATAAAAATAATTTCAGGGAACAAGAATCTTTAGTAAAAATCACCAATCCAAACAACTTCTATATCACTGATTTATATATATACTTAGCTTTAAATAACAATAAAAAACGAAGCGCATACAACATAAGCTGGAGGGGTGACTCCGGTAAAAAACCAATCCAGAGTGTCTTAAACACAGGACACAAATACCAAAGACTAAAAAAAACTGAAAAATAAATATAAAACCAATCAACCCCAACTACAATCCATCCAGCGACTTGCCGACCATTAACTCACCTTATGCCCAATTCTATAAACACTTTCAATACCCTTAATTTGCTTCATTGCTACAATAAGTCGATTAATTTCTTCAGTATCGTGTACCAGAATCATTATTGAAGCTTCAAAAACCTCACCTGTTGATTCAATATGTAAAGAGCGGATGTTCAGTCCAAGATCTTCAGTAACTGCTTTTGTAATTTCATTGATTAAACCAATCCTGTCAAATCCCGACAATTTCATCCCGGTTTGAAAAGTGTTGGTTTCACGGTTAGTCCATTTTGTTTTAACAATACGATTGCCGTATTTCGACATCAGGGTTATGGCTTCGTTACAATTGGTCCGATGTATCCATACATTCCCATCGCCGGCAACAAAACCAATAACATCATCACCGGGAATTGGATGGCAACATTCAGAGATGTGATAATCCGCATCATCTTTCGTATTTATTCCCGGACGGGCGAGTAATTTAGTATTCACGTCTTCTGACAGAATTCTCGGGATATTGGGTTTTCCCCTTCCAAAAGGCCGTGTAATGATATTAAGCCAACTTCCCTTTTCATTCTGGGCAATACAATCTTTAACTTCCTTAATACCAATTTCTCCAAGTGCAGCTTTATAATACAAATCATTAGGTGATCCGAACTTATTGCATTCCTGCATCTTCAGAATAACACCTTTGGTCAACTCCACCCCTAGTTCAGCAAACAGAGCCTCAAGAATTTTACGACCCTCTGCAGCGTGCTGTTTCTTTTTATCCTTAAGTGCTTCCTTGATAAATGACCTTGCCCGGGCGGTAACGGCATAATCAATCCATTCATCACGGGGCTGTTGCTTTTTGCTGGTGATAATTTCAATCTGATCACCATTATTCAGTACATGATTCAGAGATACCAAACGATGGTTAACTTTTGCGCCAATGGCATGATTCCCGATTTCAGAATGAATGTTATAGGCGAAATCAATAGCCGTTGATCTGGCAGGCAATGTTTTTATATCTCCTTTGGGGGTAAAAACCATAATTTCGTCTGCAAACAAATTGAGTTTAAACTCATCCAGAAAAGTGAGAGCATTGGAATCAGGAGCTTGCAACAATTCATTTATCTTATTCAGCCAACGGTCAATTCCACTTTCATTCTGAGCTTTTTCCTTGTATTTCCAATGGGCAGCATAGCCTTTTTCCGCAATTTCGTTCATGCGGCGGGTCCTGATCTGAACTTCTACCCATTGCCCGGTATGGCTCATAACGGTGGTATGCAGTGACTCATAACCGTTTGCTTTGGGACTTGACACCCAATCCCGCAAGCGGTTTTGCTTGGGACTATAATAATCGGTTACCACCGAATAGGCCTGCCAACACTGGTATTTTTCATTTTCATAGGCGGTATCGATGATGATACGAACGGCAAATAAATCAAACACCTCCTCAAAAGGAATTTGCTTGGCCTTCATCTTTTGCCAGATGGAGTAAATTGATTTTTCGCGACCAATGATCTCAAATTGCAGATCCAGTTTGGCCAGTGCTTTTTTTATGGGATATATAAACTTACTGATAAACTTGCTCCGGCTGGCCGATGATTCCTCCAATTTCGCTGCAATGGTCGCGTAAACTTCGGGTTCCGTATACTTTAAAGCAAGGTCTTCCAACTCACTTTTTATGGCATACAAACCCAGGCGATGGGCTAATGGGGCGAAAAGGTAAATGGTTTCTGAAGCAATCTTCAATTGTTTTTCGGGAATCATGGCATCCAGGGTCCTCATGTTGTGCAGCCGATCGGCCAGTTTGATGAGAATAACCCGGACATCATCCGATAGGGTTAAAAGGATTTTACGAAAGTTCTCGGCCTGGGCAGAGGCCGTAGTCTGATCAAAAATTTCCTTGATTTTGGTAAGTCCGTCAATAATTGTGGCAATTTTATCACCAAACATCTGCCGGATGTCATCAACAGAATAATTGGTATCCTCCACCACATCATGTAAAAGAGCACAGATGATGGACGTTTCGCCAAGTCCGATTTCTCCGGCCACAATGCGGGCAACTTCAAGCGGATGATAGATGTATGGTTCTCCGCTTTTTCGCCGCATGTCCTTGTGCGCAGCTACAGCGAGATTGAACGCCTTACGCACCAATCGCTTGTTCTTTTGGTCACCTGCTTTTCCCCACGCATTCAATAAATTGCGGTATCTCTTGAGTATCTCCTTACGTTCCGTTTCAACATCAATTACATACATACAAGTACCTCGCAATTTGAATAATTCATTTCAGATGAGCCTCACAAAGATAGAGAAAATCCGATGCCAACAAAGGCTAATTGGAATGGATTTTTTTTAAGATTTATCAATGAACCTAAATACAATTTGAGTTGATTATGCAGTACTTTTCTTTTACATAAGCCAAATCAGGTATATAATAACTTTTCCAGGTGATCTTTCCATACTCAGCTGAAACAAGTAATGTCAATACAGAATACTTGGCCCTAAAATATCAAATGCGGTATTGTTTTTGTGCATTTTGGGTTATATCGCTGATAAATTAACTACTTTTGAATACCAAAGTCAACTAAGGAATACTTCTGCCCTATGAATAAGTCCCGGCAACTGTTTACATTGAATATTATCATCACGCTGGTGATTCTTTTATTTAGTTTCGGAGCATATGCTACCCACCAAAGAGCCGGTGAAATCACCTACAGGCACATATCAGGTCTAACCTATGAGGTCACCATTACCACCTACACCTTTGCGCCCAGTGCTGCTGACCGATGCGAACTTACCATAAACTGGGGCGATGGACAAAGCTCAGTACTGGGGCGTACCAACGGGCCTTCGGGAGTTACCCCGGCAGGCATTTATTGCGAACATGTCGGAGAAAATATCAGCGCTGAAATCCGGCTTAGTATATATATTGGTGAGCATACTTATGCGGCACCCTCTTCATACATCCTATGGCTGGAGGACCCAAACCGCAACCTTGGTATCCAAAACATTCCCAACTCAGTGGATGTACCACTCTACATTGAATCTTTATTGGTGGTTAATCCATTCCTGGGCAGTAACAATTCCCCTGAGTTGCTCATTCCGCCTATTGATAACGGATGTGTTGGCCTTCCATTCCTTCATAATCCTGGTGCTTATGATCCTGATGGCGACAGCCTCTCCTTCAGGCTGGTAAACTGTAAAGGTGCGGGTGGAAGAGATATTCCGGGATATGTACTTCCCAATGAAGTTGACCTTGACAATCCCGGCACTTTCGACATCAATAACCTTACCGGTGATGTACTGTGGGACAGCCCGGTGCGGCAGGGCGAATACAATTTTGCCTTTATTATTGAAGAGTGGAGAAATGGAATCAGGATTGGATACGTAACCAGAGATATGCAGGTTAATATCATAACCTGCGACAATACACCACCCGAAATATTCGTAACCACTGATACCTGCATAATTGCAGGTGACACCTTAAAACTTTCAGTAAGGGCTATAGATACTGACAACAACAAGATTACCCTCACCGCAGATGGCGGTCCTTTATTAATCCCCATCAGTCCAGCCACTTTTAATCAGCCTGATGACTCTGCCGGGCAGGTGAGCAGTGCTGTTGTCTGGCCAACTGTATGCGCACACGTAAGAAAACAACCTTATCAGATTTTTTTCAAAGCCCTTGACAACGGAGTACCGGTGCGGCTCTTCGATCTGCAGACAACTTACATTACAGTAATTGCTCCCCCTGTTTTAAATCCCGTTGTTACCCCGCTGGGTAATACGATGGTATTAAACTGGGACCGGCACACCTGCAACGAAGCCAAAGGCTATCGGATTTATCGCCGGGCAGGGAGTTCGGGCTTTACGCCTGAAGTTTGCCAAACCGGTGTAGCACCTGAATCAGGCTATGTTCGCATTGACGAAACCTCCGACGTTGCCACAACTTCATTTATTGATGACAATGATGGCGCTGGGTTGGTAAGGGGAATAACTTATTGTTATATAGTTACGGCCTGGTTCGAAGATGGTTCAGAAAGCATAGCTTCAGAAGAGTTTTGTGCCAGCCTTAAAAAGGACATGCCGGTTTTTACTAATGTCAGCATTAACAATACATCTGCCACCGATGGAAACATCGAAATTATCTGGTCAAAGCCTACCGAACTTGATCCGCTGCAAACTCCGGGACCTTTTATTTACCGCCTTTTCCGTTCAGCGGGCTTCAATAATACGATACGCGAAAATATTGCTGAATTTACAAATCTTAACGACACTGTTTTCACAGATACTGGTCGAAACACCAAAGATACAGCCTGGACCTATACCATTGAGTTCATTAACAATACTCCGGGAAACACATTCACTATCGGGTTCACCCCGCCAGCATCATCAGTATTTATAACCACCATTCCTTCTGACGGGCAAATCAGTCTGCAAATCAACAGCAATGTACCGTGGTCAAATCTGGGCTACACCATCTACAGAAAAAATACCGAAGGAATCTTCGACAGCATTGCTTTTGCAACATCACCTGTTTATACAGACAAAGAACTCATAAATGAAGAGGAATATTGTTATCTGGTTCGCTCAACCGGAACTTACGGTACTCCGGGATATAAAGAACCACTGCTGAATTTTTCGCAGGAAAAATGCGAATCACCGCGCGACAATGTCCCACCATGTCCGCCAATGTTGTGGGTTGAAGTGGAATGTGATCGCAATGAACTGATGTTTACCTGGGAAGACCTTTCGCAAGGATGCGCACCTGATATTGACCGGTACTTCCTTTACCGGCGAGGAACTCCACATGTACTTATCGAATCATTCCCGGCGACAACCCTATCGTATACTTATGTGGTGCCTCAATCCATCACGGGATGTTTCTTTATAGTGGCAAGCGATTTGAATGGTAATATCGACACAACAAATTACAATGTGGTTTGCACCAGTATAGACGACTGTCCCCGATACCGGTTACCCAATGTATTCACCCCAAATTCAGACGGATTTAACGATTATTTTGTTCCTTATCCCGGTTACACCGGCGTGGAAAAGGTTGACCTGATCATATATAACCGCTGGGGTGTGGTTGTGTTCAAAACCGACGACCCAGCCATCATGTGGGATGGTCGCGACAGAAACACCAACAAACCTTGTGCAGATGGTGTTTACTTTTTTGTGTGCGATGTATACGAAATTACCGGCAACCCTGAATTACCCGGTGATGTGGTATTATCGAGACGCACACTTACCGATAGTTTACATTTGCTCAGGTAAATGCAGGCTGTCATTGAATCCTGACAGCCTCACCAACCAGACCCAGGCAGAAACATATATTTGTGCGAACTGGAAAGGTCTATAGAAAGACAGTTGGCTGATACTTCCCCCTTATCATGGAACTGATATAAATACAAAACAAATCATAAAACTCTCTGGCAGAAACTAAGTCCAGAGCAAGAAAAAAGGCATCCTCATGAGGATACCTTTTTTGAATAAATCTAAAGTTTTAAACCTTTAAATCACGCAATATTTATTAAACCTGGAAAAGTTTTTCAGCAAGGTCAACAACGCGGGCTGAATAACCCCACTCATTATCGTACCATGAAAGTACTTTTACAGTTTTTCCATTTACCATTGTACTTTTTGCATCAAAAATAGAAGAAGCAGGGTTATGGATAATATCTACTGATACAATCTCATCCTCGGTATATTCAAGAATGCCTTTCATAGGACCTTCGGCAGCTTCTTTCATGGCTGCATTAATTTCCTCTTTGGTTGCGGCAACTTTAAGGTTAACAACGAGATCAACCAGCGAACCAGTTGGGGTTGGTACGCGAACAGCGAGACCATCAAGTTTACCTTTCAGATCAGGAATTACAAGACCTACTGCCTTAGCTGCACCTGTTGTTGTGGGAATTTGTGAAACAGCAGCAGAACGTGCCCTGCGCAAATCACTATGAGGAGCATCCAGAATGGTTTGATCGTTGGTATAAGAGTGAATGGTAGTCATCAATCCGTTTTCAATACCAAATTTATCATGCAGTACTTTTGCAATAGGTGCAAGACAGTTGGTGGTACATGATGCATTTGAAACACACTCATCGGTGGCTTTCAAATCGCTGTCATTAACGCCCAGTACAATGGTACGGTCGATGGTATCTTTTGAAGGAACAGTAAGGATAACTTTCTTAGCACCATTTTTGAGGTGATCGCCATAACCGCCTTTGGGACTCTCTTTTGCACGAAATACACCAGTGGATTCAACCACTACATCAGGAGCCGAAGCCCAGGCTATATTAGCCGGACTGCGCTCGGCAGTTACCGGAAATTTAACACCATTTACAATAAGTGATGTTTCATCAAATTCAATTTTTCCATCAAACCGGCCCTGGGTTGAATCATATTTGAGCAGATAAGCGAGGGTTTTTGTATTGGTAAGGTCATTAATCCCCACTACCTCAATATTTTCGCGCTCAAGTGCAAGTTTAAAAACATTTCTTCCGATTCGTCCGAATCCGTTAATTGCCAATTTAATCTTCGACATATTCTTCAATTTTAATGTGAGTAATATCAATTAAACATTTCGCTGCAAAGATAGTTGTTTTCATACGAACTTAAAAATTTATTTTTAAGATGATTTCATCATAAACAATTGCTTATCTGGCACTTACAAACATTTTTCAATGCCAGTTTTTTACAGGGGCAGAATTCAGTTTTTCGCAATCGATTGCAAAAAACAGTAATATGAGCCTGAGAACATATGCTATGAAAAAGATAATGGATTTCGACGTAAATTTGCAACGATGAAAACAATCCGCAACTTTTGTATTATTGCCCATATTGATCACGGGAAGAGCACCCTTGCCGACCGATTGCTTGAATTTACAGGAACGCTGACTGATCGCCAAACGCAGGAACAGGTGCTTGATGACATGGACCTGGAACGTGAGCGGGGTATTACCATTAAAAGTCATGCCATTCAAATGGAATATAGCCATGAGGGGCAAAACTATAAATTAAACCTGATCGACACACCGGGTCACGTTGACTTTTCCTATGAAGTTTCCCGGTCAATTGCCGCCTGTGAAGGTGCCTTACTGATTGTCGATGCCACTCAGGGCATACAGGCCCAAACCATATCCAACCTGTATCTTGCCATTGAACATGATCTGGAAATCATCCCCATCATGAACAAAATGGATATGGATAATGCCATGCCCGATGAGGTTGAAGAACAAATTATTGAGCTTATTGGATGTAAACAGGAAGATATCATCAGGGCCAGTGGGAAAACGGGCCAGGGGGTTGATGAAATCCTTGATGCCATTATTCATCGCATTCCACCACCCAAAGGCGATCCGGACGCCCCGCTGCAAGCATTGATATTTGACTCTGTTTTCAATTCGTTCAGGGGGATTGTTGCTTATTTCAGGATTCGGAACGGAACGATGAAAAAAGGTGATTTCGTAAAGTTTTTCAATACCGGCAAGGAATATTACGCCGATGAAATTGGTGTTCTCAAACTTACCCAACACCCACGGAATGAATTATCGGTTGGTGATGTAGGATACATTATCTCGGGCATTAAATCTTCCCGTGAAGTTAAGGTAGGCGACACCATAACACATGTAAAACGTTCTTGTGAAAAGGCTATTGAAGGGTTTAGCAATGTTAAACCAATGGTATACGCTGGTATTTATCCTGTAGATGCCGATGATTACGAGGAATTGAGGGCTTCGATGGAAAGACTCCAACTGAATGATGCTTCATTGGTTTTTGAACCTGAGTCATCTGTAGCCCTGGGATTTGGCTTCCGATGTGGATTTCTGGGGTTGTTACATATGGAAATCATTCAGGAGCGACTCGACCGTGAATTTAATATGGATGTAATCACAACGGTTCCAAACGTTTCTTATAAAGCCTACACCACCAAAGGCGAAGTACTTGATGTTCACAATCCATCCGGACTGCCAGCGCCCAATTACCTGGAACGGATAGAAGAGCCTTATATCTCGGCCCAGATTATTTCAAAATCCGAATACATTGGCACCGTGATGACTTTATGCATCGGCAAACGTGGAATGCTTAAAAATCAGGTTTACCTTACCAGCGACCGCGTTGAACTGACCATGGAATTGCCTTTGGGTGAAATTGTTTTTGATTTTTACGACAAACTCAAAAGCATTTCTAAAGGTTATGCCTCTTTTGATTACCACGTGAGTGGTTACAAACCCGCAAAATTGGTCAGGCTTGATATTCTGCTGAATAGCGAACCGGTAGATGCACTTTCAACGCTTATTCATCAGGACAATGCGTATGATTTTGGGCGCAGAATGTGTTCAAAGCTACGAGAGCTTATCCCCAGGCAACAATTCGACATAGCCATTCAGGCTGCAATCGGTGCAAAAATCATTGCCCGCGAAACCGTGAAGGCTGTGCGCAAAGATGTTACTGCGAAGTGTTACGGTGGTGACATCACGCGTAAGCGAAAACTTTTGGAAAAACAAAAGAAGGGCAAAAAACGTATGCGCCAGGTAGGCAATGTAGAAGTACCACAAACAGCGTTTCTGGCCGTGTTGAAGTTGGATTAAAGCACTTACAAATCAATAAGTTTGTGCTTTACCGCATAAATAATTACTTCAATAATATTTTTTGCATTGATCTTCGTCATCAGGTTGGCCCGATGCTTTTCAACGGTGCGGCTGCTTATAAAAAGTTTATCGGCGATTTCCTTGGTTGACAGCCCAAGGCAAACATGACTGAGGACTTCGAGTTCCCGTTCCGAAAAACTTATACCATCATCCTGTGCTTTCTCGCGAATGGCTTCATTATCCCGAAAAACAGAAATCAACTTGTTGACCAGTTCTGTGGATATATAACTCCTGGTGCCTGCTAGCAAATCGATGGCTTTTTCAAATTCTTCAATTTCATTGATTGCGATGCCTTCGAGGTCCTGTTCCTGAATAAAATCGGCCCTCGACAAAATCAGCGTTCCCAGCATACTTGAGCGGCCTTTTACCTTTAGACCCACAATGCCATAAAGTTCGGTACTGATCGGATGGCCATCCTTATGTACCACATTAAAGGTAATGTGGATATCCTTTTCAAACCCCCTGAGACAGCGACTTATTTTGTCGAGTGCATTGGCACGATCTTTTGGCGCGATAATATCTGCGAAACCCATGTTTAGCAATTCATTCCTGGAATAGCCAAGGGTTGTACTCAGGCTGGGATTGGTTTCAATAAATTCATCTCCCTGATAAATAAAAATTCCATATGGGGCAATCATGGAAAGAGCCAGAAACTTCTCCTCATTTGCCTTGCGGTGCGCTTCTGCCTTGTTAAGCCTCGTGGCCAGCGATGTCAGCAGTTCGTCATATTCAAATGGCTTAACAATATAATCATCTGCGCCCAATTGCATGCCAAACCTTATGTCTTTCAATTCCGACTTAGCTGTCAAAAACACAAACGGAATCATTGCAGTGGCAGAACTTTCTTTCAACACATTAAAAACATCATAGCCACTTATTTCATTCATAGAAATATCGCACAGAACAAGGTCAGGAATTATCTCAAATGCTTTTTGAATTCCACTGGCTCCATCTCCTGCATGAGTCACATCATATCCCTTAACCCTCAACAGGTTAGAAATTGTTGTAGCCAATGCCTTATCATCTTCAACCAGCAAAATTTTAATACCGTTTAGCTCTGTTGTGTTCATGGAATATCATTTTCTAATTTATCCTCACCCACCAGTGTGATGGGAAGCAAGATTTGAATTACAGTGCCCTTGCCCAATTCACTGTCAATGAAAATGGATCCTTTGTGAAGCTTCAGACATTCAGTAAGTACAGCCAAACCCAGGCCGGAACCTTTAACAAATCTGGAATTCGTAGCTCTGTAGAAGGGCTCAAATATCAGGTTCATATCCTCCTTTGGAATTCCAATACCATTATCTTTTATAGTTATCTTCAGTGTTTCAGCATCATCAAAGGTAATATTCACTTCAACAAATTGTTTCTTGTCGGAATAAATCAATGCATTGTGCAATGCATTTGTCAAAATATGGTGGAAAAGATTTTCATCGATATAAACTTCACCTATGCCAGGATCAATATTAACCAACATACGACCCGGTACAATTTCCATTTCATTCAAATCATTTACCAGTTTTTTAATATGCCCGGGAAGATAAACCAGTGAAGGCTTAAATTCAAGTTTCCCTTTTCCAGAGGCATCAATTATGGTAACTTTATCCAATACCCTGAGCAATGATTTAACGGCCATCTTACTCAAATCAAAAGAATCCGCAATGGTTTCTGCATCCAGCTCGGGCATATGAGATTCAAGCAGCTGAAGATTACTATAAATAATAGACAACGGGGTTCTGAACTCATGAGAAACCGATGAAATATATTTTGATTTCACCTGGCTTCGTTCAATTTCATATTGCAGGGATGATTCCATCTCAGCCTGCTGTTGCTTATGACCGGAAATGTCACGAATGATGCCATACACACCCTTCAACTGGTTGTTCTTTCCAGTATACGGAGCTATCGAAATCTCAGCCCACCTAAATCCTTTTGAGGATGTAACAAATTGCACCTCAAACAACTGAGGTACTTTATCGTCAGCATCAAGAGAACAATTTCGCTTTAGTTTGTAAATATTCTTAAAATAATCCTCCAATTTTGAACGGGTATCAATTGTAACATACTCAACAAGAGGCTTCTGCATAAGTTCTTCTGTCTTGTACCCCATCAGTTTCTCCACTGAAGGACTTACAAAGCTCAACATCCCATTCAAATCAAAAACGCAGAATACATCGGTCATGTTCTCAACCACCAATCCCAACAAAATCTCACTGATATCATTTTCGCCATCAAGATTACTGATAGAAGAAATATCACGGATTGAGATGAGTGCAGTTGCCTGACTACCGGCCGGCAAAGAAAACCTGGTAAATAAAAACGAGTAAATTTTACCTTCAGAACATAAAGTCTTTGTAAACTCTGAATATTCTTCCTGCGAAGCACAGATCAGTTGCTGTAATCCATTACGAAAGAGATGAAAAGCCTGATATACTTGCTTGGGAACACCACTGGTAGTTTCATTCAACTCATTCCCCAGCAACTCCCCGTTATAAGAAAAAGAAAAGGCGTCACCCTCAGGGTTGAGACAAAAATTTAAGATAGCTGTTTCGCTAACTATCTGACCATTTTTGAGGGCATTCAATTTATTTTTGCCGAACCGGAAGTCTTTGCTGATATCAATACCCATATTCAAAGCGTATGATCGTAAAAGCGAATAGAATTAAAAATCAATGAATACACAAAGATATATAAAATATACGCTGAATTTAATAATAGTGAAGCTTTGATTTTAGAAATCAAGAGTAAAGTTCAACATTTTCAATAAAGGATTCACAAATGACAAAAAAAAATGCACAAAAAATATTTATGGCTGTAACTTTATGGCTTTATAATTGTCCTACATACAACCGACTGAACTTAATCCGGGCAGATGACCACAGGCGATTACAATACTTGCGTTGACCAACATGCCGATGGCGTATATCGGTTCATTCTTAAAAACCTTAAGGATGAAGAGCGTGCGCGCGACATTGTGCAGGAGTCTTTTTCAAAAATGTGGGAAAAATCAGCAGAAATCGCTGCTGAAAAAGCCAAGTCTTATCTTTTTACCACAGCCTATCATACCATGATTGATGATATAAGACGAGAAAAGAAAACAAGCCGGCTGGAAGGAAACGAAGCCTACCAACCTTCAGTTAATCATCACTGGAGCGACTTGAAAGAAGTTTTACAAACAGCACTTGACACATTACCACAGATACAAAAAGTAGTGATTACGCTGCGCGATTATGAGGGTTATTCCTATGAAGAAATCGGGCAAATTACCAATTTGAGTGAGTCGCAGGTAAAGGTTTATATTTACCGGGGAAGAGTAGCTTTAAAAAATTATATCGGCAGTCCCGATAAAGTGATTTAAGTGAACAAAAATGCAAAACAACAAGATAAATAATCACAATTACGAAGAATTTATCGTAAACTATCTCGATCAGGTTTTATCACCGGTTGAGGCAGCTGAGTTATTCCTGTTTCTTGAAATGCACCCTGAGTTAAACGAAGACCTTGATGAACTCAGAAACATGGTCCTATTTCCCGACACAAACAACAACTATGACTTTAAAGAAGCACTCAAGCTGAACCATGATACAGATGCTCATGAAATTTCAGCGGAGAACTATCTTTACTATTTCACGGCCTACGCCGAAGGAGATTTATCATCGAAAGGAAATAAAGCTGTTACAGACTTCATCAGCCTTCATCCGGAATTTAAAAATGAGCTGATCTGTATTGAGCAATGCAAAATTGCCGTCCCTATCGATCTGGTTTATCCTGACAAAGCCGGATTAAAAAGAAAATCAGGTTTGATTACACCCATTTGGTTGAGATGGATAGCAGTAGCGGCATCTGCGCTTATCTTATTTTCCGTTTATTTAAGGCTTGAGCCTCTAACCACCAGGTCACTCAATGAGCGGCTGACTAAAATTGAAAGTCCGGTTTCAGACAATCCACCATTGGTTAAAGAAACGCCTAACCAACCGCCGGAAAACAACAGAAGGAAAGAAAAAATAATTGATAAAACAAGGACAAAAAAAGCCGTATCCATTGAAAAGGAAAAACAAGAACCGACTGAATTGCGCGACGTGAATGAGGAAGACTATGCAAAGCCCATTCAAACAATGCCTATGCTGAAAAACACCATGAACTACCTTCCCCCTTTTGAAGGAACAACACGTCAGACTTATTCTTCACTTTATGAAGACATACGGCTTTCGCAGGAACTGTGGCTATCCTATGCTGAAAATCATCCTGAGAGTCAACCATCATCCGATGGGATTCCCGTGATAAACATAGGACGCCGATTTAACCAATACCTGCAAAGTGGTGCACAAATGGCCAGCCAGGTAACAGAATCCTTCAACGGTTGGATGCTGGCTGATGTTGGTGTAAAGGGGTTCAATTTACTTACTGACAATGAAATTGAATTATCCCGTGATGTAAATCCGGATGGAAATACAGGTAATGTGAGGCTCAGGGATGGAGAGGCGACCTACCTTTTGAGAAGATCAAGACTTTGATTTTTCACTGTACTTACTACAATCTGAAACATTATTTTAAGGACTTCAATCAATTTTAAGTTTTCAAAAAATCAGCTTGTAACAAATTTACAACTTGTCCCGTCATAAAAGAAACACGAAAAACGAAACTATATGAAAACTACACACCTCAAACGATCGCTGCTTGTTCTCACCAACCTGGTATTTATCCTTTCGCTGGCATATGGACAAAAGTCTGGCAGCGGCACTCTGGTAGAACAAAACCGCAGTGTTGCTCCTTTCACAAAAATTGAAGCAGGTAGTGCTTTCACCATTTCATTGAAACAAGGCACGGAAACAAAAGTACTGGTTGAAACCGATGATAATTTCCAGGACAGGATTGAAACAGTTGTGGAGAATGGCAGACTAACCATATCTTCACTTGGAATGCAAAATCCCAGTGCGATGAAGGTAAAAATTACCACACCCTCGATTGATGAGATTAACATTTATGGTGCTGCGAGGTTTAGTTCAGAAGGCATCATAAATTCGCCGGAACTCAAATTGGAGCTCAGTGGGGCTTCAAAAGCAGACATTGAGATAAACGCCGAAATATTAAATTCAGAAATCAGTGGTGCATCCAAAGTAACAATTAAAGGGGTTACACTCAAACACAACGCGGATGTTTCAGGGGCTGTGAGCCTTAATGCGTTGGAATTGACTGCCACAAGTACTGTAATTGATTTAAGTGGAGCCAGTAAAGCCACCATAAACAGTACAAACGAAATAAAAGCAGAACTTAGTGGTGCATCAGTACTCTCCTACTATGACAATGGCAAGCTGAACAAGCTCAGCAAACAGGGTAGTTTTGAAATCACACCTGAAAATCCTTCAAATGAAATCACTCAAACGCCAAAAGATCAAGACATCTCAACTATATACGAGGATTCAACCATCGTAAGAATCGGTGATGTTTCAGTCGAGGTACATGATGGGAATTCTACAAAGGTTACCATTGGTGGAAATGAACTTGAAGTGGATGATGAAGGCAATGTAAAATTCAAAAAAAGCGGCAAAAAAACACGCTATGACGGGCACTGGGGTGGCCTAGAGCTAGGAATCAATGGCTATGTTAACAATCAGGGTGAATTTGATATGCCTGAGAATTATGAATTCCTCGATTTAAGAATGAATAAATCCATCAATGTTAAAATAAACTTTTACGAGCAGAACTTTAATTTGATAGCCAACCATTTAGGATTAACCACAGGTCTCGGATTTGAATGGAACAATTACCGCTTCGATAACAATGTTGTACTCGTAAAAGAAGGCAATGATCTGATAGATGCTTATGATTTTAACCCTGCAAATTATACCAAGAGCAAATTGGTTGTGAACTACCTCAACCTGCCAATCATGTTTGAATACCAGACAAACCGTTTTTCAAAAAAGAATAGTTTTCACTTAGGAGCTGGTATACAAACAGGACTGAGGATTGGATCGCATACAAAAAGGGTTTTTCAGGATGACGGCAGGAAAAAGAAGGATAAAGACCCGGGAGATTATAACCTAAACCCATTTAAATATGACGCAATGGTCAGAATTGGCTGGGGCAAAATCAACCTTCATGCCAATTATTCGCTCAACACACTGTTTAAAAACAACCAGGGCCCCGAACTTTACCCATTTACAGTTGGTATAAGCCTGGTTAGCTGGTAAATAACACTGTAACATGGTCTGCCCGATGCTGCTTCCCCGTGAAGCAGCATTTTTTATTTTTAAAAATTTACTATATTTACAGCCTGTATAAACATACAGCCAAGCCAAAGATAATATCTAATTACGGACTATAAATTTTAAAAAATGTCAGGACACAGCAAATGGTCAACCATTAAGCGCAAGAAAGGGGCAATTGATGCCAAGCGATCGAAAGTTTTTTCGAGGATTATTAAAGAAATCACTGTTGCAGTAAAAGAAAGTGGACCTGACCCCGATGGAAACCCGCGGCTGAGGGTTGCCATATCCAATGCCAAAGGCGCCAGCATGCCAAAGGACAATATTTTAAGGGCGATCAGCAAAGGTTCTGACAAGGATGCTGCAACTTACCTCGACATAACCTATGAAGGCTATGCGCCAAACGGTATTGCCATATACCTGGAGTGTACTACCGACAATCAGCAGCGTACCATCAGTAACATCCGCTCCTATTTCAATAAATTTGGTGGTAGCCTTGGCACCAACGGTTCTCTGACTTTTCTTTTCGACAGAAAAGGTATTTTCGATATCCCGAAAGGAACCATCGATCTGGACGAACTCGAAATGGAAATAATTGATGCCGGTGCAGAAGACATTCAGGTTGAGGATGATACAATTACGGTTACTACAGCCATGGAAGACTTTGGCACCATGATGAAGAAATTGGAAGAATTGGGTATTGAACCTGAGAATGCCGAATTACAGCGAATTCCCAAAAACACAGTTAAAGTGGACTTAGAAGCTGCAAAAAAAGTATTGAGGCTAATTGATCTCTTTGAGGAAGATGATGACATCAGCAATGTTTTTCACAACATGGAATTCACCGATGAAATTCTGGAAGCTATGGAATAGAATGATGAAAACCACATTAACAAAAGAGGCTGTCCCACAAAGACAGCCTCTTTTATTAAAGTCGATTCAGATGATGGATCAACCCATATTGGTAACAATCTCATAAGTATCCAGCGCAATAACAAGCTCTTCATTGGTAGGCACCACCATCACCTTCACCCTGGATGCATCGGTTGATATAAGTGCTTCTTTGCCACGTAGCCCATTGTTTTTAGACTTATCAAATTCAACGCCCATGTATTCCATGTCGCAGGTAGCCAGTTCACGCGTAATGGAATCATTTTCACCAACACCTCCGGTAAAAACAATAACGTCAACACCACCCATGGCGGCTGCATAGGCACCAATGTATTTGCGAATACGATAATAATACATTTCGAGGGTAACCTTTGCACGGGCATTGTTCTCCTCGGCAGCCTTTTCAACATCACGCATATCGGAGGAAACTCCTGAAACACCGAGCATACCACTATGCTTATTCACCAATGTATTCGCTGTGGCAATGTCAATTTCCTCTTTAACAATTATCTGCAAAAACGCGCCAATATCAAGATCTCCGGTGCGGGTACCCATCATTAATCCTTCAATGGGTGTCATGCCCATGGAAGTATCCAGTGATTTGCCATTTTTGATGGCAGCAATGGATGCCCCGTTGCCAAGATGACAGGTGATAACTTTCAAATCTTCCAGTTTACGATCCAGAATTTCGGCAGCCCTTTGGGAGACATACCTATGCGAAGAACCATGAAAACCATAACGGCGAATCTTGTACTTCTCATAAAGCGAATAAGGAATACCATAAAGGTACACGTAATCAGGCATGGTTTGATGAAATGCCGTGTCAAAAACGCCTACCTGAGGAATGGAAGGCAGCAATTTGGTAATGGAATAAATCCCTTCCAGATTGGGCGGATTGTGTAAGGGCGCAAGATCGATACATTCTTCAAGGGCAGATATAACCTGAGGAGTAATGTAAACACTACCGTTAAATTTTTCACCGGCATGAACTACCCGGTGCCCAACGGCATCAATCTCGTTAAGACTTTTCATGCTGCCGTATTTTTCACTTATAAGAATACCAAGCAGGTACTCAATGCCCAACTGATGATCCAGAATTTCACCTTCAAGTTTTACTTCAGTACCATCGCTACGGCTGTGTTTGATCAACGAGCCTTTTAATCCGATTTTATCAACAAGCCCCTTGGCCAACACTTCCTGAGAAGGCAGGTCAAACAACTGATATTTTATGGATGAACTTCCACAGTTCAATACAACTATTTTCATTTTTATTTTTTGTTTACCATTAATACAATTATTCCCTGCCCAGATTTGTAATTGAGCCCGGCTTAAGGCTGCGTTTCCCGTTATTGTAAAGGTAAAAACCTTCACCGGTTCTGCGCCCGACCATATTTGCTCTTACCAGACGCTTAAGTACCGGGGAGGGCTTATATTTTTGCTGTCCGAATTCTACATAAAGGTTTTCCATCCACTTCAGCACCTTGTCGAGACCGATTTTATCTGCCATTTCAAAGGGACCTAATTGCAGGCCGGATGTTTCGCGCATGGTTTCGTCAATATCCGCAACCGATGCAACACCTTCCATTAAAATTTCACAGGCTTCGTTAATCAGCGGAACCAACATTCTTGTGCTGATATTTCCGGCTGACTCATTCACATCAACCAGTTTCTTACCAAGCATTATAGCAAGCTTGCTAACCAGATTATATGTTTCGGGGGTGGTATAAACAGATTTTACCGCCTCAACAATCTTAACTTTACCAACAGGAGAGAAGAAATGCAAGCCCATGGCCCTGCCCGGATACTTCAAAACCGAAGATATATCAGAAATCATTAAAGTAGCCGTGTTAGAGGTTATGACCGCATCTGGCGAAACAACTGCTTCAATTTTGCGGAATATTTCCTGGCGAAGTTCGAGGCTTGTCCCTTTTTTCTTTGAATTAACCGTTTCAAAAACAACATTACAATCGGAAAGTGTACTATAATCCGTTGATCCAGTGATTCTTGATAAAATAAGCTTTTTTTCACTACCGGTTAAACCCCATTTTGAAATACGCTCATCCAGGTGCCTTTCGATACGGCTCATTACTTCCGAAATACGCTCATCGGAAATATCCAAAAACACCACTTCAATTCCTGACTGGCTAATAAGGACAGCAATTTCCTGACCCATGGCACCACATCCCACAATACCCACTTTATGGATACTGCCTTTGGGCTGCATGGATTTGCCGAGGCTAAAATCTTCTAATCTTTCTGACATTGTAAAAGTATATTATGTTAAATGAAATTATTTTTTTCACCACACTGACTGGCCGTTATGGCTACCAGATTCACGATATCACTTACCGAGCAACCCCGTGACAGATCATTGATTGGAGCGGCCATTCCCTGTAGCACGGGCCCAATGGCCTCGGCACCAGCTAAACGCTGCACCAGTTTGTAAGCGATGTTTCCACATTCAAGATTCGGGAAAACCAATACATTGGCTTTACCAGCCACGAAACTACTGGGTGCTTTTTGAATTCCTACGGCTTCAACAATGGCGGCATCCGCCTGCATTTCACCATCTATTTCCAGAGAGGGATCCATTATTTTTGCCAGACGCGTGGCTTCGATAACTTTATCACAAAACGCATGTTTCGCACTTCCCTTGGTTGAAAAGCTAAGCATTGCGACCCTGGGTTCAATGCGGGCAATTGCCCTGGCCGTTTTGGCAGTTGAAACCGCAATTTCAGCCAGCTCACTCGCATTGGGATCAGGATGAACAGCACAATCGGCAAACACCAGAATATTGTCCTTCACATAAGGATTATCCTTAAGCAACATCAAAAATGCACCTGAAACCACACTTATGCCTGGCAAAGTTTTAATTACCTGAAAAGCAGGACGAAGCACATTGCCTGTAGCATTCATTGCCCCGGCAACTTCGCCATCGGCCTCACCTGATTTGATAAGTAAAGTAGCAAGATAAAGCGGATCTTTGACCAAAGCCAGTGCTTCATCATAAGTAAGCCCTTTACTTTTCCGGATTTCGTGAAGCATTCGGGCATATCGCTCAATTTCAGGATTGTCAAGCGGATCAATCACCCTGGCTTGTACAATAAAATCCAAACCAAAATCATGCGCTTTTTTCTCAATTTCGGCTTTATTGCCTAAAAGTATGATTCTTGCAATCTTTTCCTGCAGAATTACATTGGCAGCTTTCAATGTGCGGTCTTCAGTCCCTTCGGGCAATACAATGCATTTATCGAGCTCGATAGCATTGGCCCTGATCGTATTCATTAATGACATTTTACAGGTGCAATTTTAGGAGTATAAACATGTTTTTTTCAGGCGGCAAAGTTATCATTTAATCATGTCTCCTCCAATCGTTTTCATTTATATATATACAAATATTTATAAATTCCGCATAAAATAGATACAAGTATTTCTCACATCAGGGTAATGATGCACTTCAAATCGTATGGCCTTGCAACAATTGAAATACCAACAGTCTAATCAATAATATCCGTTTTCAAATATTAGACCGAGTTCAAGAAATAACTCAATTGTCATACCTTAACTTTTCACAACATAATTATCCTATCTTCTGAAGGCTGCTTTCAGGAAAGGGTGCGTCAGGTTCAGTGATTTTATAACTTGATATAATGTCTGCTTTGCCTAAGCGGAGAAACACTTGATTTTCTTCCCTTAAAAATGATTAAAAATAGATAATTTTGCATTCCTTATGCAGCAACATTCCATCCCTCAGATTGGAGGCGAAAATTTATGGATTACCGCCCCGGTTGAAACAACGGTCATTGTGAAAGACAGCATAGTAAGCTATGCTGGTTATCTGACCGATAGTCTCAACCCTGATTTGGCTGCCCCCCAATTTCGCTTTGAACTTAAGGAAATCATTCTATCTGTTGATTCAAGTGCTGTAAAAGATACTGTCCCCGTTTATCCATCCTTTATTGTTACTGAAGCTATTGATACAGAAATTTCAGCCAACCAACGAAAAGAGACTGTTTTTGACTGGATCACACTCTTATTGATTTTGGCTCTTGCATCCCTTGCCTGGGTACGTCATTATTACCCCCGCAGGTTTAAAAACATTTTGCTTGCGACTTACGCCAAACGCTATACCGGTCAATTGATAAGGGACGGCAACATTGCCAGGGAAAGAATTTCACCTGCCATGGGTGTGGTAAGTATCGTTTCCTTTACCATGATTTTCTATGGATTCGCTGGTACTATACTATCTGCATATTTTACAAGGGAAAATGCTTTACTGGCTTTTGTGCTCATTGCCATCACGTTACTTATTCTTTGGCAGATACGTAGAATTTTTGTAAGCCTGTTAGGGGTTATCTACAAATCACGGGCAGCTGCTGAGATATATTTACTAAATAGCCTGCTCTTTGCACTAACTTCCGGGATTATTTTGTTTCCGATTGCAGTAACATGGTTCTTCACACGTGAAGAATTTTTGCTCTGGACTGGTGCGGGGATTATGCTAATAACACTTGGATTGCGTTTGTTCAGAAATATTATTGATGGATTGAAGGTACAATCGTTTTCGGGTATCTATATTTTTTTGTACTTTTGCACCCTCGAAATCTTACCCCTGCTTGTTGGGTTTAAAATTTACAAAATCCTTGGCTGGTAAGCATTTTGAAATAATTCAAGATAATTTCAAATGGTTTTATCTGTTAATTCTGTATTGAGTTGAAAATAAAAAACGTTTTGATTTCGCAGCCTAAACCTGCCGAGCCCGATAAATCGCCTTATGCTGAGATTGCTAAAAAGCACAACCTTGTTGTTGATTTTCATAAATTCTTCAGAATAGAAGGCTTAAGTTCCATTGACTACCGAAAGGAAAATAAAGTACGTCTGTCTGACCATAATGCAGTTATCTTCACCAGCAAACATGGTGTGGATAATTTCTTCAGGTTAGCAGTTGAACTCAGGGTTGACATACCTGAGACCCTGAAGTATTTTTGCTCCTCTGAATCAACGGCATATTACCTTCAGAAGTACATTCAATACCGCAAGAGGAAAATCTTCTTTAGTGGGCAGGACACCAGTGATCTGGTGGATATTATCAGAAAGCACAAAGCAGAAAGCTATCTGCTTCCATGCAATGAAGACCATAACAATGAATTATCTGACCTTTTGGATGCCCAAAAGATTAAATATTCAAAAGCCATAATGTACCGCACTGTATCTGAAGACATGAAATTTCTCGATATTCAGAAATACGACATGTTGATTTTCTTTAGCCCATCGGGAATAAGATCGCTTATGCAAAATTTCCCTGACTTCAAACAGGAAGAAAGGATCATCGGGGTGTTTGGCAACACTACGGCACAAGCAGCACATGAAGCAGGTTTTACAACAAACATTGAAGCCCCTTCCCCAACCACACCTTCCATGGGTAAAGCTATTGAACAGTATTTGACCCGCTGCTCAAAATCGAAGTAAACGTACATATACTTCCCTTCAGGAGGGAGGCATTTTTCATCAACGCTCTCGTTGCTATGCAAACATTTGGTAAAGATGAAAAATTATGCAGCCAGACAGCTATTACTGATTTATTCAGTAAAGGGAAACAGATTTTCAAGCATCCGGTTAAGCTAATATGGATGCCGGTTGAGGATGGCAGCATTATAAGCAACAAAGTAATTATTACCGTTTCTAAGCGCAACTTTAAGCGTGCAGTTGACAGGAACAAGATAAAAAGGCTGTTGCGTGAATGTTACCGAAAAAACAAGCATATTACCGAAGCCCTTTTAACAGATGAAAAAGTTATGATTGGTCTGATTTATATTGGCAAAAATATTTCACGGTATAATATTCTGGAACCTATAATAATTGAGCTACTTCATCGTTTAAATTCTGACTATGAAAAGAGTTCTGGCTAAAATACTGATTGGTTTTATCAGATTGTATCAGGGGGCAATATCACCATATCTGCCGCCTTCATGCAGATACACCCCTAGTTGTTCGCAGTATGGCATTGAAGCTTTAAAGAAACATGGCCCGTTTAAAGGAGGATGGCTTACCCTGAAAAGGGTACTTTCATGCAACCCTTGGGGAGGGAGTGGATACGATCCGGTTCCATAAATTATCTAACCTGTTAACAAGAATAAAATGAAGAAAATATACAGAATTTTCCTACTGTCCTTAATAATAAGCTTCATTTCCAGCAGTACACCTGCCCAGGTAACTTCATCAAACTTCGAAATTTCGAAAAACCTGGACATTTTTGCTACCATGTACAAGGAACTTAACAGCAATTATGTTGATGAGTTGAACCATGGCGATCTGATAAAAACCGGAATTGAAGCCATTCTGGAAAAGCTGGACCCATATACAGTATATATTTCGGAAGCCGACATTGAAGATTACAAGTTTATGACCACTGGTGAATATGGAGGAATTGGAGCCTTGATTCATCAGTTGGGTGACTATGTTATTGTTTCAGAACCTTATGAAGGCTCGCCAGCCCAAAAAGCCGGACTAATCCCAGGCGACAAAATATTAAGCGTAAACGACAGGGACGCCAAAGGAAAATCAGTCAGCGATGTAAGTGCCATACTCAAAGGAGAACCAGGCACCAGGCTAAAGCTGGATGTGCAGCGCGAAGGCTACGCTAAACCCCTGACTTATGAATTTCAGCGTGAAAAAGTTTCCATTCCCAATGTGGCACATTCACTAACGGTGGATGATGGCATTGGATACATCAAACTTACCGGGTTTACCCAAAATTCCTCCAAAGAAGTCAAAGACGCTTTCCTTAAATTAAAGGAGAACACGAACCTCAAAGGCCTGATTATCGATTTGAGAGACAATGGTGGTGGACTTTTAAGTGAAGCCGTTAGCATTTCGAACCTTTTTGTCAAGCGTGGCGAACTCATTGTGAGCACCAAGGGCAAAACACCGGACAGAAATAAATCATACAAAACACTGGTGCAACCGATTGATACTGAAATACCAATAGTAGTGCTGGTAAACCCATTCAGTGCATCGGCTTCCGAAATTGTTGCCGGTGCATTACAAGACCTGGACAGGGCGGTAATTATCGGGGAACGGACATTTGGAAAAGGATTGGTACAAAACATCATCCCCTTGAGTTACAACACCCAGATGAAAGTGACGGTGGCCAAATATTACATCCCCAGCGGAAGGTGCATCCAGGCTATCGATTATGAGCACAAGGATAGTGCAGGAGTTGCCGGAAAAATTCCCGATTCACTTATTAATAGCTTTAAAACCAGCACAGGCAGGATTGTTTATGATGGTGGCGGCATCACTCCCGATATCGTAATTGAATCACCCATGATCAGCAACATCGCCATCAGCCTTATTACTCACTACCTTATTTTTGATTATGCCAATAAATTCAAGCGGGAGCATGACTCCATACCACCCGCCCGCGACTTTGTGATTACCCCTGAAATATACGCTGACTTTGTAAACTGGCTACAGGATAAGGATTATGACTACATAACACGCAGCGAAAAACTTCTGGCTGACCTTAAAAAAACAGCTGAAGTTGAAAAATATTACGACGAATTAGCGCCTGATTTTGCTTTGCTCGAGTCAAAAATGATTCATAACAAACAAACAGACCTTGAGAAATTCAGTAAAGAAATTAAGTCACTCATGCGAAATGAAATTGTTTCAAGATATTACCTCCAAAAAGGGCGGGTAGAAGCAGCTGTCACTGAGGATGAGGAGATGAACAAAGCCAAGGAAATACTACTCGATCCGCAGGCTTACAATTCAATATTGAATGCTTCAGCAATAGGTAAAAATCAGTAATATTACATCAAATGCCGGATAAAAGTTGGGTTCATACCATCACCTCCTGGCCACGCGACACTTCGTCGTTGATGTTTTATGCACTTATACTTCTTGCCATTTCAATTCCTTTGTCGGAATTTGGGATGAGTATTTCACAATTCCTACTGCTTGGACTTTGGATTTTTGAAGGCTTGTCCTATAACAAAGAAAATGCCCCGACCGTAGAAAATCCAGGACGATTTAAGCAAATAGTAGCCAATGTAGTATGTAAATTCAGGATGCTGTTCAATAATCCTGCTGCATTGATCGTTGTTTCCCTCTATTTCCTTCATATTATTGGAACACTTTATTCCAGTGACCTGAACTATGCTTTAAAGGACCTGAGAATAAAATTACCTCTCCTGAGCATCCCGGTGATCATAGCAACATCGGCACCACTGAGCATTAAAAGGTTCCATAAACTCATGGCGTTTTTTGTGCTTGCGGTATTTTCGGGAACCATTGCAAGTATTTACGTTCTTTTAACCAGGCACATTACTGACCCACGCGAGTTGAGCATATTCATTTCGCATATCCGTTTCAGCCTTACCATTTGTTTCTCCATTTTTATTCTTATCTATTTTATTGCAAAAAAAGTATATCCCAAAAGGACTTCTCTCTACCTTATGATTGCAGGTATTTTGTGGTTATTACTCTTCTTGTTAATTCTTGAATCGGTGACTGGTATTTTGATTACGATTGCCATAGGACTGACTTTTTTATTTTACTATATTTTCAAATTCCAGACACCCTTTATCAAGCTAATTGCTACGTTTTTTTTGCTGGCTTTTATTATACTCTCCTACATCACAATGCGTAATATTGTAAACAATTACGCCTCACCTGCACCGGTAGATTTCAGCAATCTGGAGCCTTATACCGAATTCGGGTCCCCCTATAAACATGATACCAGCAGTTATGGAATTGAAAACGGGAAGTATGTGGGATTGTACATCAGCCTGACTGAATTGAGGCATGAGTGGAATTTACGCAGTAACTTCAGCTTTGATGGGGAAGATTTAAAGGGACAGGAGCTTAAATACACCCTCATACGTTACCTTCACTCAAAAGGGCTGAGAAAAGATGCTTCAGCCTTGAGGAGCCTGAGTGATGATGAAATACATTATATTGAGAAAGGCATAGCCAATGTGAGATATACGGAACATTTCAATTTTACTTCCCGTATTGAGCAGATAGCTATGGGATATCACAACTATTCAAGTTATGGTGATCCAAACGCTTCAAGCACCATGCAACGTGTTGAATACTGGAAAGCATCCATGTACATCATTAAAAATCATTGGCTTACAGGAGTTGGAACCGGCGATTTGAATGAGGCATTTAATCAGGCTTACAACGACCTTGATTCAAAACTGCACCCTTCTTTCCGAAAAAGGTCGCACAATCAATACCTTGCCATTTTTGTTGCTTTTGGGATTTTTGGATTTCTCTGGTTTATTGTTACCCTTCTTTATCCGGGAATTAAGGTTGGAAAATTCAACAACTACCTCTACATTATTTTTACCATAATAATAATAATGTCAATGCTTACCGAGGACACCCTTGAAACACAAGCCGGTGCAACCTTTTATGCGTTCTTTAATGCACTGTTACTTTTTGGCTACAAACGACACTCCGACAAGCACAACCAGACTAATGAACAGCAGTTGTAAAAAATAGCCTATCTTTACCGCTCAAATCCTTTATTTTACCGTGCAATGAAGCACATAAGCCTTACCATCCAATACACAGAATCGGAAACTACTTCCGAACTTGAACAAGCTGATCAGCTGCTTATGCAAGAAGCAGCAAAGTCTGCTGACACTGCCTATGCACCCTACTCGGGATTTAGTGTAGGAGCGGCCATTCGCCTGTCTAATGGCAAAATAGTTACCGGGAGCAATCAGGAAAATGCGGCTTATCCGTCAGGACTATGCGCTGAACGTGTCGCGCTTTTCTCCGCATCATCGCTGTATCCTGATGAAGTCATAGAAACAATTGCCATAACCATAAAAACGCCTCACCATATTATCGAGCCGGTTTCACCTTGCGGGGCTTGCCGGCAGGTGATTGCTGAATATGAGAATAAACAGAACAAATCAATAAAAATTATTTTTTCAGGCGAAACAGGAAAAAGCTATACCGTGGAAGGCATTAATAACCTATTGCCAATTACTTTCAATGCCCGCAATATGAACAACGGATAGTTCTGTCTGTTTCTTTACAAACCTCAAACAGTATGAAAAGAATATTTCCCATCGGCATTTTATTTCTGATGCTTACAGCCATGCGTGGTGATTTACCAGCCTATCAGCTTTACACTTCAATAGGCAAACCGACTGATTTTGGCAAATTGGTTTCCGAAGCCAAAAACGCGGATGTTGTGCTCTTTGGAGAATTACACAACAACCCCATCAGCCATTGGTTGCAATTGTCGCTTACACGGGAGTTGTTTAATGAAAAGAAAGGTGCTCTTATACTGGGGGCTGAGATGTTTGAAGCTGATAACGCACTGATTGTGAGTGAATATCTGAGTGAGCGCGTAAATGACAGAAATTTTGAGGCCGAAGCCCGTTTATGGCCAAATTATAAAACGGATTATAAGCCACTGCTGGAATTTGCCCGCGATAACAAGATACCCTTTATTGCAACCAATATTCCTAGGCGCTACGCATCGCTTGTAAACCGCGAAGGATTTGAAGGACTCTCCACTTTATCGGAGGAAGCCCGAACTTACATTGCCCCCCTGCCTATACTTTATGACGCTGAGCTGCCCGGCTACAAAGGCATGATGGAGATGATGGGCGGAGCCGGAGGCCATGTAAATGAAAACCTACCTCGCGCCCAGGCAATAAAAGATGCTACGATGGCTCATTTTATACTTAAAAACCTAAAAGCAGGAAATACTTTTATCCACTTTCATGGAACGTATCACTCTGACTACTTTGAGGGAATAACCTGGTACCTAAAACAACATAATCCTGATTTAAAAATAGTTACCATCAATAGTTCAGAGCAGGAGGAAGTATCAGTATTGGAAGAAGAAAATAAGAATAAGGCAGATTTTATTCTGGTAATACCGGCTGATATGACGAAAACGCATTAGTTGGTTTCTCGTTAGCCCGTTGTTTTTATTTGGTTACTGGTGTTTGATTTTGGGTGTATCTCCAATCACCAGAACTTCAATGTGGCCTCATTGCATTGTTGCCCCCTCACCAGGACTTCTCAAGTTATTGCAAATGTATAATTCAGGTTAATCACAAAATTCCAGAGGGTCACTACGCCAATGGCGAAGAGTTTCGCAAAATAGAAATTGAACTTAAATCTAGAAACCAATAACCATAAAACTATAGTATTGATTACCAAGCCTATAAGTGAAACGAAAAGAAATTGTCCATATTCTATAGCAATCTGGGGGTTATTGCTGTGAAAAGTCCAGATACGGTTTAAAAAATAGTTTGAACTGGCAGCAATGGTAAAGCCAATGGCATTGGCAACGTATTTCTGAATCTTGAGCCATTCTTTACAAACGTAGGTGAAGCCAAAATCAACCACAACACCCGATAATCCTACCGCACCAAACTTTGCAAACTTCCAGGCAACCTCCCGGGTTAAAATATCTACCATAAAATCAGCCCATCGGGTTATCAATTAACAATCTTAATCTCCTTCTCCCTGACCCCTTCTACTGCGATGTTTGCCCTAAACCAGTGTTCAGCGTCAGGCATACAAAGGCAATGATCCATACGATCAGGTAAGGACAGCAAAATTAAAAAAAACGGCACTCACCACGCAGGAAAACCATCAAAAAATGGGGTCCTGCATTAATAAATGTCGTAAATTCAACAAAACACTGATAAATTCACCAGAAAGACAATACTAATTAAGCTGAAACTCAGTACGCAACTGGCTCACCCATTTAGATATCCGCTCTTCTGTTAGCTCAGGTTGACTATCTTCATCAAGCGCCAGACCAACGAACTTACCATCTTTCTCTGCGGTTGAAAAATAATAGGAATATCCTTTGGTTGGCCAGGAGCCAACAACATTCTCTTTGAATGGCAGCCTGCAAAATACAGTTCCCATGCCATCTACAAAGCTTTCAGGATATTCTATCTGATCACCCAATCCAAAAATAGCAATCTTTTTATCGTTAATTTTCGCTTCAACAAGCACATCGATAAATCGTTCCCAATCCTGGTGCATTTCACCAATACCCCATGCAGAGGTACCCAGGATAAGACAATCGTATTTCTCAAGGTCATCACTTGAAGCAGCGCTAACATTATGCATTTCGGCAATTCCATTGCCAAATGACTTTAACATGGACTCAGCAGCCTTATATGTGCTTCCCTTGGTGCTTCCGCCATAAAATATTCCAATTTTTCCCATTTGATCCCTGTCGTTAGTAAGGAAATTTATTAAGTCGGCAAATATACTTCCGAACAATCTCTAATGCAAATTTGATTTTTGATTAAAAAAAATCTTAAAACACTGATTTTCAAAACATCAGACTTGTACGAATAAGCTATTTCACCTGTATTCAATTAGTTAGCAGTCTAAACCGATTTTTCATAAAATTGTTCATGAACATTTGAGCAATACCTGCTTCAGAACAAAGAAACCCGACTAAAAAAGATAATTCAGACGGTTGATAAAAAACACCACATACAGTCATACTTTTTCACCAATAGTAGATAATAGTGTAATGATGCATTGAAAACCTTCCTATTTTTGCAAACTCAAATTAAAAACTGACTTTTCAGCCGACTAACGAACCTTAATCATTCACATGAAAATTACTGCACTCACATTTTTGATACTGGGTTCCTCTCTTTTTGCCTTTGCTCAGGAAGACAATCAACGCATAACTGATGAAAAGAGCGGTAAAGAAATAATGATTGGTACCGTAACCCGGGAGGGACTTGCAGACTTCAGCGACTGGTTTAACATTGAATACCAACAATACCAGCCAGACAGCAGCACAATAGCAAGCATCCAGAACTCCGGCATTGATTATCCCTGGGTTTTTATCGTGATGGGAACCTGGTGTGGTGATAGTCGTCAACAAGTGCCCCATTTTTTTAAGATTCTGGATCAACTGAATTATCCCTCCGAAAGAATTTTTATGGTGGCCGTTGACCGGGATAAAAAAACAAAAGATTTCTGCCTTGGTGACTACAACATCCAATTGGTGCCTACATTTATTTTCACCCGTGAGGGCGAAGAAACCGGACGGATAATTGAAACCCCGACAACTACGCTCGAAGGTGATTTATTGGATATTTTTAAGAAGAGAATTACTGAAATAAACGACCTGCAAGGCAATCACTAAAATTTTCAATCGTCTGAAAAACAAATAAATGAAGCGTTTTAGTACCATTAAAGAAACCCGTTCATTTGTGCTGAGCCAGCGCGAACAAGGACTCACGATTGGATTTGTGCCAACCATGGGAGCATTGCATCCCGGGCACATTTCCCTTGTGGAAAAAGCGGTCAACGAAAATGATGTGGTTATCTGCAGCATCTTTGTAAATCCAATACAGTTCAACAATCCTGAAGACTTGAAAAAATACCCCCGTACACTGGAAAAAGACCTGAAAATGCTCCAGGAGGCGGGATGTACAGCGGTTTTTGTTCCCTCGGTTGAGGAAATGTATCCTGAAGAAGTTCAAAAAACTTACGATTTTGGCGAATTGGCCAATGTAATGGAAGGTGCTTTCCGACCGGGTCATTTTAATGGTGTCGCCATAGTAGTAAATAAACTCTTCGACATTACCCTACCCCATCGCGCCTACTTCGGTGAAAAAGATTTTCAACAACTACAGATAATAAAGGCATTGGTGCGCATCGAAAACCTCACTGTTGAAATTGTGCCCTGCCCAATAAGCAGGGAAGCAGATGGCCTGGCCAGGAGTTCACGCAATGAACGCCTCACACCTGAAATGCGCGAAGCAGCCCCATTTATCTTTAAAACGCTGAAAGAAGCAAAAAGCATGGCCACAAACAGTACTGCATCGCAAATCACAGCAATGGTTGAGCATAACTTCAGCGCACATCCACTGTTAAAACTAGAATATTTTTCAATTGCATCAGGCAATGACCTCCAGGCTGTTCCCGGAGCAATTTCTGCCGGCAATATGGGATTTATTGCGGTTTTTGCCGGAGCTATAAGGCTCATTGATAATATTCAACTAATTTAAGTAATTTTGCAGCGCTATGACCATAGAGATACTTAAATCAAAAATCCACCGGGCAACCATTACCGAAGCTAACCTGCACTATATCGGCAGCATCGGTATCGATGAAAACCTTATGGAAGCAGCCAATCTTATTGAGTTTGAGAAGGTACAGGTACTCAACATCAATAATGGCGAACGACTCGAAACCTATGTTATAAAGGGCGAGCGTGGTAGCGGTATGATTTCGCTGAATGGCGCGGCGGCACGTAAGGCTGTTCCCGGCGACCTTGTTATTATTGCTGCATTTGCACATATGAGCCCTGAAGAAGCCCGCCAATTCAGTCCGGCAATTGTTTTTCCCGATAACAACAATCAAATTGTATAAAATCAGGTTTTGAAAAACAATCTACGAAATATTTTAAGGTTCACTTTATTTTTCGCACTCGGCCTTTTTTTTATCTGGCTCTTCATGCGAAATCTAACGACAGCGCAAAAAAGCGAGATCTTTTATTCATTCAAGATTGCAAAGTACTCGTGGATAATTCTGGCCTTTATGCTCGGGATCATCAGCCATGTCTTCCGAACCCTTCGCTGGAAGATACTGATGGAACCCATGGGATACAATCCTGGCACAGGCAATGTTTTTATGGCGGTGATGATTGGTTACCTGGCGAATCTGGCACTACCAAGACTCGGTGAAGTTAGCCGTTGCGGAATTCTCACCCGCTATGAAAAAATCCCCTTCAATAAATCCTTTGGCACTGTAATTACTGAACGGGCCATTGATATGATCACATTTGTGCTGATTTTTTTCTTTATGATTTTCACCCAATCGGGAAAGATTCACAACTATATAGAACAAAAAATTTATGTGCCACTAGAAAAGAAGTTTAATTTTGATTTGATTGGCCAGAACTACTTACTGTATTTATTTCTGGGAATGGCGGTTGCGGGATTTTTTATGCTGATACTGATTCATAAAAAGTACAAACATTCAAAAATTTATCAGAAGTTTTATCATCTTTTTCTTGGTTTACTCGAAGGCATAAAATCACTCACCAGAATAAAAAAACCATTCTTATTTGTCGCCTATACCATTGGCATCTGGGCGATGTACCTGCTGATGGCCTATGTGGTTTTCTTCAGTCTGGAGGAAACTGCACATTTAGGCCTGGATGCAGGCCTTGCAGTACTGATTTTTGGCTCTGTTGGCATAATGGTAGTACAAGGCGGTATAGGAATCTACCCTGCTATTGTTGCTGAAACCCTGTTTCTGTGGGCTGTCCCTGAAACCAAAGGCTACGCCATGGGTTGGCTGATTTGGGGTTCTCAAACACTCATGATCCTGATGGCTGGTGTTTTTTCACTAATTTTACTTCCTGTTCTAAATAAAACCAAAAATGACAAAACAGGAAACCATCCGGCGCAAGATACTGAACCCGCAAGAGCTTAAGAATCTACTCGCCTACTGGCATTTCAAAGATTTTAGGATTGTATTTACCAACGGTTGTTTCGACATTATCCATCTCGGACACATTGACTATTTGGCTAAAGCCGCAGATTTAGGAAATAAACTTATCATCGGCCTCAACACCGATGCCTCTACGCGCAGGTTAAAGGGGCCCACACGCCCAATCAATGACGAACTCTCCCGCGCCATGATTCTCGCCTCATTTAGTTTTGTGGATGCTGTTGTCCTTTTTGATGAAGACACACCCTATGAACTGATAAAGATTATTCAACCCGACATTCTTGTAAAAGGCGCGGACTATAAACCCGAAAATATTGTAGGATACGATATTGTAGTGGGTAAGGGCGGAAGTGTTGAAACATTGGAATATTTGCCGGGATATTCAACATCACTCATTGAAAAAAAGATTAAAGGATTGTAGCTGTCATAAGCTTGCGATGGATGAATTTATAATTTCCAGAAATTTAACCAGGAGATTAATATATAGAATGATGCAACCAAAAATTAATCCTGGTAGTTATCGGGAACAAACAAAAACCAATGGCTAAGACTAAAACCGCTTTTTTTTGCAGCAACTGTGGAGCACAATCACCAAAATGGATTGGCAAATGCCCTTCGTGCGGGGAATGGAACACTTATGTTGAAGAGGTTATACAACGCACTGAGGCTTCGCATTCACCCGTTATGGCCATGCGTAAAAATGCTAAACCAACGCTAATAACCGAAATCGAACTCAGTACCGAAAACCGCATCAACACCCACAACGAAGAGTTGAACAGGGTACTTGGTGGAGGGCTGGTTCCCGGCTCAGTGGTACTTGTTGGCGGCGAGCCTGGGATTGGGAAATCAACCCTGATGCTGCAAGTCGCACTTACCATCAAAAACCTGAAAGTGCTATATGTATCAGGCGAAGAGAGTGAACAACAAATCCGGATGCGGGCAGAGCGACTGGGTATGGGAAAGAATGAGTGCTATATCCTCACCGAAACCGCCACAAACGAAATCTTAGGCCATATAGCCAAACTTACACCACAAATTGTTATCATCGACTCCATTCAAACCCTCACCAGTGAAAGCATTGATGCTTCTGCGGGCAGCATTTCGCAAATACGGGAAACGGCTTCAGAATTGCAGCGTTTTGCCAAAACAATGAACGTGCCGGTATTCCTGATTGGCCACATAACCAAAGAAGGCACACTAGCCGGTCCAAAATTGCTGGAGCATATGGTAGATACCGTGCTCCAGTTTGAAGGCGACAGAAACTATGGCTACCGAATCCTGAGGTCCATCAAAAACCGCTTTGGAAGCACTTCTGAATTAGGCATTTATGAAATGCAAAGCAGTGGACTACGTGAAGTAACCAACCCATCCGAGATTCTGATTACCCAACATGAAGAACCGGTAAGCGGAACCGCGGTAGCAGCCACCATTGAAGGACTGAGACCAATGCTTATTGAAACCCAGGCGTTGGTAAGTACCGCGGCCTATGGCACTCCGCAGCGAACCTGCACCGGTTTTGACACCCGCAGGCTGAATATGCTACTGGCGGTTCTGGAGAAACGCAGCGGATTTAAATTGGGCACAAAAGATGTTTTCCTCAATATTGCCGGAGGTTTTAGAGTGGATGACCCGGCTACTGATCTTGCTGTTGTGAGTGCAGTACTTTCTTCAAACATTGACATTCCCATAAGCTCAAAAACCTGTTTTGCCGCTGAAGTTGGCCTTTCGGGCGAAATAAGGCCAGTAACGCGCATTGAACAGCGTGTTTCGGAAGCCGAAAAACTGGGATTCGAAACCATTGTCATCTCCAAACTTAACCTGAAAGCAGCCAATAGCGCAGCCAAAAACATAAAATTGATTTCAGTAAGTAAGATCGAAGATGTTTTCAGGCAATTATTCGGATAAATTGTACCAACCACGTTTACCCACAATAAAACAAAAAATCAGATGCGCATTTTCAAAAAAACGATCTTCATTTTATTGATTGCCAATGTATTGAGAATTATTCCCGGTTGTTGTGAATGTGATGATACCGCAATTGCCTTCGACTTCAACACCACCGATATCAGAAACCTGGACAATTCAGGGGAGTGGGTGCAATCAACCTTTTCAGATACCATGCTTCCCGGGGCGGTTGCCTTTGAAGTTAATCTCTATGACTCTATGGGATATTATGGAAGTTACGCAGCGGCCAGCTTCGTTAAAAACATTGGATTTACAACATCACAAGCCTTTTCATGTGATTGCTCCATGCCATTTATGGCACGGCAGTTTCTGGAAGCCATCAGCATAACCACCTTATTTCCCCTTTCCGAAAGCATTCCTGCAGGAACCAATGTAAGCGGACTTTTTGTCGGGCAATCGCGTGGTAATTCAGCCTCATCTTCCAGTGTTTATAATGAACTTTCATACATTATCAGGCAAACGGAAAACAAAACTTATTATGACGGTGGTATAGAATCGTTTGGAATTTATCTTAAGCCGGAAGTTAAAAATACACTGGCGCAGTTTGAAATTCAGTTCACTTTTTCAGATGGCCTGCAGATGACCGATACAACTAACCTGATTCATATTCTACACTAAATATGGCTGCAACCAGATCATTCCGGCGTTTGTACTTGATTTTGCTTACTGCTCTATGTTTCAGCCAGGCGTTCGGACAAACAAATCCTGTTAAAGAATCCCTGCGTTTGGATATACAGTTTGGCGGGCGCTTCATACACCGCACACCTCAACCCATTAAAAGTGACATCGACTTTCTGGATTACTCACACAATGGTACCGGAAATAATAATTATGGTGTAATGAGTATAGGCATTTCACTTTCACCAAACGAGCGCTGGACCTTTGTCTCAGAGCTAAGTATGCTGAGTGATTTATTACCCAGCCATATGCAGATTGCCGTTGTACGTCAAATCAGCAGCATCAATCCATTATGGGATTTAGGAATAAAAGGCCAGGTTTATTTGTATCCTCAATATCTGGATGAATTCAACCAATTCCACCTGAAAACTGACACGACCTTAATTGCCGACCTGGACCATAATTACCGTCAGAGAACGCTCTTTGATATGGGCATTAGTGCAATGCCTTTCCTCAAATACAAAAGCAAACGACTACAGGCAACATTTGCAAGCGGTATCGGCCTCAATTCTTTTATCCCTTTCAGTGAAGTGATTACACAGAAAAAGGCCAATGAAAATTTCCGTCGTGAAATCAGGTATAAGACGCAGTACGGGGCTGCATTAACTTCCCACACAGAAATAGAGTTAACCTATCAGTTTTACCACAACAGTGACTTTGACCTGGGATTGCTCATTCAAGCCGAGTTTCTGCTTTCATTCAGGAATTTAGCCTACCAACGCACCATCATGACCTGGACAGAGGAAACCCAGACGATAGATAATATTAAACCTAAAAACCATTTTTATTCCAAAAGTGACCTCAGTGGCGGGCTATTCCTTAAATTCTGAGCAGGAAACAGCCTGATTGTCGTACCTTTGCCTTTCATTCATTTTATTTCAACATGGCTATACCCGGAAAATACAACACCCTCAGCATCATTAAAATTGTCGATTTTGGCGTTTACCTCGATGGTGGCGAACTTGGTGAAATATTACTACCCATGAAATGGGTACCTGAAGGTTGCAAGCCAGATGATGAAATTGAGGTATTTATATATTATGATTCTGAGGACCGCGTTATCGCCACCACCATGAAACCTTACGCTCAGGTAGGCGAATTTGCATTGCTAAAAGCAAAAGCCGTCAATGAAATCGGGGCATTTCTCGATTGGGGACTCGAAAAAGATTTGCTTGTTCCGTATCGCGAACAAAATGCCAAAATGGTGGAAGGCAGAAGTTACCTTGTTTATATTTATGCTGATCCGCAAGGCGGGCGAATCGCAGCGTCTGCCCGGTTAGAGCGCTTTTTGAGCAAAGAAACGGCCAATTATCAGCCCTGGGAGGAAGTTGACCTGATTTTATGGCGTACCACTGACATTGGCTATATGGCCGTTGTCAACAACCAGCACGAAGGTTTGCTTTACTCAAGCGAAGTATTTGTGGACCTGGAACGGGGACAACACATCAAAGGGTATGTTATGAAAGTACGCGAGGATGGCAAAATAGACCTCAGTCTTCAGAAGCCCGGGTATGAAAAAATTGATGGTTATGCTGAGCGTTTACTTGCATTGTTGAAAGAAAATGAAGGCTTTCTGGAACTCAATGACAAAAGCCCCGCGGAAGATATCTACGATGTTTGCGGGATGAGTAAAAAAAACTTCAAGAAATCAATTGGCGCACTATACAAACAAAAGCGAATACAAATAGAGGATACGGGGATTCGGTTGATACAATAGATATTTATTATTGTAATGTTTAAATTGCTAATGAAGTTCAGCTGGTTTAAGCAATCCCCGTGCTCACCCAGCTGCTTTATCCTGAGCGTCCCCTACCCTCCCGCCTGCCGATAGGTAACCAGGCGTTTCCGATCTTCATCCCACAACCTGAGGTTCAATGATTTCATACTTGAAATAAAGGTAACCGGAATAACCTGTTGAAAAGCCTCATTTTCACGAAAGCACTTTTCAAGTTTATAATTCGGAATTTTTGAGCTCAGGTGATGAATGTGGTGAAAACCTATATTGCCGGAGAACCATTGCAAAACAACCGGCAGGGCAAGGTAAGAAGCACCATGGATGGCTACAGTACTGTAATCCCATTCTTCATCGCGATACCAGTGTACATCAGGAAACTGATGCTGTACATAAAAAAGAAAAACACCGGCGGTAGCCGCAATCCACATAACAGGCAATTGAATAAGGAGGTAAGTCTCAAATCCAATCAGTAAACTGACACCAGTTGCAAAAGCCGCAATGCCAATATTGGCGATATATACACTTATTCTTTCCTTACGACTGAAACCTTTTCGGGTGAAGCGATTCATTACCAGAAACATCAACCCGGCACCCAATCCAAACATGATGAAAGGGTTGCGATATACACGATAGAAAAAACGTTGCTTTGGGGTACGACGCTTATATTCTTCTACGGTGAGGGTCCATACATCACCAACACCTCTCTTGTCTAAATTTCCTGCAGTCCGGTGGTGAATAAGGTGGGCATGGTGCCAGCGGTGATATGGCGTAAATGTGAGAATTCCCAGAATTATTCCAATAATATCGTTGGCGGTTTTTGATTTGAAGAATGCGCCATGGCCACAATCGTGGAAAATGATAAACATCCTGACTGTAAAACCAGCCGCCAAAAAAGCAAGCGGCAATACCAGCCAGTAGGAAACGTTAATGAGATATGCCATGGCTATCCACAGCCCAATGTAAGGCACTAAAGTATTGATTAGCTGCCACACCGCATTACTGCTGGAAGGCACTTTATAGGCTGAAATCAACTTTATCAGCGATTTGGCGGGTGCAGGATTTGTTGCTTCTGGTGACATTTTTTATACAAAGATAAACATTTTTACAGGTTACTTCAAGATGTTGTTCAGTTGTATATTTAGCCAACAGTCAGTTAACCCAGGCGATTGGTCTTTATTTTTTTCAGCTAAGCTCTGACAATAATTCGTCGAAAAAATCACCAACCTGAATAACCAGGCCGTTGAGTACGAGCTTTTTCGTTTGACTTTAGATTTTCGTACACGATATGAATAACGCGTAAAAAACACACAAAAGAATATTCGGAGAATGGATCATGCTCCATATTGCCCTTCATTTGCAATCATTCCGTATGTTATGCCAGCCTTCCACTCTCCTCCCTGTTCAGGAAGGTTTTGACACAACAATATCCTCTGATTTCAAAATCATGTAGACATAATGTACCCTGGACACTATGTTTTCTGATTCGAGGATCCAGTATTATTAACTCACATTATGCTAAATATAGGCAAAAATTAATTATAACACAATTCACGAAGAAATTCAAATATTTGAATCCCAATTGAAAATTGTAATACATTTGAAACCGAGTTTGTTGGAACATCCGGATGTTTTATACATTTTTCAGAAACTAACCAATTGCGAAAACCCATGATTGCAGATATCAAACGTAAGTTAATTGCTGAATTTACATTTTCGCCCCAATCCAAAGAGAAAGCGCGACAAGGCATTCGTTTGATCAATCTAACCCGACTTGAGTTTATGCTCTAAGTTGGATTTCCTATAGTATTCATACACGTTATTATTTTTTACTTTTTCAGGCACGAATCGGATCCTGCAACACAATCATGGAGATATACCCTGCTGGCAACACACTCTATTCTTTCGGTTCTTTTTATGGGCATTGGTTTATCCGCCATCCTAATCAATAAAAAATCAAAACAAAATGGACTTCTGGCCAGACTGCTTCCTCAATTAACATGTCTCATTTTTATATCAGCCGGAGCGTTCATTGCCGGAGTTGACCAATTGGTAACTCCTGCCATAGCCCCATTTATTCTGGTTACCCTTATCTGTGCTTTACTTTTATACATGCATCCTTTCCAAGCTGGACTTTATTATACTTTTGGATTTCTGGTTCTTGTCCTGATGTTGAATATTCATCAGCACAACAACAGCATTTTGCTGTCGAACCTGGTAAATGGCTTAACCACTGTTGCTATCGGATGGGCACTATCGGTCACCTTATGGATCAATCAACTACGTCGTTTTGAGAAAGACCTGATCATAGAAAATCAACAAAACAAACTTACTCAGCACAATAAAATGCTTTCCGAAAGGACTTCAGCCCTTAATTTATCGAACAAAACGAAAGATAAATTATTCTCCATCATTGCCCATGATGTAAGGGGACCACTATCAAACCTAACCGTAATGGTCCAATTGTTAAAAAATGGAGAAATTTCAGACGATGAATTTAAAGAGATTCTACCTGATCTAACTCAGGAAATAACCCAAACGAATGAATTGATGGAGAATCTGCTCAACTGGTCGAAGACGAATTTACACGACACCGTTGCCAAACCACTTACCCTTGACCCTAAAGCTATAGTAGATGAAATCATATTGCTTTATAAAACGCAAATTACCAATAAAAAACTAAATATCATCAATGGCATCAGTGAATTACACCTGGTGTTTGCTGACAGAAATATGATACAGATAATTATAAGAAATCTGTTTTCCAATGCAATAAAATTCTCGCATCCCGGAGGCAAAATTACCCTGGAATCCACTTCCATCAACAACCATATTCATATAAGTGTATCAGATGAAGGTCTCGGACTTCAGAAAGAAAAAATTGAGCTACTTATGACGGATGATTACAACTCATCTCCCGGTACTGCAGGTGAAAAAGGAACTGGACTAGGCTTAATCCTTTGCAGGGAATTTGTAAAGAAGAATGGAGGAACACTTAGCATCTCAAGTATCGAAGGAAAGGGAAGTACATTTAGCTTTAGTCTGCCGGTGGGATAGGTGCTTTGCAGGGCTTTGTGTATAAAGGTTCAAGGGTTCAAAAAGTTCAAGAGTTCAAGAGTTCAAGGGTTCAAGAGTTCAAGGGTTCAAGGGTTCAAGGGTTCAAGGAGGTGCGTTCAAAAAGTTCAAGGGTTCAAGGGTTCAAGGGTTCAAGGGTTCAAGAGTTCAAAGAGGTGCGTTCAAAAAGTTCAAGAGTTCAAGGGTTCAAGGAGGTGCGTTCAAAAAGTTCAAGAGTTCAAGGGTTCAAGAGTTCAAGGGTTCAAGGAGGTGCGTTCAAAAAGTTCAAGAGTTCAAGGGTTCAAGAGTTCAAGGGTTCAAGGGTTTAAAGCGGCGCGTTAGAGGATTCTGGTTCTGTTTTAGTGCATGGTTTGTTGCAGATTCAGGGTTCTGAAGCCTTTCTCAAAATCTTCCCAACGCAAGGTGGCCGGGCAAGTAACAAGGCGGGTTTCGCCAGCCTGCATATCAAAGAAATTTTCAGAAAACTGCACATTCGTATTGTCGCTGATCAACATCAGATTTTTGCAAAACTTTTGTGTGGTTATTTCAATAACAAAATTTTCACCTTTTTGACTAATACGGGTTTTGATGCCAGGGTCAGGAAGTTTTAAATCTTTGGGTTCTGCAAAATAAACAAACTCCTGATCAATCATATTGGATCCCACAAAAAGGCTTACAGTAAGTACAACCTCTTTTTCACGGAAATTCAAAGGTAAATCTTTAAGATCAAGGCTGTAAACCATTGCAGAACTATTGGCAGGCAATGTAACCTTTACTGGGCGATTCCAAAGGGAAAGACCGCTAAAATCAGCAAGATTAAGCCTAAGAACGGCAGCAGTTTTTCCCGGAAGATCAGAAATGCCATAAAAGAGCAATTTCCCCCCTTCAACAGCAACATTAATTATCTGATTTTTCATGGCTTCTTTGGCTGCATAATGCAGGGCTTTCCATTTTCCATAATAGTCAATGCCCGACCATGAAGCTACCGGCCACACGTCATTCAGTTGCCAGTAAAGGGAACCCATGCAGTAAGGCATATCACTTCGATGTGTCTTTACTGCCATTTTTATAGCATCTGCCTGAAGTAACTGACCCACATAAAGCAGTTGTTCAAAATTTTCAGGAATCTGATAATGCTGTTCCATGTATTGCCGGATGCGCAGATTGCCAATACCGCTGCGTTGGTGCGAAGCCATTACTTCCGATTCAATATTCCAGTCTTCGGGCAGGGTATACTTTTTAACTGTATTAAATTCCGGGAACGATTGAAAGCCATATTCACTCATGAATCGCGCACGGTATTTTCTAAAATCACTAAAGGGCTCCTGTCCGTGCCAAACACCCCAATAGTGCATATCGCCACTTTTACTCTGGTAACCTGAAAGCTTACCCATACCAGCCGAAGGTGACGAATGCCAATAAGGCTGATCATTGGTAAGTGAGTCAACAGCAGCCGGCAAAATGTGATGAAAAACCGTATCATAGGCCTTCCATATGGTTTCACGCTGCGCCTGACTGTATTCCTGTTTCCAGCCCCAGCCCTTATCTTCATGACCGGGAGCCCAGGCAACTTCAATTTCATTGTTGCCACACCACAAAGCCATGCAGGCATGATTACGCAACCGTTTTATGTTGTATTCAGCTTCGTGCTTTACACTGTTCAGAAATTCAGTATCACCGGGATACATGCTACAGGCAAACATAAAATCCTGCCAAATCATGATGCCATATTTATCACAGAGATCATAAAATAAGTCTGATTCATAAATGCCGCCGCCCCATACACGAAGCATGTTCATGTTTGCATCCGCAGCCGATTTTACAATATACTCATACTTTTCGGGACTGACCCTTGGCAGGAAAACGTCATTGGGAATATAATTGGCACCTTTAGCAAACACCGGACGGCCATTTACCTCAAAATAAAAACTTTCACCTTCCCCTTTGGCATCAGGTTTTCGGATAAGCTGAATGTTTCTAAGCCCAATGTCAGCCCCGGAAGTTTGAAGCACCTCACCTGCATGAGATAGTTCAATTGAAATATTGTACAAGAACTGCTCACCCAAACCATTTGGCCACCACAGCCGGGGATTGACAAGAGTGAAATCAATACTTTTAACGGTTTTACCCTGGGCCAGGGCAATTGTTGTGGTTTCTAACTGTTTTCCATCCACCACCACATTCAATTCATAATCGCCTGGCATGTTGGCAGTAACATCCATCATTGCGGTGAGCGCGGCGCCTTTTTTAGTGATGCCTTTTTGCACAATGTATAAATCATCCATACGGACATTGTTCCATAGTTCCAGATATACCGGCCGCCAAACGCCTGATGGCACCAGGCGCGGGCCCCAATCCCAACCGAAATGATAGCCAGCCTTACGTGTGAAAATGCTCACCTGGTTTGGCCCCATACCACCCAAAACCGACTGATCATTGGATGCCGGCAAAGGATAACCCAGGGCTTCCTGCTTTATCATACCATTTATTAAAGGAGAAGCAAAGTATACTCTAAGCCGATTTTTTCCGGCTTTTAGAACACTTCTCACCGCTGCACGCCATTCAACAAACATATTATCGGCATGGAGAACCTTCACATCATTCAGATAAACATCGGCATAGGTATCCAAACCCTCAAAAACCAGCTGGATGTTCTGGTTTTTCATTTGGTCGTCACTCACCTCAAATTCACACCTATACTCCCAATCAACTTTATCAATCCACTGCAGATTATGTTCATTGAGCCGATAGTACGGGTCTTCAATTTTACCGGCATTCAACAGATCGGTTTGAACAGTACCCGGAATAGTCGCCGGCAACCAGGTTTGTGTTCCGATCTGACGAAATTCCCAGTTTCCGTTCAATGATTGTTTTTGCAGATGTTGCTGGGCCTGGGCTTCAGAAAAGGAAAAAACACTTACCAAAGCCACAAGATATAAGGCTATTTTCATGATGTGATGCTCGTTAAAAATATAAGTCAACAGCATATTCCAGGGTTGGAATAACAGTGAATAAATATAGCGCAATTTAAGCATAAAGATTGAATCGAGGATAGTTATTAATATTTTTTATTAAGACGGCGGTTTGTCCCGAAAATTTCAAGCTTTTTACGAACTCAGTCTATAAAGTTTAGAACTTTAGTCTATCAGGTCAATCAATTGAACCTGATAAAAAAAAGAACAAAACCTATACGTAATCAAAAGAATCAATGATGGCAGAGATAATCAAAACCACCATTACAGCAATTTACTGACCAATTTTTACAGGTTTAAACCAACTATACCAAACAGGTCAAGAAAAGACCTGACAGGTCGTAGCCTTTACAATTATGAATATTTTATGGTGGGTTTTCAAAAAAATCCTTAGCTTTGTTTTTAAGATTTCAATCAACCGAAAGTAATACTACGGCAAAGGGAATCGCGTTAAACCAACACCTATTCAACCTTATTTACTTCACTCCAATTTAATCATTGCCTCAACATGAAGAAAAGCAGAATTTTATCCATGAGAAATGCACTTTTTGCAACCCTTATTATGCTTACCCTATCGTTTACCCCCGACGCACCAAAGCGCGTTATCTTTTTTGGAGACTCCATCACTGAACTTGGCGTTAATGAAGGTGGATACATTACGTTAATGGGGAAAACACTTGCAGAAAAAGGCGTTGGAGACCAGTTTGAACTTATCGGTGCCGGAACAGGCGGAAACAAGGTATATGATTTGTACCTGAGGCTGGATGAAGATGTTTTATCAAAAAAACCTGATCTGGTGTTCATTTATGTGGGAATCAATGATGTATGGCATAAATCCTGGGGCACAGGTACCGATGAACCAAAATTCAAAAGGTTTTATGAAGCATTGATTACTAAAATTCAGGCTTCGGGCGCAGAAGTAGTTTTGTGCACCCCAACAGTTATAGGCGAAAGAAAGGGATTTACCAACCCCCAGGATGGTGATTTGAACCAATATGCAGAAATCATCAGGCAGCTGGCAGATGGATACAATACAAAACTATGTGATTTGCGCCGCATTTTCCTGGAATATGAAAATGCGTACAATCCCGAAAACAAAGAAAAGGATATTCTGACCTATGACCGGGTTCACCTGAATGATACAGGTAATCAAATGGTTGCAGCAGCTATGCTTAAATTTCTGTCACAGGACCAATAAGTGAATCCAGAAAGACGCATGAATCTGACCAACTTCATTCTGCACGGAGAAGGGAAAGCGGTCAATTTGGCTGAAAACCAATCATTAAGTAAGCTTAACCCGGAAATTAACTTTTTGTGGATTTAAGTGTTACAACCTACATACATTAATCTAACCTAACTTTATTGCATGTATAAAGTCCTGATAGTTGACGATGATCCCACCTTCTCGCTTATGCTCAAATCATTTCTTGGGAATAAGGGCTTTGAGGTAAAGGAGGTGTTCAGCGCTGGCGCTGCCCTGAAGACATTCAGCGAGGGGGCTTTCGACATAATCCTTACCGACCTTAGGTTACCTGATTTTGATGGCATTGAACTGATTGGTAAACTAAAAGGGATAAATCCGGAAATCCCTGCCATTTTGATGACCAGGTACGGCGAAATACGATCGGCAGTTACCGCCATTAAATCAGGCGCTTTCGATTACATCACCAAGCCTGTTAACCCTGATGAATTGCTACTGGTCATCAATAAAGCTCTGGAAAAATACCAGTATAAGAAAAAGGCAAAAAGCAATATAAATGCAGAACAATTACCCAATAGTCCTGCTTATCTTACTGGGAGCAGCCAATCAGCCCTGCTGGTTGAGCAGTATATTTCACTGATTGCCCCCACTGACATGTCGGTTATTATTCAAGGGGAAAGTGGTACCGGAAAAGAATATGTAGCCCGAATGATCCACATGAAAAGCCCGAGGAACAAAAAACCATTCGTTGCTGTTGACTGTGGAGCACTTGGCAATGAGCTGGCTGCCAGCGAATTGTTCGGACATACCAAAGGTTCTTTCACCGATGCTCACCTCGAAAAAGAAGGCCAGTTTCAACTGGCAAACGGCGGCACCCTTTTTCTTGATGAAATTGGCAATCTTTCTTACGAAAATCAGCTTAAGCTACTCAGAGCCACTCAGGAACGTAAAGTCAGAAAAATTGGGGGTACCAGGGATGTTGACATTGACGTACGTATTCTGGTTGCTACCAATGATGATTTATCTGCCAGTGTTCAACGTGGTGCATTCAGGGAAGATCTCTTTCACCGGCTCAACGAGTTTAAAATAAATATCCCTCCCTTAAGACAACGCGGTGAGGACATTTTGCAGTTCGCAAACTTCTTTCTTGAGCAAGCAAATGCTGAGCTTAAAAAAGAAATTCTTGGGTTTGACACCAAAGCGACCTCCATATTGCTGAAATATGCCTGGCCCGGAAACATCAGAGAATTAAAGAATGTAGTAAAAAGGGGCGTACTCCTTTCCACAACAGGACTTATTACCACGCTTGAACTTCCGTCAGAAATTGTGAACCAGGAGAAGCAAAAAACGATTATTTCTCCGGAAACCAGTTCAACTGATTTAAAATCCATTGCCGAAACTCAGGAGAAAACCACTATTTTGAATGTACTTTCTCAGGTTCATTACAACAAAACCAGGGCCGCTCAGCTCTTAAACATCGACCGCAAAACGCTTTATAATAAGATGAAATTGTATGGAATTGAGGGATGAAATTATAATTTCATGCTATAGAAGAGGATACATACGGCAACAGGATACCGCTATCAGCAAATTCATGACCTGCTTCTTCATTTATAAATAGCCTTAAAAAAATATCAGTAAAACAACGGACTTCGATTATATGGTAACTGAATTGGAAACAATGCTGAATTCAGCATTTCTGCACAAACACCTGTACGTTAAAATAACGATTCGAGGTTTATTCAGTTAATTCACTAAAAGCTGTACCTTTTCACCTTCCCTCTTTTAAGCTAGCTACACCCAATAAATTCTCATAAATCCCAATCCATATTTTAATGGCTGACGGAATAATGTGATCGGGGAAATCATAATCGGGGTGATGTAATGGAGGCTGTTCCTCCCCGGCCCCAATACCAAAAAGCACTGCTTTGCTTATCTTTCCGAAATGGGCAAAATCCTCTGACCACCTAAACGGCAATACGGCATTTGTTAACGTCATAGCTGACATTCGGGCAGCTTCCAGAACCATGTCAACAGGTTCTTTATGGTTGACGGTGGCAGGAAACTCTTCTGTGTAAGATACTGAACACTGCAGTCCCGCCCCCTCTGAGGCTCTGGCAACCATTTCTTCGGCCAGTTTACACATGATTTCCATGTCCTCATTACGATAAGCCCTTAAGGTAGCCATCAATACTGCCTCTCCCGGGGAAGTGCCAAATGCCGGGGTTCCCAAATTGGCATGGATAAGGGTGAGCAGCACAAAATCTTCGTACAATTCATTATTCCCGTTAGTGGCCAGACGTGGCAGGTTTGACATCAACTGGGCAATGACTGAAGCCGGGCTTTGGCCTTTTTCCGGCTCCGAAGCATGAGAAGTGCGACCTTTTAAACGAATGATCATTCCACGCGAAGCGGCAGCAAATGTTCCAACCCTTACCACCACACTTCCGGCCGGATAACCGGGCAAATTATGCATGGCAAAACTATAGTCGGGATGCAATTTTTGAAATCCGGCATCTTCAACAATGGCTTTCGCGCCCATACCGGTTTCTTCGGCAGATTGAAAAAGTAATATCAATTTACCTTTATGTGGCCGATGTTCAGCCACCCAGGAAGCAAAACCCACCATAATGGCGGTGTGACCATCATGCCCGCATTTGTGCGAAACATTCTGTTTGGCAGAAGCATGAGAAAATGACAAGGTTTCATGAATAGGTAATGCATCAATATCAGCACGAAACATAACTGCAGGACCAGGATTACCACTATCAAACACAGCCCATAACCCTTTGTCTCCAGGTCCTTTTTGAAGTAAATCCGGATTACAATCCTTAAGCAAAGAATGGATCATTGCAGTAGTTTCCACTTCCTCCCCCGACAGCTCAGGGAACTTATGTAATTCATATCTCAAATTTCTTATCTCTTGCTCCATATCCATTCAATTTATGCAAAGATAAGCACCACCAATGGAACACAACATGAATATGATAGTTTATAGGGAATTTAAATAGGAACCAGCAAAAAAAATCAGCGTATTGGAGGGTTAAATGAACCAGGATATCCAGCGCATCAGCTTGTCTGTGGGCAAGCAGGAAGGCCCGCCAATCAAACCAGGAAAAGGCGGAAGAAAACAAAGAACAGGCAACAAACAAGCTATTACAAAATTTCCTCTTAAATTTGCGGCTGAGAAAAATTACAATCACCGAACAATACTAACATCATGGGAAGAGCATTTGAATTTCGCAAAGCGCGTAAAATGAAAAGATGGGGAAATATGGCAAGGGTTTTCACCCGCCTGGGCAAGGACATTGAAATGGCGGTTAAATCCGGCGGTGCCGACCCTGCAATGAACCCCAAACTTCGCCTGTTGATCCAAAATGCAAGAAGTGAAAACATGCCCAAGGAAAACGTGGAAAGAGCCATAAAAAGAGCTATTTCCAAGGATTCTACCGATTATAAAGAAGTGGTTTATGAAGGTTATGGCCCTCATGGTATTGCCGTTGTTGTGGAAACAGCCACCGACAATCCTACACGAACCGTGGGAAACATCCGCAGTTATTTTACCCGCAACGGTGGAAGTCTGGGAACAATGGGCATGCTCGATTTCATGTTTGAACGCAAATGCTCATTTAAAGTAGCTATGAAAGAAGGCATTGAAATTGAAGAGCTTGAGCTTGAAATGATTGACTATGGATTGGAAGAAATTTTTGTGGATGAAGGTGAAATCCACATTTATGCCGACTTTACCAGCTTTGGCCCCATACAGAAATACCTCGAAGAAAATCAGTTTGATATCATCAGCTTTGCCTTCGAACGCATCCCCAATGATACCAAATCACTAACTGCCGAAGAACAGGCTGATTTCGATAAAATGCTTGAACGCATGGAAGACGACGAAGACGTTACCAACGTTTTTCACAATCTGAAATAGATTGATACAAAAAAACAGGAATACCTTAAGCTCACTTTTCATGACCTTTTCTATCGGTACGTTGTTAAGAATTCTTTTTGCTAAAAAATGGGCTTTAACAAAACAAATTACAAAGTAAATCCCAGGACAAATATATTTTTATCTACTTTTGTGAGTATATCATCAAGTTCAACCTCAAAAAAACAAAGCCAATGAAACACTTTTTTACCCTATTAACACTTTCATTGCTTATGTCAGCAGGTCTTTTCGCCCAGACCTATGTAAGCACCGAGCCCTCGATGAAAAATGCCCTGCTCGAAGAATTTACGGGCATCCATTGCCCAAACTGTCCTGATGGCCATGCCATTGCGCAAACGATACTAGACAACAACCCCGGCCGGGCTTTTACAATAGCCATTCATCAGGGCTCTTATGCAACCCCATCAACTGGTGAACCCGATTACCGCACTATTTTTGGAAATGCCATTGCCGGGCAAACCGGATTAGCAGGTTATCCTGCAGGTACCGTTAACCGCCATGTATTCACAGGCACCGCTACTACACTTGGCCGTGGGTCATGGATAGGGGCCTGCAACACCATCATGAACCAATCCTCACCAGTTAACATAGGCATAAACTCAAATTATGATGCGCTTACCCGAACACTTGACATCACCGTTGAACTTTATTACACAGCTGATGCTCCAACGCCAAGCAATTTTATAAATGTTGCGTTGATACAGGATAGCATTTATGGGCCACAATCGGGTGGAGGTGCAGGTAGCAACTACCGCCATATGCATATGCTCCGTCATTTGATTACCGGACAATGGGGTGAAGAAGTTACTACCACGACACAAGGCACTTTGGTTACCCTCAACTATACTTACGTTGTCCCTGCTGATTATACCGGTGTGCCTGCTGTGGTCGAAAACATGAAAGTGGTTGCTTTTGTAACCCAGGACCATCAGGAAGTGCTGACTGCTAACGAGGTGGACGCCAATGGAGGCAGCAATTTAATCATTGGATCAATGATCACACAGGAACCCAGGGTAAAAAAAGGGTTTATGGACTTTGAAACCAACTTTGAACTTGAGGTTACCAGTAATCTCGAAGGAACTACCGCTTTTGAATTTATGATGGAAACGTCGAATACACCGGACGACTGGCAAGTTGTTTACATGATCGATGGCAATGAATACACCGGAACAGCAATGGTTGATCTCACCAAGAATGAGCCTAAAATGGTCATGCTCAAGGTTACTCCCGGAAATTCACCTGGTTTTGCAGACATAACCCTCAAAATAAAATCAGTGGATAACCCTACTGCAACACAAAGGAAAGTTTCTGTTTCTGTAATTTCTGGCGTTACTGATCTGATTGTGAACGGAACCGGTGGAGATGCCACAGCCACACACCAGGGTGTGTATGAAGATGCCCTCGAAGCTTCAGGCATCACCAGTTTTACGGTGGTGGATGCCGATAAAATGGTAGAAATGATCAGTGCAGATGCGTTTGATGATGTTTTCACCTGCTGGCTCAATATTGCATGGACTGTTCCTGCATTAACCGACAATCAGGTTGAGGCGCTCAAAACCTTTATGGATGCCGGGCACAGTCTCTTTATCGCCGGACAGAATATTGCCTGGGACATTATGAGCCCTGAGAGCGGATCACATGGAACCACAATCAATCAGGATTTTCTCACCAACTATCTTCATGCTGTATATGTAAGCGGAGGAGCACTTTCAACCAATCAGTTAAAAGTCGTATCCGGAGATCCTATTTTCGGAGATGTTCCCATGGCCAGCTTTGCCACCAATCTGGGATATAATAATTATGCGGATGAAATTGATGCAGGTGCTGGTGCAAATGTAATTTTCAACTACAACACCACCAGCAAACATGCTGCAATCCAATACGAAAATGAAAACTACCGCGCACTCTACTTTGCCGTTGGCATGGAAATGCTCGCCAGCACTGAAACACGTAACCAGATTGTTGCCCTTTCACGTGAGTGGCTGTCAGACCAAATGGTTGGCGTAGAATACGATGCAGCAATCAACACCCTGCTGAGTGGTCAAAACTACCCCAATCCTGCCAGTGATTACACCTACATCAGGGTAACCGAAGCAGCCAAAAACGGTGTGATTGAAATTTACAACCTCAAAGGTCAGATCGTTTCCTCACAAACCATCGACAATTCAATGCTTACCCGCATTGATTTAAGCCAATTACCCGAAGGTGTATATGCTTACAGGGTAATTTCGGCAAACAACACTTCCGAAGCCCGTAAGTTGACGGTTATCCGATAAATTCCAGATTTGGAATAAAGACAGTTTATACCATTACGCAAAGCCCCTCAATCCCATTTCAATGGTTTGAGGGGTTTTCTCTTTGCAGTAATTCAGTGCAGGCTGAAAATAGGTCGCAATTTACAACCCTGAATCGTCATCCCTCCTTTCCAGACGGAAGCACTGTCATGGCTTTGAGGAAGTATGGGAAGCATTCCCAAACAAAGAGATTCAACAACAACAACAATTAATCTGGTATATTTTACTGCCTTACAGTCAAGTAACAACTAAGCTAGCGCGCGTTTCCAAACGCGTGCAACCACAAAAATTCACAAAGCTTTATAGAATTCCCCTCTTCGTGACAGGATGCATAAAAGTTGGTCCGTTTTTTTCAACGAGAGCAAAATAAACAATTAACAATCTCAAGTCCCGTAATACCTTAAACAAAACTTATGAAATAATTTCCATATGTTAAACATCTTTTCCTAATTTTGTAATAACTATTCATCTATTCATCCAAACCAAACCCCCAATTCTATGAAACGAATTTTTACGCTTTTAACACTCGTTTTACTACTCTCTGGCGGACTCTTTGCCCAGAACATCGTCAGCACTGTTCCAATGCAAAAGAATGCCGTACTCGAAGAATTTACAGGTATCCATTGCCCAAACTGTCCTGATGGCCATGCCATTGCTCAAACTATACTAAACAACAACCCCGGCCGGGCTTTTACAATAGCCATTCATCAGGGCTCTTATGCAACCCCATCAACTGGAGAGCCCGATTATCGCACCTCCTTTGGCAATGCCATTGCAAATCAAACAGCATTGACAGGTTATCCTTCGGGAACGGTTAACCGCCATGTATTCAGTGGCACAACAACCGCATTAAGCCGTGGATCATGGGCAGTATCCTGCGACCAGATTATGACGAATCTTTCACCAGTTAACATTGGCCTTGAATCAGCTTATGTTGCAGCTACCCGCACATTAAACATCACCCTTGAACTTTATTATACTGCCGATGCGCCTACCTCCAGCAATTTTATCAACATTGCCTTAATACAGGACAGCATATACGGCCCCCAATCCGGTGGTGGAGCCGGCAACAACTATCGCCACATGCACATGCTCCGTCATTTGATTACCGGACAATGGGGCGAAGAAGTTACCACAACAACTCAGGGAACCTTGGTTACCCGCACCTATTCCTATGTAGTTCCGGCAGATTATACCAGTGTTCCGGCAGTTGTGGAAAATATGAAAGTGGTTGCTTTTGTAACCCAGGACCATCAGGAAATTCTTACCGGTGATGAAGTTGACGCCATTGGTGGCACCAACCTCTTTATTGGTGAAATGACCTCAACAGAACCAAACATCAAAAAAGGGTTTATGGATTTTGAAACCGCATTTGCCCTCGAAGCCAACAGTAATGTTGAAGGAACTTCCTCATTCGAATTCAGCTTGGAGGCTGAGAATGCACCTGCCGGCTGGGAAGCCGTTTTTATGATTGATGGCATCGAATATACAGGTACTGCCGTTGCTGACCTCACCAAAAACACACCAAAATCCATAATGGTTAAAGTTGTTCCTGGTGCATCTGCTGGTTTCCCAAATTATCGCATTAAAATGACTTCATTAGACAACCCGGCAGCACCCGAAAAGCAATTTGCCGTTTCAGTAATTGCCGGTGTAACGGATCTTATTGTGAATGGCACCAGTGGACCTGAAACCGTGTTGCATCAGGATGCTTACATCAATGCAATGGACGCTGCCGGTATCACCAGCTATGCTGTCACCGATGCCAACACAATGCGCGACATGATCAATGCCGACGCCTTTAATGATGTATTTACCTGCTGGATGAACATTTCATGGACCTTCCCTGCCCTATCCGATAGTCAGGCCGAAGCCCTGAAAGTATTTATGGATGCCGGACACAATGTATTTATTGGTGGACAGGACATAGGATGGGATATTATGAGTGGGGTAACCGGATCAAACGGGAACGCCATAACGCAGGACTTTTACACCAATTACCTGAACGCCATTTTTGTTGATGACGGTGCCGCTGCAAACAGCCAGTTGATCGCTGTTGTCGGTGATCTTTTTTACGGAGATATTCCAATGAGTACCATTGTTGATGTTTTTGCCGGAAATATGTACCCCGATCAGATTGATGCAGGTGCAGGTGCAACTGTCATTTTTAATTACAATACCACAGATAAACATGCAGCCATCCGTAACGAAACGGAAAACTACCGCTCCGTTTATTTTGGCATTGGTCTGGAAATGATCGGCGATAACGATATCCGCAACCAGATTGTCAACATAACCCGTCAGTGGTTGTCCGATGGTATGGTTGGTGTTGAGTATGATGCAGCAATCAACACCCTGCTGAATGGTCAAAACTACCCCAATCCTGCCAGTGATTACACCTATATCAGGGTAACCGAAGCAGCCAAAACCGGAGTGATTGAAATATACAACCTCAAAGGTCAGATAGTTTCCTCACAAACCATTGACAACTCCATGCTTACCCGCATTGATGTAAGCCACTTGCCCGAAGGCGTTTATGCCTACAGGGTAATTTCGGCAAACAACACTTCCGAAGCCCGCAAGCTGACGATTGTCCGCTAAATTCCAGATTTGGAATAAAGGCATATTCAGTTTATACCAATACGCAAAGCCCTTCAATCCCATTTCAATGGGTTGAGGGGCTTTCTCTTTGCAGTAATTAAGTTTAGGCGGAAAACAGGTCGCAATTGACAACCCTGAATCGTCATCGCTTCTCTCCAGACGGAAGCCGTGTCATGGCCTGGGAAAGTATGGGAAGCATTCCCCCCTTCGGGGAAGGATTCTCTGGAAAGAAGCCTCCTCCATACTTTTCACACTCCAGGCTCGTATCAACTCCAGTGTTTAACCAATGTTTAACCAATTATAATTGGTTAAACACTGGTTAAACTACGGATTTAGTCTATATGTAACATTGATTCAAGCCAGAGGGAGTGATGGCATACTCCAAAAACAGTATGATCCCCCTTTAAATTCAATATATCCTCCAGGCTAAAGCCGTACCTGAGCGTGACCGGATAAAATTTAATATCCACCTGAAAAAACAAACACGGATTCAGGAAGAGTTCTTACCAATGGTGCAATAACTGTATTTTAAGGTGAATATTACCCTAAGAGAATTACTGAATTTTTGTCTTCACATATCTTCAAAACACTTATTTTCATAAGAATCAGCGCTATACTCTATTTAGAAAAAGTATAAATTGCATCTACCATAGCTCCATCCGGACCGGATTATATACTTTTATCGTCTAAAATGTAATTACCATGCGCGTTGCACGAATTTCTCATTACAACCAAACAGTAAAGGGTGATACCCCTGATCTTGAACAGCTGAATCCACTCATCGATAAATACAAAGGGAAAAAAGGAAACATGATTCCCTTGCTTCAGGGTGCCCAACATCTTTTTGGCTACATTCCGGCAGAAGCCTTTGAAAAGCTATCGCGTGAAACCGGATTGAGTTTAAGCGAAATGTATGGTGTGGCAACTTTCTATGCCCAATTCAGGCTAAAGCCCGTAGGGAAGCACATCATCAAAGTCTGTCATGGAACAGCCTGTCATGTGCAAAATGCCAACGCCATAACCGATGCCATACAAGATGCCCTCAAAATAAAGGACACTGAAACTACAGAAGACAGACTCTTTACCCTTGAATCTGTTGCCTGCCTGGGTTGTTGTTCACTTGCACCAGTAATGATGATAGGTGACAATACTTACGGAAAACTTACCGGCAAACAAGCGGTGAAAATCATCAAGGAAATCAGGATTGGTGAGCACCAGGATACTGAAAAATAAAACAGACGCACTTTACCTTACAATACAAAAATATGAGTAAAACGCAGGTAATCGTAGGACTAGGCAGTTGCGGTGTTGCCGCCGGCGCCGGAAAAACCTACGATAAAATTAAAGCACTGAAAGAGGCCGAAAACCTTGACTTTGAATTAAAAAAGACCAGTTGTGTAGGCATGTGTTACCGCGAACCATTGGTAGAAATTGTGGACAGCACCGGCACCTATTTATACGGAGAAATTGATGAGAATAAAGTTTTTGAGATTATTGATAAGCACGTGGTGCAAGGAAATCCTGTAAAGGAATATGTAGTTGCAAGCGACCTTTTCAAAACCGATGAAAATGAGTTTCTCGACGATCAGGTAAAGATCGTTCTTCGCAACTGCGGGCACATGGATCCGGAAAGTATTGAAGAATACCAGGCCAGACAAGGTTATTCAGCCATTCGTGAAATAGCGTCAAAAGCCATATCAGCTACTGACGTTATCCAGAAAATTCTCGACTCCGGTATTCGGGGGCGCGGGGGTGGTGGCTTTCCTACCGGAATGAAATGGCGATTTGCAGCCAACAATGCTTCTGAAGAAAAATTCATCATTTGCAATGCCGATGAAGGCGACCCGGGTGCATTTATGGACCGGTCGGTGCTTGAAGGCGACCCCCATTCCGTGCTTGAAGGAATGATTATAGGTGCTTATGCCATTGGGGCAACGGATGGGGTAATCTATTGCCGCGCCGAGTACCCCTTGGCCATCAAACGATTAAACATTGCCATTGAACAAGCCAAGGAAAATGGCTTTCTTGGTGAAAACATACTGGGTATTGAAGGCTTTAATTTTGACATACACATCAAAGAAGGTGCTGGTGCCTTTGTTTGCGGGGAAGAAACCGCCCTTATTGCCTCGGTAGAAGGCCAACGCGGAATGCCACGTAAGCGCCCGCCTTTCCCGGCTGCTTCAGGGTTGTGGCGCAAGCCCACCAACATCAACAACGTGGAAACCTTTGCAAACATCCCCTGGATTATACTCAACGGACCCGAAGCATACGCAAAATACGGAACAGAGAAGAGCAAAGGAACAAAGGTATTTGCACTTGCCGGAAAAATAAAAAGATCGGGATTGGTTGAAGTTCCTATGGGAATTACCATACGCGAAATTATTTTCAAGCTTGGTGGTGGCATCCAAAACGACAAAAAATTTAAAGCCGTTCAAATGGGCGGCCCTTCGGGTGGTTGTATCCCCGAATACCTCGCCGATACCATCGTGGATTATGATTCAGTGAACGCTACCGGCGCCATTATGGGTTCGGGTGGCATGGTGGTGATGGACGAAACCACCTGCATGATTGATGTAGCGAAATTCTTTTTGGATTTCACCCAAAAGGAAAGTTGCGGAAAATGCACCTTCTGCCGCATTGGCACCAAACGCATGCTCGAAATCCTGATCCGGATTACCGAGGGTGAAGGTCGCGATGGTGATATCGAACTGCTTGAAGAACTGGCGTATCAGATAAAAGACACTTCGCTTTGCGGACTGGGGCAAACCGCACCAAATCCTGTTCTTACCACCATTCGCTATTTCCGCGATGAATACGAAGCACACATTTATCATAAAAAGTGTCCCGCCAAGGTTTGCAAGAAACTGCTTACCTACGAAGTTGATCCCGAAAAATGCACCGGTTGTACCGTTTGTGCGAAAAACTGTCCGTCCAATGCCATTGATGGTGAACGCAAGCAAATTCATTTCATCCGTCAGGAGGACTGCATACAATGTGGTGAATGTTACTCAAAATGTAAGTTCGACGCCATAAAACTTTACTGATTACCCATTCAAACTGAACGAAATACAATGGACAATAAACTAAATATCATCCTGAACGATCAGATAGTCAAAGGAAACGAAGGGGAAACCATTCTGGAGGTAGCACGCCGCCACGGGCTGGAAATTCCCACGCTTTGCGATGATCCCCGGCTTCAGCCCTTTACCTCATGCTATGTTTGCGTGGTTGAAGTAGAAGGCATGCGTGGAATGCAGCCATCCTGCTCAACCCGCATTACCGAAGGGATGAAAATTCATACGCACAACGAGAAAGTGCTGAAAGCCCGCAAAACAGCTTTAGAACTGATGCTTAGCAACCATTATGCCGATTGTGCCGGGCCATGCAAGCAAACCTGTCCGGCAGGTGTGGATGTTCAGGGATATATTTCATTGATTGAAAAAGGCTTATACAACGATGCTGTAGCTGTGATCAAGGAAACCAACCCATTGCCTGCTATTTGCGGGCGGGTTTGTGTGCGCCCCTGTGAAGTGGCCTGCCGCCGCAATTTACTCGATGAAGGGGCACCCGTGGGCATTGACTATCTGAAACGCTTTGCATCGGACATTGATCTGGATTCTGACACAAAATTCAAACCGCTGGTTAAACCGGAAACCGGAAAAAGTGTCGCCGTAATAGGTGCCGGCCCAGGGGGTCTTTCAGCCGCATTCTTCCTCCGTAAGGAAGGCCATGGAGTGGATATTTTCGAGGCAAGCCCTGCAGCCGGAGGATGGCTCAGGTATGGAATTCCTGAATATCGCCTACCAAATGATCTCTTACAAAAAGAAGTAGATAATATCACCGAAATGGGTGTAAACATTCATTACAACCAACGCCTCGGTGAAAATATCAGCTACAGGGAACTAAAACAAAAATACAATGCAACCATCCTGGCTATTGGAAGTCAGAAAGGCACTTCCATAGGCTGCGAAGGTGATGATGCGGAAGGCGTTTACCCCGGCACTGATTTTCTGAAAGAACTGGAACTAAACAAAGAACATAAGCCTGATTTTACCGGGAAAACCGTTGTGGTTGTAGGCGGAGGAAACACCGCTATGGATTGTTGCCGCACTTCTCGCAGACTGGGCGCCGAAAAAGTGTTTGTAGTTTATCGCCGCACTGAGAAGGAAATGCCTGCCAATCCAATTGAAATCCATGAATCTAAGCTGGAAGGCGTAGAATATATGTTTCTTACGCTTCCGCTAAAGGTTAAAAAGGATGAAAACGGCCACATAAAAGGAATGATTTGCATCCGCATGGAACTTGGAGAGGCAGATGCTTCGGGCAGGCGCAGGCCTGTGCCCATTCCCGACAGTGAGTTTACCATTGACGTGGATGTTGCCCTCGCCGCCATCGGACAAAAAACCGATATTCATTTTCTGAACGACATCAATACCCACGAAACCGAAGGCCAGCTTGCCGCCAACAAATGGGGCGATCTGGATGCCGATAAAAACACACTGCAAACCGGCATTCCATCCATGTTTGCTGCCGGCGATGGCGTTACCGGGCCAGCCACTCTTATTCAGGCCATTGCACAGGCAAAGATTGCAGCGCTTAGTTGCCATCAATACCTCACCGGACTGCCCATAAAACCCCTGCAAAAAGAATTTCTGAGCAAACGCGAAAATTTCAGGGAACAAACCCCTGCCGATTATGCTGGGAAGTTTGCCCATCAGCACAGGCACGAAATGCCGGTTCTGCAACCTGACGACCGATACAATTTTAAAGAAGTTGAGCTGGGCTACGAGAACGAAGATGTCGCGAAAACTGAAGCAGCACGCTGCCTCGAATGTGGATGCACCGCATATTTTGATTGCGACCTGAAAAAATATTCCACCGAATATGGTGCTGAGCAAAAGCATTTTGAAGGTGGCCATCATGAATACGAAGTAGATTTCAGGCATCCTTATATAGAAATTGACAACAATAAATGCATCCTTTGCGCACGATGCGTCCGCATTTGCCATGAAGTGGTGGGTGCAGATGCCCTGGGATTGGTCAACCGTGGCTTTGACACCTATGTTGCGCCAAGCATGGGCAATTCACTCTCCGAAACCCAATGCGAATCGTGCGGGCTTTGTATCTCAACCTGCCCAACCGGTGCAATAACCGAAAACAAACCCTTTAAACCCGGACCGGTAAGAACAGAAAGTTTCCAAACCATCTGCAATTACTGCTCGGTAGGTTGTGCGCTTGAAATACACCATCGCAATGGTTTTGTAATGGAAGTAAGGGGCGCCGAAGGACTTGTAAACAACGATGGCAACCTCTGCCGTTACGGGAAGTTTGGCTATAAGTACCTTAACGATAAAACCCGGATTACCTCACCCCTGCTCCGGAAAAACGACAAATTTGAACCCATATCCTGGGACGAGGCTTTCAACATCCTTGAAAAAGAGATTAAAACCTCCAAATCAGAAAATACTGCTTTTTTTGCCGGTGCCCGACTCACCAACGAAGAACAATACCTGGTGCAGAAATTAGCCCGCGCTGGTGCCAAAACCAACAACATAGGGAGCTTCCACTACTTAGGCAGGGGAAGTAACTTCACCAAACTATCGAAAGCCAACCTTCCGTTTCCTGAACTTGTTGAGTCCAGCCGCATTTATCTGCTGGGTGCAGAAGTCAGCCGTGATTATGCGGTGGCCGGTTTTGAGATGTGGAACAATCAGAAAATCAATGGTACCCCCATTGAAGTAATTACCACTTTGGAAGAGAGCTCTTCGGAGCACAAGGCGGACAAAATGATCCATATCAAATCCTATTACCACTTTGTGAAAGCTGTGAACCACTATCTCCTTTCACACCACCTGGAAAACGGATTGTTCATTCGTGATTTGATTGATAATTTTGATGATTACAAGCAAAATGTGCTGAATGATTCATTTGACGAACTGGTGAAGGCATCTGGCATTGACCGGGCAGAAACCCTGATTCAGTTTGCCATTGATTACAACAACGAGCTATCGGCGGTTATTGTTTTTTCGGAAAAAGAACTCTCTGGCCGCACCTGTGCTGAAATTTTCAATCTGGCCTGCATCACCGGCAAACATGGTAAAACCGGAAGCGGACTTCTATTGCTGAAAGAAAAAAACAACAGCCACGGCCTGCACGATATGGGGGTTATGTCAAACCTCGGTCCCGGTGCCTGCGATTGGAATGACCCTATGTTGCGCCAGTCTTTCGAACACAACTGGAATTGTGGCACCCTCCCTGCAGGGAATGGCACCACTTTGCATGATTTGAATGACGGACTATATAAAAAATTCTTTATTTTCGGGGAAGATCCGGTGGGCTGTGCAACAGATACCGAGGCAGCAAAGGCCTGGATTCAACATGCCGGTTTTACCCTGGTACAGGATTATTTTATCACCGAAACTGCCCTGCTTGCAGATTTGATTTTACCGGCTTCCCTACCCTGGGAAACAGGCGGAACTTTTACCAACACACAAAAGGTTATCCAAAAAATTGATCAGGCTATGCCTTCACGCCTATCCTATAATGGTTGGCAACAGGTGAATGAAATTCTTTCACGACTTGGGTTGAAGAACATTGAAACAGTGGATGATGTGATTTTTGAGGTAGCTTCACTGCTTCCGAAATATTGCACCAGCAGCAAACTAAAATTCAGGATAACGCAAGAAGACAATTTCAATCCTATGTTTAATCACGGCTGCGATATTGTGAATAAGCGCTTTGATGAGGAATTTAAAAATGCCTTTGAGTAATCGAATGTCTTTCGTGGAAAAGGATTGGGCGGAATTTGGCAATGACGCTCTATTTATATGAATATCATCACTTTACATGAAGCTAAGCGGCATTTGTAATGCCGCTTTATTTACCTGTATTTCTGCGTTTTATTTTAATTATACTGATCAGCATTTAAAACCGTACCGCATAAATGGCAGGCTTTACGCAGTTAATGCTACCTAATTGCAAGAAAGCTTCATAATGTTGAATTGCAAATTCAACAATGTTTAAAGCGGCATTGCAAATGCCGCTTAGCCAGACTTCCAATCAAACTATCATATAAAAAACGACGCTGAGCGGGTAATCGAATGTCTTTCGTGGAAAAGGATTGGGCGGAATTTGGCAATGACGCTCTATTTATATGAATATCATCACTTTACATGAAACTAAGCGGCATTTGTAATGCCGCTTTATTTACCTGTATTTCTGCGTTTTATTTTAATTATACTGATCAGCATTTAAAACCGTACCGCATAAATGGCAGGCTTTACGCAGTTAATGCTACCTAATTGCAAAAAAGCTTCATAATGTTGAATTGCAAATTCAACAATGTTTAAAGCGGC
>JAVEVB010000031.1:0-49785 GCA_034005265.1 Lentimicrobium sp.
TTCAATTTAGCTTACCCTCCCCGGATTAAGCCAAAACCCGTAACTTTGCCCAACTTTAAACCACCACAATTGTTTAAGATTTAACCAGTATCCGGAAATTGAATAAAAAACAGTGTACTCTTTCCCCAACCCTTTGTTTAACCCTTCAACCCAATGAAATCATGAAAAAAATCATTACACTTTTAATAGTACTCACCGCTTTTTATGCCCGGGCGCAATACAGCACACCGGGAACCGGTGTAACATGGGGTCTCGATGAGTTGGTCCAGAACTCGTCAGGCACGGTAATATTGAACGGCGATCATTATGAAATTACCGCCACCCTCACCATTCTTCCGGCTGATGCTATAGAAATTATGGACAATGTTACGGTACTTTTTCACGATTTGGCCGGCATTGAATCGGAAGGTACACTTATTATTGACGCGCCCAGTCATACGTTATTCAATGCCATCGATAGTACTTCATCCAACAAATGGCGGGGAATGAAGCTTTTGGCCGGCCATGTCACCCACATCCGCAATACCACCTTCTCATTTGGTGGGGGCATCCGGGTTCAGGATGGAACGTTCTCCATTGAAGGCAGTACTTTTTATAAAAACTATTACAAGGCAGGTTCCAGCGATGGCTCCTATGCTTCAAGCGCAGCACTCGACCTTGCGGGAAATTCCGAGGTAACCAGTTGCTCATTTCTTTTTAATCAGCGCGGCGCCATTGCCTCGGGATCAAACACTGCCTGCCCGGCAATTATCCGAAACAATTATATTTTCGGGAACACGGTGGAAAACACCAACCGTCCGCAGATCAACATGGGACCTTCGGGTGCTGCTGATACCACCTTTATCGTAGGCAACACCGTTATCGGCAACGGAAGTACCAGCGCCGGTGGAATTGCCTATTCCTCATTGGTGGGCGTAGCAGGAAATGTGGTGATTGATTCCAACCTGATTGACCTGAACCGTTACGGCATTACCCTTACCGGTAGCCCCATCAACGGCGCCATACGTTACAATACAGTGACGAACAACAACATCCAGAATGAACCAAACCTGGGTGGTAGCGGACTGAATTTCACCTCTTCCGGCACTTCCTCAGAACTATTTGCGACAGTTACCGGAAACATCATCAGTGGAAACCTGTGGGGAATTACTATCATTGGTTACCCGCAGGTGAATATGGGCGATTCAACCACCGCCACTTTCAATCCGGGTGGCAACCAGTTCAATAATAACGGGAACAACGGTATTCTCTATGATCTCTACAACAATGGACCTGTTGACCAGCCTGCCATGTACAATTGCTGGGGCGTACCAACACAGGATGCGGCCAGTATTGAAACCGTTGTATTCCATAAAGTGGATGATGTGACCCTGGGAACGGTTAACTTTATGCCATCATGTGCTTTCCGGACAACATTTACGGCACAGAACGAAACCGGAACTTTTTTGCAGGGTGTTGAGATTGCCATCACAGGAGAAGAAACATCTTTGTTTACCAATGCCAACGGAGAGGCTATGGCTATGTTATCGCCAGGCAATCACACCTTTACCGCCAGCCTGGATGGCTATAGCAACTACAATGGTAACGCTACGGTGATGCCGGGTGAAAACCATGTGGAAATCACCATGACACAAGGTACTTTTGAATTGCTATTCAATGTATTTGATGAGGATATGCTCCCGGTTGAAGGTGCTGAAATAGCTGTTGCTTCCGAATTGCTGATCACCGGTGCAGAGGGAACCACGAGCATTTTACTCTCCAACGGAAACTATCCCTACACCGTCACAAAAGAAGGCTACCTTCCTGCAGAAGGAATTGCTGTGATTGAAGGAGCAAATGCTCAGGTTGATGTAGAACTGGTTGCTTCTACGGTGTTATATACCGTTACCTTTATTGTTGATTCCAATATGGGATTGCTCGAAGGCGCCGAAATCACGATCAATGGCGAAACGCTTTTAACCGATGAACAAGGCGTGGCCACCATTCAGCTGCCTGATGGTGAATATCCTTATGTTGCAACTGCTCCGGACTTTAGCATAGCAGAAGGTACCGCTGTTGTGGCTGGTGCAGATGTAGAAATACCTCTATTTCTTCAAACGGGCATACAAAATCCGCTTTCTGCTGCACTAAAGACCTATCCCAACCCGGTGATTGACCGCTTGTACCTCGAAGGTGTTCAGTTAGATGCCGCTGAAGTTTATTCAGTATCCGGCAAACTTCTGCTTCGTTTTGAACAGGTGGACGGATTTATTGATCTGAGCGGCCTTGAGCAAGGCATGTATCTTATCCGTGTGAAATCGGAAGACCTTGAAACAACCCTCAGGGTTGTGAAGGAATAACTAAGAAATATACCATTTTAAAAAGCGGGAAGGGAGACTTTCCCGCTTTTTTGGTTTTTCTATTTTTAGTGGTTTGAAGAGTATATAGAAGGCTGTGCAAATATTACCATTCTCCTTCACCACATACAGCACCAATCAATCAATGGAGCCATTTGCAATGAACAGATACATCCATTTCCTCATACGCCAGTTTAAAGCAAAATCCGATAATTTTAATAAAAAATACCTATTGGTTTTGGAGATCAGCTAAATTGGCATATTTTTGATCGTCTGAAAAGGCATTTGGAAGCATTATAAAAATTATTCTATTTATTTGAGAAACGTAAGGTTAGCCCTTATTGAGTAAATCATATAAGTTGCCACATCAAAAAACAAATAAGATAACTCATCAGAAATAATAACACAAAAACTTCATTATGCTTAAGAAAATTATTCTGCCAGCACTACTTCTGTTAGCTTTTGCCACATTCGCCCAGAAACCTTCAATGAAATTCGGAAAAATTGATCAAAAGGACCTCCGCATGATAAACTATGAAGGGGATACCAGTGCGGGTGCATTGATATTAGGTGACATCGGAGATATAAATATTAGTTACAAAACAAACCAGCAGTTCGAAGTGGATTACAACCGACACCTTAGGGTTAAAATATTCAATTCCAACGGATTTGATCAGGCCAATTTCAAGATCCCTTATTACGAATACGGCTCCGTGCGGGAGAGCATTACCAAGATTAAAGTCTCTGCTTATAATCTTGAAGACGGCAAAGTCATTGAGACCACACTTAAAAGGTCAGACATGTATGTGGAGGAAATTAGTTCCAGGGAAAAAAGCCTGAACTTTTCAGTGCCAGGTGTTAAAAATGGAACTGTATTTGAAGTAGAATATCATTTTTCCTCGGAATTGTTCTGGCAAATGCGGGACTGGGAATTTCAATATACTGTCCCTGCCCGGTTTTGCGAGTTAACCATTACCATACCCGAATACTTTGTTTATAAGAAGCTATTGACCGGCTATCTGAGGCCAACGGCAAATGAAACGGAATCATATACCGGAAGCATAGCACTCAAGGAAGATGACGGCTCAATGGAATATATTTCCTATCGCGGAACCATTCAAAAAATGCGGTTTGATCATGTACCGGCCATAAAGGTTGAACCTTATATGAATGCCCTCTCCAATTACCTTGCATCTATTGAATTTGAATTGGGGGCCATCAACTTTCCATACAGCAAAAAGGATTTTTCCACGTCATGGGAGAAAATAAGCAAAGAACTGATGATGGATCAGGATTTTGGTGCCGAGCTCAAACGCAACTGCCCAATTAAGGAGCTTTCCGGGCTGCTTATGGCTATCTCCGATCAAAAAGAGCGCATGATTATGGCGCATGAACTGGTAAGAAACAACATGGCCTTTAACAATAAGTACGGCATCTATGTTACAACATCGTTGCGCAAAGCCTGGAATGAGAAAACAGGGAAGGCTTCGGACATAAACCTGCTGCTGACTTCATTGCTGAACGAAGTTGGTATTGAATGCGAACCGATAATACTCAGCACACGTGAAAATGGCATATTGCATCCGGCCCAGATAATGTTGTCGAAATTCAATTATGTGATAGCGGAAGTCCGTATTGGAGATGAAACATTTTTGCTGGATGCCACCGATAAACGTTTACCCTATAGTATTTTGCCGGAAAAATGCCTCAACGGACAGGGACGCAGGATTTCGCTCATTCCCGAAAGGAACGACTGGGTTAACCTGAACCAAAGTAAACCCAACGAAAGGATGTTTTTTGCTCAGACAAAAGTGAATTCAGGCGGGAACATTGAGGGAGACTTTAATCTTATGGAAACTGCTTATTTTGCTTACAACAGAAGCGGACTAATAAAAAAAGAGGCTACACCCGATGACTATATCACCACCTATGAAGCCGAAACTCCAGGATTGATTATTGAGGACTATACCATCGAGAATCTTGATGATCTGCAACAACCTTTGTACATTAAATATAAAGGAAAACTAAACTTATCAGACGAATCGCCCAAGGACATGATTTACATTAATCCATTGATGGGACAAGGCATATCTACCAATCCCTTTACACTGGAAGAACGTGAATTCCCTGTAGATTTTATCAACCCTTATACATCCAAAGTAATAAATCTGATCGAAATTCCCGATGGATATGAGGTTGCTGAAGTTCCGGCAAATATTATAATTTCACTTCCTGACGATATGGCAACATATAAATACTCCACTGCTGTGAATGGCAATAAGGTACAGGTGAGCTGCATATTTATGATGAAAACATCGCAGGTTTTGTCATCCTATTACCCCCATCTTCGTGAATTTTATTCCATGATTGTGGCAAAAAATGCGGAAATATTGGTTTTAAAAAAGATATAACCCATGAAAAATGTGATGATTGTCTCTATCCTCCTTTTGTGGGTAAGCCTTTTTTTTGGCCCGCTTTGTGCTCAGGATTTTGCGGTATCAGGCATTCCCGAAGCGCTGACAAAAGGAGCTAATTCGGTGATGAGGGAAAGCAAAATTACCTACTCAATAAAAGGTGGAAACCAGGTTTACATACACGAATATGCGGCCACCACTATAATGAATTCCAAGGCACTCAGCCTGGCCCACCTGAAAATATTTTACAATACTTCTGATAAACTGAAGATCATAACTGCGACCATTTACGATGCGCAGGGGAAAAAAATGAGGACCATCAAGCGATCGGAAATGAAGGATTACAGCATGGCCGGTGATGCTACAATGTACAGCGATCAACGGGTGGTTTTCTGCCAGGTGGTTCCTGTCTCTTATCCGTTTACGGTGGTGTATGAATACGAACTTACTTTCGATCATCTTTATGGAATAATTAAATATTCTCCTTACAACGACAGCTATCAAAGCGTGGAGAAGTCAAGCCTCACTATAGAAACACCCATTGGCATACCATTGAATATCAAAACATTGAATTTGCCTCAAAACTTCGAACTTCAAAAGACAGATGCCAGTACATTATACCAATTTAGTGATTTACCACCGCTGGTAGAAGAACCTTTTAGCCCGGACTTTTCAGAAATCAGACCTGTAGTAAGGATAGCTACCGAACTTATTGTTTATAAGAAATATAGCGGCAAAGCAAATAGCTGGGAAAACTTCGGCAACTTTCTGGCCCAACTGACCATGGAAGACAAGGGCTTGTCGCTGGAAACCACTGAGCTTTTGCGACAAAAGACAGCTTCTGCCAAAACCACCCGCGAAAAGGTAAAAATTATTTATAAATACCTGCAATCACGAACGCATTATATAAATATATCTCTTGGAATTGGTGGCATTCAGCCTCATCCTGTTGCAGAGGTTGATGCATTTGGCTATGGCGATTGCAAAGATTTAAGTACGTATATGATTGCCATGCTTAAGGCGGTAAACGTGGATGCTTGCTATGCAGTGATAAAGTCGGGCAAAGGTTCTTATTATTTCATGCCCGATTATCCCAATCATCAGTTTGACCACGCCATTGTTTGTGTTCCTAACCACAACGATACCCTTTGGCTTGAATGTACCAGTCAGGTTCAGCCGTTTGGTTACCTGGGAGGTTTTACCGATAACCGATACGCGCTTATTGTGAAAGATAAAGGAAGTAAATTGGTAAAAACGCCCGAATACACCAAAAAGGATAATTTCATCCATTCAACCTTTGCCCTGGAATATAGCGATGGCAATACTTCTGCAATTGGAAATATAACCTGGGGCGGTTTGCCAATGGATAAAGTGATATCGGTTCCTGGTCAAACCCGAACGGAACAATTGTCCTGGATTGACCACATGCTCGAGATTCCCGACTTTTCGTTGGTAAACCATCGTTTTCAATCCCTCGAAGATCCTGAGCCCAGCATAGTATTGACGTTAGACCTGGCGTTGAAATCTTATTATAATGGCAATGGTGACCGACTTTTTGTACCATTGAATCTCTGCAATAAAATTGGACTTCCTCCCAGGATGCGCTCAAGAAGCTATCCCGTTGACCTACCTTTTGCTTACCACACTGCCGATACACTAAAAATTTTAATCCCTTCGGGTTACCAGCCGGAACAATTGCCACAAGGCCTGGCTGAAGATGAAATTTTTGGGGCTTATGCCATGCAAACTACCCTCACGGGAGACACCATCACCTGCATCCGAACTTTTGAATTGAATAAAGGTCGCCATGCCCCCGAAATGTATCAGCGTTTTTATGAATTTATGCAAAAAGCCAATCTGGCTGACTCTAGACAACTGGTGCTGATAAAGCAAGAGTGATAGGGGAAATTTTCAAGGGTGGTGGTGCACCTGTATATTTTGGTGCTAAAAACTAACCAGTCAATGACTTCGAACATAAGTCCGTCGTTGAGCTTTTCTGCTGGTATCCGGTGGACGACATGGTATCGTTGTGGCTTTTTGATAAAACCAGGCATTGTGGTTCTTTGTTTACCAGTCGGGGAGCGAAATTCCACGGTTTCTTTAAGCTCTTTATCAGCCAGACCTTGCTTATCAGAAACCGAAAAATATGCTACCCTTTCATGTTTGTAATGGCGGTTATGAAAATCGGGATCAAAATAAGATTAAGCCTGATTCAACTGTAAAAGACTTCCTTTTACACCAACACCACTTCCACTCCTTTTTCTTCGAGTATCTTCACAATGGCCGCATCAGCACCTGAATCTGTGATGATCAAATCAAATTCATCCATATCGCAAATTTTACCAAAGCCTTTCCGGTTGAGCTTACTTGAATCAGCCATAACAATGATTTTCTGAGCCGCCGCTATCATCACCCTGTTCAGGGAGGCTTCCATGGCATTGGTGGTGGTGAGGCCATAGTCGGGATCAATCCCGTCAACCCCAATAAATAATTTGTTTACGGAATAGCCTTCCAGCATCTTTTCAGCCATAGGACCAACCACCGAAGAAGAGCTTTTGCGCACAGAGCCACTCAATTGAATTACCTCTACCCCTGAACAATTGGTGAGTACCTGTGAGGCTATTAGAGAGGCTGAAATAACGGTAACATTCTGAACGGCCTTGATTTGCCGGGCCAATTCATTGATTGTCGTTCCTGAGGCCAGAATTATATTATCGTAATTTTCAATCATGGATGCCGCTTTCTGAGCAATCCTGTTTTTTTGCTCAGCCATAATTTTTTCCTTCTCATTCACATGACGGTCTAAAACATATGGGTTTTGAGCCGTGGCACTTCCATGTGAGCGAAACAGAAGATTCTTCTCTTCGAGAAGTTTCAGATCCTTTCGTATGGTTACGGCAGAGACATCCAACTCCCTGCTCAGGTCAGTCACATTCAATGAGCCCTTTTCCGCAAGTTTATTTAAGATTATCTGATGACGTTCCGTTATTGTGAGGGACATAATTGCGCTATTTTAGATACAAAGGTAAGCAATACTGGAATAAAAAATTGTCTTTTTTTACGTTTTTTTATCTACAAAAGAGACAAATAACACAAAACTCAAAAATTTAAGGCAAATTTTTATTGTATATTTCATTGATTATCAATGCAAAGAAAAATATTTGCAATATTTTTCTTTCTTTTTATTTCTTTTATTTACTTTTTATGTTTTGCTTTTCCTATTTTTGCGCTTTCGATGTCTTTCGTTATGCTTGTCATATCGATTTAATAATTGCGAATTTTTAAAACAATGGAAAGAACCAAGATGATAGCATTGATGAGAAATCAACCGGAAGGTTATGATTTCATCGTCATAGGAGGAGGAGCAACAGGAATAGGTATTGCACTCGAAGCAGTTGCCAGCGGCTATAAAACCTTGCTGGTTGAAAAATCAGATTTTACAAAGTCCACATCAAGCAAGAGCACAAAATTGGTTCATGGCGGCGTCCGCTATCTGGCCCAGGGTGATATCGCACTTGTAAGAGAAGCCTGCGTAGAGCGTGGGCGTTTGTTAAAAAACGCACCGCATCTGGTTAAAAATCAATCTTTTATTATCCCGACAAAAGGCCTCTTTGATGAATTGATGTACACCGTCGGATTGACTTTTTATGATCTGCTTGCCGGAAAATACAGCCTTGGACGTTCACTCTTCATTTCAAAACGAAAAGCACTCAAACGGATTCCGACCCTCAATCCAAAGAAATTATCCGCAGGCGTAGTATATCATGACGGACAATTTGATGATTCGCGACTGGCGGTGAATGTATTGCAGACAGCTGCGGAGAAGGGTGCACATGTTATCAATTATATGCAGGTGAACGGATTAATTAAAGATGCCTCGGGAAAAATCAACGGGGTTCATCTGATGGACATGGAAACCAACGAGAAGTTCACCATCAAAGGCAAAGCCATCATCAATGCCACCGGAGTTTTTGCTGACGAGATCATGCAAATGGATAAACCCGAAATGAAAAAGATAATCAGGCCAAGCCAGGGCGTTCACATTGTACTGGATAAGGAATTCCTTCCTGGAAACGATGCCATTATGATTCCAAAAACGGATGATGGCCGTGTGCTTTTTGCTGTTCCCTGGCACAATAGGGTCGTTGTGGGCACCACCGACACCCCCCTTGAAATCCCATCGCTTGAGCCCGTAGCCCTTGAAGAGGAAATTAACTTTATATTGAATACAACGGGCCGCTACCTCACCAAGGCGCCTTCAAGAAAGGATGTACTCAGCATATTCGCCGGACTTAGACCACTTGCGGCACCCAAAGGCGACAGTAAAAAAACCAAAGAAATATCACGCAGTCACAAAATTTATGTCTCCGATTCCGATTTGTTTACCATGATTGGCGGCAAATGGACCACCTTCAGGCGAATGGCAGAAGACATGCTAAAGAAGGTTGAATCAACCAAGTCGTGGAAAAGAATACCTTCCCAAACACGTACTTTAAAAATTCATGGCTACATGAAGAAGGTAGATTTAGCTGACCCACTCTATTTTTATGGAACAGATCGTGAGCACCTGCTGAAGATTTCGGCAACAGAACCTGGACTTGAAGGATTGGTAAGTGAAAAACTCAACCTCCGGAAGGCGCAGGTCATTTGGGCAGTGAGAAATGAAATGGCCAGAACAGTTGAAGATGTACTTTCCCGACGCACCCGATGCCTGCTGCTCGACTCACGCGAAAGCGTAAGAATTGCACCGGAAGTTGCGCAACTAATGGCCAGAGAACTCAATCAGGACAAAGCCTGGGAAGAGGATCAAGTCAGAAATTACAAAGCAGTGGCAGAAAATTACATGCTTAATTAAGTAGTCCTGACAATAAATGAAGCAGAAAAGCGCTTTTTCAGCTCAGCCCGCAACTTTAGCCAACGGCAAAGAACAAACACTTTCAATACCAATCTCTGAACTATGATTTCATTTTTAAAACCGGCCCCGCACAGGCCACTAATCGAAGACAAGGCTATTGTCGACAAGGAATATTCAAAGCAAAGGATGAAGGTTTTCATTGGGATCTTTATTGGTTATGCAGCATATTACCTTGTAAGGAAGAACATTTCACTGGCGGCTCCTCACCTTATAGAACTTGGATACGACAAGGGCCAGATTGGAATAGCCATGTCAGGTGTAGCCATTGCCTATGGTTTGAGTAAGTTTATCATGGGCGGAGTATCTGACAGAAGCAATGCCAAATATTTTCTCCCCCTGGGACTTATTCTGTCGGCCGTTACGACCCTGATAATGGGCACAACCATTGGCTTGTCGTCCCTTGCTATTATTTTCTCACTGCAATTGCTCAATGGCTGGTTTCAGGGTATGGGCTGGCCACCAAGTGGCAGGATTATGACCCATTGGTTTTCCATTCGTGAAAGAGGAACCAAAATGGCCTTCTGGAATGTTGCCCACAATGTGGGTGGTGGCCTCATTGGACCGTTGGCAACCCTTGGAATTTTCATTTATGGCGCCTGGCAATTTGGGGTATTTGTGTTCCCGGCACTTATTGCCATTATAATCGCCTTTTTTGCATTCCTGCTGATTACCGATACGCCTCAAAGTGTGGGATTGCCTGCCATTGAGGCCTATAAGAATGATTATCCAAAAAACTATTCTGAGGAATTTGAAAAAGAGCTTTCAGCCAAAGAAATCTTCTTCAAATATGTACTCAACAATAAAGTACTCTGGTATGTAGCCTTCGCCAATGCTTTTGTTTATATGGTCAGGTATGGTGTACTGGATTGGTCGCCTACTTATCTTAAAGAAGTAAAGGGATACTCCATCAGTGAGGTTGGCTGGGCATACTTTGCCTATGAGTGGGCAGCCATTCCGGGAACCATTGTTTGTGGTTACATCAGCGACAAGCTATTTAAGGGACGAAGAACCGAAACAACCATCATTTTTATGTTGCTGGTGCTGATTTCAGTGATTGTATATTGGAAAAACCCGGCCGGCCACATACTTATCGACAACCTCGCTCTTATATCTATTGGTTTCTTTGTTTATGGACCGGTAATGCTTATTGGCGTACATGCCCTTGATCTGGTACCAAAAAAAGCTGCTGGCACAGCCGCCGGTCTTACCGGTTTGTTCGGCTATTTGATTGGAACCTCGTTGATGGCCAACATCGGAATGGGATATGTAGTTGAAAAATACGGATGGGATGGCGGCTTTTATCTGCTGATCGCCTCCGCTGTAATGTCGATTATACTGATTTTGTTTACACGTAAAGCTGAATTGAAAATAAAAAGTAACCTAACCTAAATTAATCAACAATGAGAAGGAAAGCATCAATTTTATGTGCTGTACTCAGTACATTCGTGATTACTTCGTGTGAAACAGACAATTTCGCTGATGACACGCAGGATTACAAAAACGTGGAGGTTTCAGAATTAAGCTCCGAAATGCAAACAATAAGGGATTATGTTCCTGAGAATGCCGTATTTGCACACCGCGGCTCTACCTTTTGGGTACCTGAAGAAACAGAAGCTGCATTCAGATGGGCCAGAAATATCGGGGCCGATTACATGGAAGCCGACCTTCAGATTACAAAAGACGGAGTAATTCTCGCATTGCACGATTATGAGCTCAAACGTACTACCAACATTGAGAACCTATTCCCCGACCGGGAGTTTTTACCAGCCAGTTCATTTACTTATGAAGAATTGATGCAATTGGATGCAGGCTCTTGGTTTAATGATGCCAGACCTGAACAGGCACGCGAAAGTTTCAAAACCCAAAAGCAATACATTTCTACCCTTGAGGATATGATTATGATTGCCAATGGTATGAAAATAAAACGCAATCCGGAAACAGGAGAACGCTTATATACCAAAGTGACCAATGCCGATGGAACCGTAAAATATACTTTTGAATATGAGCCCGATCCCATGGATAACGGCAACAGACCTGGAATCTATATTGAAACCAAGGAACCCTGGGTAAATCCTGGCATTGAGCGTGCACTCTATGATGAACTGGATCGCCTCAACTGGAATATCCTTACCAAACCTGAGCCGAATAATAATCAGTTCTATACCGATGCAGCAGGAAATTTAAAGGTAAATGTAGGAAATACAAATGCCAAAGTAATCCTTCAAACCTTCTCGCTTGAAAGTTTGAGTATTCTCAACACCGTTTTTGCCGGCAAAATACCCACCTGCTTCCTTTTGTGGCTTGGTAGCGGAGCTACCGATATGCCCACCGACGATCCAAGAACCTATGCTGAATTTATCAACTTCGGCATACAGAATAACGCCGTATTTATGGGACCAAGTATTGCCGGATCACCCAACAATTATCCTGAAATGCTGAAATCATGGCAATCAGAACTCATTCACAAATCAGGTGCCGAGATTCATGCATATTCTTTTGACACCAGAGAGCAAATGAGCAAGTACTACGGGGAATATTATTACAACAATACCGGATCAACAATCCCCGAAAGACCATTAGTGGATGGAATGTTTACCAACCGAGCCGAAATGACCCTGAATTTCTACAAAGAAATGGGCGTAAGACCAATGGGCGCAGAAGGAACAGCACTTGAAATTCTGTCACAATTAGGTTATTGATTCAATTTTAACTCAAAAAACAACTGAAAATGAAAAACTTTTCTCACTATATTATTTTATTGGCGCTCCTGCTAAGCCCGTATATATTAAGTGCTCAGGAGTCAGAAACCGGCAATGTCATCGTTAACAAAAACGACTTGAAAATCTCTGTGGGCGCCCGCGTTTCAATGGATGGTGCTGTATATCTGCAGGACTACACCCCTTTAAATTCAGGCGCTTCAATATCGGATGCCAGAATTCGTGTCAGCATCGTTCAAGGCAAATGGGATGCCTATTATGATGTTGATTTTGGCAAAGGAATTTTAACACAGAAGAATGCTTATGTACGATACAATTTCTCTGACAAAAATTCATTACGTCTTGGTTATGGACCAGAACCTTTCTCCATCAGCTACAACACCAGTCAGTCTGATATACATTTCATTTCACGCTCCACCCCGGTAAATGCATTGGCACCAGGAAGAGCTTTAGGCATTACTTATAAGCATGCCGGAGATCTGTTTTTTGCAGAAGGCGGAATATATTCTGAAAATCTGTTTAACAACCAACACGAAGGAGATCAGGGATACTCAGCAACAGGCAGATTTTTATATCGCGCCGTTCAGCGTGAAGACCTGAACATTCATTTTGGCCTGATGGGCAGATACAAAAAGATTGGTACCGGTTATGTTGAAGGAAACCCCGAAATTTTTGTAAGAAATATGCACATGGGCGCAGCGCTTGAAACAACCGTTGACAAAAGTGTAGAATTCGTTGGAACCGATGTAAAATGGGCAAGCGAAGAGATGAAATATGGGTTGGAATTTCTGGCCGTTGGTAAAAAGTTTTTCGCCCAGGGTGAATTTATTGGTTCGCACATTGTACGCGATCGTCCGGATGAATTACTTTTTGAAAATCAACTTGGTGGCTATTGGAGCTGGACAACTTTAAAGAGTTGGCTGGCTGGAAATCCAACTCTAACCGATCTGGATTTTTATGGTGGATATGTAGAACTTGGTTACCTGCTGAAAGGAACATCCTACCGCTACGACAGGAACAATGCGCTGCTTGGAAGGTTAAGAGACAACCACGCCATTGAACTTGTTGGTCGCTACAGCATGACCTCAATGAACGATATAGCTGATGGTGATTTCTTCTGGAAAGGCCAAAACCGCTTCTTCCCCGAATCAACAGGCATTACCGATTATCCCCCTGCATCAACAAGTATCGCCGGCGGGATAGTTCAAACCATTACCCTGGGCGCCAATTATGACTTTACGCCCAACACAAGGTTAATGCTGCATTACACCCATACCCTTATTGACAATTATTACTTTGAGGACGACAACGTTGGCATGCTTCAGATGAGGCTGCAATATAGATTTTAACAAGGTTGGTGTGTGTTTAATTGGTTAGAAAGTGGCATTCTTTAAGGATGCCACTTCTGTTTTTTAGGTCAGTAACGGACCTTATAAATCTAACGCAATTTAAGATCATCCTTATTTAAAAAGGGTCCTCTCATCCCAGACTAAATAATATAAATAAACTTTTTATGTGAATTCGCCTTAAAAAGGATGCCCCATTTAGTTGTAAATGAAGAGAATAAACAACCTGAAATGAACCACTGAGACTGAATTAAAAAAAATTGAGCCAGGTTCTTGTTTATTTAAAAATATGTATTAATTTTGCAGTCCCTAAAGGGAAAACATTCCTTCTTAGCTCAGTTGGTTAGAGCATCTGACTGTTAATCAGAGGGTCGCTGGTTCAAGTCCAGCAGAGGGAGCAAAAATTAAAAGGGTTTCAGGATTTAAAACTGAAACCCTTTTTTATTTGCTTAACAATTTACACAACTGCCATCCCCTTTTACCCCTATATTTTCAATATTAACCTGCTGCTTGTTCCTGTTGGCATTGCCTTTTTCGACCAGGCTGCAATTAAATGGCTCGAATTACATCAACGGAACAATATAGTAACTTCAAATTTCAGGGGTACTGCATCATTACACCCAATTTCGCGCAATTCTCAATAAAACTATGTAAATATATGTATCAGATTATAACAATATTTCAACATAGGATTAGTATGTTTGTAGAATGGAATATCTGAACCTTTCAGGTAACCAGAATTGAAAGCAACATGCTCTGAAATGAATGAATTACAGCAAATAATGAAGAATGAATTCAGCTTGAAGCAGTAAATAGAATGCTCTTATATTTCTAAACTGGATTAATTATTTTTGATTTTACTGCATGAGTACCATGAAAATAAAATTATCGCAGTTGGCACAATTTCTTTCAAAAGCAGCCCGGATACTCAAATACCTTCAATATGCCTATGATTTTAAGGCATTTATCGCTCATTTTCTATTTTTTAAAATACTTGATGTACAAATCATTAAGATTGAATTCATGGAATTGACAAGCAAATGCATATCAACACATTACGTCATTGCTTCTGCACCAACCGGCAGGCTGGTTTGCATGAAATACAAATTAACGGGCCATTCAAAATGAACGATTTCTAAACGCAGAATAATGAAAATATTCTTTAGCACGCTCCTGGGTCTTGCTTTATTAACTCAGATAAATGCGCAACCCATTTCCACTCCACTCGAGAAAAATAATTACCTGAAAGTGACTTCCTACGATGAATTAACGACTTTTATTAAGCAGCTGGACGAAAAATCAGATCTGCTCACAGTTAAAATCATTGGCCAATCGGTGCAGCAAAGAAACCTGTATGCTTTGATGTTTTCATCATCAGAATTCGGCAAAGACAAATCAAAAATAAAAGTAATGTTTCATGCTCAGCAGCATGGCAACGAGCAATCAGGAAAGGAAGGAGCATTGTTACTCGCCCAGGCCCTGCTGAAGCCCGAGAACAGGTATTTATTTGATAAAATAGACCTGGCGCTGATTCCTCAGGTAAATCCTGATGGTTCGGAGAAAAACACAAGGCGCAATGGAAATAATGCTGATCTCAACCGCAACCACCTTATACTTACGGAACCCGAAACCATGGCATTACATAGGTTTTTCGACGAATACCTGTTTGAAGTTACTATGGATATTCACGAATACTCGCCCTATGGCGGTGAATGGGAAGAATACGGATATCGCCGCAATTCGGAGGTAACACTAGGCGTAAACACCAGCCCCAATATTCCGGAAAAGATCAGAGAAATCTCAAATACAAAGATTTTCCCTTTTTGGACAAACAATCTGATGGTCAATAATTTCAGCTCGTTTATATATTGCCCGGGCGGACCGCCCGAGATTGATTATATAAGACACAGCACCTTCGATATCAACGATGGCAGACAAAGTTATGGAATTCAACAGACATTTTCCTTCATCCAGGAGGGTCTTAATGGCACAGATAACTACATTGAAAATTTGAAGCGCCGCACTACAGGACAAATGACCGGAATGCATGGATTGTTGGAATACGTTTATCAGAATAAAACTGAAATTAAAAAAATTGTGGCTGCCGAACGCAAATCCTTATCTTCTGGCAAATCAAATCCATTGGTTTCGATACAATCGGAACATGTTAATAATGGTAAACAGCTTACGATTCCACTGTTGTCGTACTCTACTCAAAAAGATACCCTGGTGATTGTCAAGGATTACCGGCCTGTTGTAAAAACCCTTACCGATGTTCAGAAACCTGCTGGTTACCTGATACCAAAAAGTTCAAAGGAATTGGTTGAGTGGGCAAACAAACAGGAACTTGAGATGAGTGAATTTAAGTTTAAAGAAGGTCAAAAAATTGAACATTATATTATTAATAGCATAGATTCGATTGATTTTGAACGCGATATAATAATTGACCCGATTGTTGAAGCACATAAGATATCATGGGAAATTGCTCCGGCGGAGTATTTGTATATCCCAACGGCTCAGCTAAAAGGCAACCTTATTGTTATAGCGCTGGAGCCAAAGTCAGAACTCGGCCTGGTAACATATCCACAATATACTCATTTACTTAAAGTTGGCGAAATATTCCCGATTCTTAGAGTGATAAAAGAATAAACGCGGTACATTTATATTCAAACTGATTCGATTACTTAAGCACAAAAAGAGGCAACTTAAACTAACCCAAACCTAACACCTAATGAAAATTGATCGGATTGAACTGCGCCATACCAAAATGATTTTGGTAACGCCATTTGTTACCTCAATGGGAACTGAATACGACGAGCAGCACATAATGGTGCGTGTGGATGCCGAAGGTGTCACGGGTTGGGGTGAATGCGTAGCGGAAGAAACTCCTTTTTATTCGTATGAAACGGTGCCAACTGCCTGGCATATACTCAACGATTTCCTGATTCCGGCCATCATTGGTAAAGATATTTCCAGTGTGGAAGAAGCCATTGCACGCTATGCAAAAGTTCGTGGACACATGATGGCTAAGGCAGGACTCGAAGCGGCTTTGTATGATGCTTTCGCAAAATCAAAGGGAATTTCTTTATCAAAAATGTTAGGCGGAACCCATGAGAAAATTAATGTAGGCATAAGCCTTGGCATTAATGATTCGGTTTCCGGACTGCTTCATGTTGTGGAAAAGTACATGAAGGAAGGCTACCAGCGTATAAAAATTAAAATCGCCCCACAGCGTGACCTGCAATTTGTTGAAGCGCTTCGCCGCGAATATCCGGACGTATTATTGCAGGTTGATGCCAATTCAGCCTATACCCTTGATCATCTTCCCATTTTCAAAGAAATGGATCAGTACAACCTTTCGCTTATTGAGCAACCCTTAGGTTATGATGATATTTTCGATCATTCGAAACTACAACGCGAAATTAAAACGGATCTTTGTCTGGACGAAAGCATCCACTCTCTTGGCGATACCCGCGCTGCCATAGAAATGAAAAGTTGCCGTATAATCAACATCAAACCCGGACGTGTGGGCGGTTACACTGAATCCATCAAAATCCATGATTATTGCGCCTCGGCAAATATTCCGGTGTGGCACGGTGGAATGCTGGAATCAGGCATCGGCCGCGCAGGAAATGTTGCCCTGGCATCACTGCCTAATTTTACGCTGCCAAGCGATCTTTCAGCAAACAAAAAATACTATACGGAAGACATTGTTGAACCCTTGTTTAGTCTCAATTCTGACGGCACCATCACTGTCCCGTCCGGACCCGGAATTGGCGTAGAAGTGAATATGAAAGCATTGGAGAAATATACCCTGAGGAAATGCGAACATAAGGGTTGACAAAAATGGGTTTGCCATAGCTTTAAAGTTGCCGGGAAAAACTTTTAGCAACCTTTGAAAACGTGTCTTAAAAAACCAGATGAGCGACCTTCATTAAAGATCGCCCAAAATGGAACCAAACATTTGAACCACACACCAATTCAAATATATGTATACTTTTCAATGGCTGATTTTGTGATATGTCTAACCAAAGTTCATAGTTAAAAGAATTTATACCCCAACCGGAGTTGAATTGTCCGCCCTTGTTTCAGGTAAGTAAAAAATTGATCCTGTGCCTCATAAGACCTGTAAACAGATTCCTTGTTGTCGCCCAAAAGATTATCAATCTTAAGTCCTACCTGCCATTTTTTACTTTCTCCAAAACTCTTATTGACATTTATGTTCAGACTGTTAAATGGCAGGGTGTAAACATCAGGCCTGTCAGCAATTCCTACAACTTCAAGCGTAGCTCCCTGCATATTATAATAAATGCCAGCTTCGAATTCCTTCCAGAAGCCCTTGCTTCCGCCATCAAATGACAAACCGGCATTTATAATAAATGGAGCTTGTCCGGCCATCATACGGTATTTGTCCACTTTTTCACCATTCCGGGCAATTTCCAGGCGCGATTGATATTCAGTAGCGCTCAATTCAATTTGTGATTGAGATAAGGTAATATTGGTCGACAGGGTGAATTTATTGAGTGCATCACTCATAAATTTCAGGCTTTGGCGTAATTCCATTTCCAGCCCCTGCACACTGCCATTACCAACATTTCGCGGCTGAAAAGCTCCTTTTTGCGAAACATACTGCACGATTTCAATGGGATGATCAAAAAGTTTGTAAAACACCCCCATCGAAATGGTTTGGCCATGTCCGTTAAACAATTCCCATCGAAGATCGTAATTTTGTATTTTGGTCTCCCTTAAGTTACCGTCCCAGTATTCTATACCTGCAACGTCATCGGCATCCCTGAACAGGCCTCCAACAAAAACCCTTCCCGAAATCGGGTCAAAAATTTCGGCAAACGACATTTCCTTAAACGAGGGACGTGCGACAGTTTGGGAATAGGATATCCGAAGGTTTTGTTTTGAAGTGAGGCTGTAAATCATGTTTACCGAAGGGAAGAAATCAAGATTACCCAGCACTTTTTCATTGTTGTAATCATTGGCAACAGTTTGATTCTGCCCGGTATAGAATTGTTCAAAATTCTCAGCCCTTAAGCCCAGTATAGTTTTGAATTTTTCAAAGGGTTGTATTTCTGAGGAAAGATATACCGCAATATTTTGGTTGTTTGAACTGAATTTATTGAAATTATTCGGAATAAACCTGGATTCATAGGTCGTTCCAATGTTTAGATTTCCATTGTGGGGCCAGATATTTTCAGGATAGAAAAGTTCGTCCGGATTTCCGGTTAATGCCAGTCCCCTCACATTCAAGGCAAAACTTCTGATTTGATAATCACGGTCTTTGTATGTATAAGAACTTCCAAACCTCAGCTTGGCATCGTGATCAAAGAGTTTTAACGAATGGATTACATTGAATTGTCCCACCAGATTAATCTCGTCGAGTTCACGCCAAATTCTTTCTGGGAACCCGACTTCAGTGCTGATGGAAAAAGTTTCGCCGCGGGTTTCATAACGGGTAAAGCGCACATCTGGATCATCAATGGATGAACGGGTTGGTGACAACTTCCATTCAAATTCCCAGTTGTTGTTTGCAGTGTAATGATTACCTGAGAGCAGAATATTGGTCAAACTCCTCTGGCTGTATTCAAGATTGTGTTGCAAAGCCTCAAAATTAGACCCCTGATCCGAGCCGGTATAACTAAATATGCCCGCCTTAGATTCTCCATTCTGCAAATGCAGTACATTCAAAATGTATTTTGACCGTTGGGTTTTCATAGCAAAACCCGCTAAACCTCCCAGCAAAACACTCTTAACACCATAATCTCCTACCGTATATTCTCTTGTTTCAAGCTCATAGGTGTCCGCATCGGACGATAGCCCAAAGTTGCCAAATTTGGCATCTTCGAAAAACTCCTGATTAACCTTGTAGGTAAATGAAAAATTATAACCAAAAGTCCGCTTTTCCCCAGGCAATTGGTTTCCAATATTGAATCCCAGTGAATAATCCATCAGGCTTGCCTGTTTTTGCGCAGCCATTGTAGGGTTAAAATTGCCCATGATTTCACGAAACCGTATCCCTTTGGATCCATCTGGATCAGCCACAACCTCCGAAAAGAAAGGAATATCATCAGTGGCAGGAATAGCGCGGGTACCATCATCAAATCCAAGAAAATCAGTTTTACCCCCTTCGTAGGAAAGATAGTTCTGGTTAAAGTGCATTAAATTGTTATATCCAATTCCCAATGAGATGTTCCCGGTTTTTCGCTCAGGAAAATCCTTGGTGGTTATATCAATTACCCCTCCGGTAAAGTCAGCTGACAATTCGGCGCTGAAAGATTTATGTACGATGATGTTATCAATCAGATTGGTTGGGAAAATATCCATTTGCAAAGTATTACGGTCAGGGTCGAGACCAGGAATATCCACACCATTTAGTATGGTTTTTGTATATCGGTCACCAAGGCCACGCACAAAAACATACTTCCCTCCTACTACGGAAATACCTGACACCCGCTTAAGTGAAGAAGCAGCATCGGAGTCGCCTATTTTCTTAAAATTCACCGCTGAAATCCCATCAATCAGGTTTACTGACTTTTGCTTCATCATAAGCATTGCCGCCTCAGTATTTTTAATGGCTTCGGCAGTGATGGTAACCTCTGAAAGGTCAACTGTAGTTTCTTTAAGATGAAGATTATCCAAAAGGACAACATCTCCAGGCTTCACTTCAAGTTCTTTGATAATTACCGTTTCATATGAAACGTATGAAACCCTCAAATCATATTTTCCCGGATCGACCTGAATGTTGAATTTCCCATCAAAATCAGTTATAGTGCCAAGGGTGGTGCCTTCAACATAAATGGTAACTCCGGGTAATGTTTCACCGGTTTTACCATCAACCACCGATCCCCTGATGCTCCCATTGAGGGCAAAAAGCAGCGTAGGTGCAAGAAATATGAACATGCCTGATAGAAATGCCCGCATGAATCCTTTTGTTTTCATAATTTGTGTGTGTGTGTGTAAATGATTAAAAAGGATTCACAGGTTATAAACCCGTGAATCCAAGATTAACCCCCTTTTTAGAATCCGGCTATCACGCCAGCAGCGGAAGACCATGTCCAACCCTGAAAAGCAGTCGCATCGGCACCAACGGTATTTGCTCCTTCTGCAACAGCTGTCGCAAAAACATTTGTGCCATTTTTAAATACTGAAGAAAGTTCAACTCCGGAGGGAAGCGTTACCTGTAAGTTCTGAAACATCAGGTTGCCTTCGGCAAATGAAGCAAGGGTTTCATCACCTGAAAGGGATAAATCACCACGTTCACTTTCAGCCGGATCGGGAAATCCGAAGAAATAAATATTTGAGAATGTCCCTCTTGCACCATCCCTGAAATCGCCCAATTCGGTATCCGTCATTCCTTTTATTGATCCGTTTTTAACGTTATTGGAAGCCAAAAGTGTACCTTCAGGACCATCAATTTCAAGTGCATGATCGGTGGCGGAACCTGCAATTACAATAAAATTATCCAAAGTACCAGCCCATGCCTGATCGGTATCTACCGCATCATCACCTGCATTCCAGACAATAAGATTTTTAACATTTACTGTGCCGCCAAAATACTCAACGCCATCATCCTGATTGGCAATAACTTCGATGTTTTCGATGACTGTTTCTGAGCCAACCCCACCTAGAGTTAACCCATTAATTTCGTTTCCTTCACCAATATTTGCCCCACCATGTCGAATGGAAACAAAGCGAATTTCACCCGAACTATCCAAAGCATTGTCTCCACCATAAAGTCCGTTCTGATCTGATGGTGGAATACCTTCAATCTGAACTGAAGTTGCACTTGCGCTGATAGGTGCATTTCCCAGAATAATAAGTCCACCCCACAAACCATTCAATGTAGGATCAAGGTTTGGACTTGCAATTTGTCCGGGCATGATCTCATCTGCAATACTGGTAAAAATAATAGGAGCCGTTGAAGTGCCTTCGGCCATCAGCTTCCCTCCTCTTGCTATAATCAACGCCGTGGCATTGGCACCTGTTCCGGCTTCACCTTTTACAATCACTCCTGACTGAATGGTTAACGTAACGCCTGAAACCACCGAAATACGATTTTTCAGAATGTAAATTTTTCCACTTTCCCAGGTCGTATTTGAAGTTATGTTCTCCTCCACATTAAAAATAAGCTGTTCTTCCACTACATTAACTACTGCAGTGGCCTGTGCGGTTTTATTATCATTGTCAGTTACCGTTAGTACGATGGCATCTGCTCCGGCCTGCACACCTGACATATAAGTTACGACAACAGAACCTGATGTTGATCCTGCTATACCATTGGTTTTTACAGAAACGGTTCCATTGGAAGAGTTTACCGCGGAAGATTTAAACCCGGCATCGGTCGAATAACTAAAGGTTAATTCCATTTCTTTGTTTAACTCCACTGTCTGCGGATCAACAGAAGCTACAACAGGCGCCTCAAATGACTCGTCCTTGCTGCAGGAACTAAAGATTGCGAGTGATGCGAGAATGACAAAAGTCAATGTTCTTTTCATACAAGAATTGTTTATTGGTTACGGGTACAAAAGTAAATCCTGCCAATCCTCATCATGTTAAGTAAACTTTAAGTAATCATTAAGTTAATGTTAACAAAAAATGAAATTGAAGAATTATCCCATTTCTAAACATGAGTTTATTGTTTAATTTTAGAGACTGCTTCAGCAGTTTTAACCGTTAAATGAAATAGAATAAATGGCTACATATCAAATTCATATCAATCTATAAGTTTTTTTATGGTAACATTCTCTGTAAATAACAAGGGTTTGGTCGAAGCTTTAAACCGGATAAAAGTCGCGCACAAGCTTCAGGGCCGAAAAAAGAAGATCGTATACTGTGAAGTAACTGTAAAAACGGACTGCCTTGAAATTCAGGCCCCCGGAATTTTTACAGAAGTAGAAGCCAGGTCGAGTGGTCCGTGTAAATTTTCCGTGGCCTATTTGATTTTCAGCAAAATAGTTAGTTCCTACAAAAGTGAAACATTGAATTTTACCGTGGATAAAGGAAGAATCTATATTGAAAACTTAGGTTTCTCTTTAGACACCACCTTTTTCAATGACGATACGATATTAAGATCTATTCAGTTGCCCATCAATTTTGCAGCAGCTGATTTACTCACCCTAAACCAGGCTAATTATTCCCCCGAAGAAATACATTTCAATAAAATGGATGTGCAGATTGAGCATATAATGGTTAAGCTGGTGAAAGACCTTATGGCCGTGTCCAAAAAATTACAGCCTTATCATATCACCTATAATGACCTTAAAAACTTGGTATGTGAAAGATTAAATCTTGATCCTGAAGCACTCATGCTGCACGAAAATCATTACAAAGCGAACGGGAAATAAAATATGTCTGTTAAACTTTAATAAAAGAAGACTTCATTTTTTTTTCTCCGGAATCATCAGGATTAAACCAAATTCTTCCAAAAAGTCACCGGAAAGAGAATTATTTTAATTCATCACTGCATTTTTCTCGAAACAATTCATAATAAAATCAACACCATGAATTGTCAAAGACCAACAGGCAACCTATACCTATAAAAAAAGCCCGAAGAATCTTCGGGCCTGATAAATCTTATTAAGCAGCTTTTAACCTGCAAGCGTAAATTTGATGGGCATAGTAAACTGCACACGTACAGGTTTTCCTCTTTGTTTACCAGGAGTCCATTTGGGCATAGCTTTGATAACACGAATGGCTTCTTCATCGCAACCACCACCAATACCACGAAGCACCCTAACGTCGGTAACAGAACCATCACGCTCAACAACAAAAGTAGCATAAACGGTACCCTGAATGCTGCTTTCGCGAGCCATTTGTGGGTATTTAATGTTTTCTGTAAGATACTTGATGCGCGCAACATCTCCTCCGGGGAAAGTAGGCGCAGATTCTACAACGGTAAATATTTCGGCTTCAGCCACTTCCTCTTCTTCTACCACTGCTGGCGGAACATATTTAGGGATTTCAGTGAGTTCTGTTGCCTCGGCATCAATCATAAAATCATCCTCAACCTCCACATCATCCTGAACAATGTTGATAAGGGTGGTGGTTGGAGGAGCCGCCGGTGGTGGTGGAGGTTTATTCTGTTGAGTAATTTCAATCAGATCTTCTTCCACTTTCTCAGCCGTTCGCGAACTTAGATCAAGTTGTTTTACATCGTAAGTTTTCCATTCAAAGGCAACAAGCATTGCTGCCAGAGCAACAATAAGGCCAATCTGGATGAAAAGCGCCCGCTTAGGTTCAAGGTCGGCTTTCGGTGTTTTCTTTGCTTCCATAGGATTACCAAGAGTTTCTTTGCGATAATTTTGTCCATTATAGACAGACCGCTAAATTAAATATTTTTTTGATTGGTTTTTTACTTTTCTGCAATTTTAATCTGCAGAATGTAAAAAACCAGAAAACCAACAAAAATTCCTGCAACATCGGCAATGACATCGTAAAGGTTTCCATCCCTTTTCAGCGGAAGATACCGCTGTAATAGTTCGGTCAGGATGGCAATCAATACACTTGTAACTACTACAATACCATATTTATAACGTTTTGAGCAGGAAGGATATTGTTTGTGTATCCCTGGAATCAACAAAAGAACCAGTCCCGCAAATAAGGCAATATGAATCAGTTTATCCGGTGAAAATAAGCTCCAGAAGTCAGTAACCTGTGGGAAATAATTCCCGGGCAGTAGTGTAAGCAAAAAAATGCCTGCCAGCCAAAGCATGGCAGGCCAAAGGTTGCCAATAAAGCGTTGCATCAGTAAAGTCAGTACTATCAGGCGCCGAGGAACTTGCCATAGGCTTCAGCATCCAGCAGTTGATCAAGATCGGCAGGATTGCTCAGTTTGATTTTAATGATCCAGCCTTTCCCGTAAGGATCGGAATTAATCAGTTCAGGTTCGGTATTGAGGTTTTCATTGAATTCAATCACTTCACCGGCAGCAGGGAGAAAGAGGTCGCTAACCGTTTTAACTGCCTCAATGGTACCAAACTTTTCATTTGCGTCAAGGTTTTCACCTTCGGTTTCTACTTCAACGAAAACAATGTCGCCCAACTCTTTTTGCGCATGATCGGTAACGCCAACAATGGCTACTTCGCCATCGGCTTTAATCCATTCGTGATCTTCTGTGTACCTCAGGTTGCCTGGGATGTTCATAATATATAGTTTTTAAAGGTTGTTATTCACGCTTCAAAATTAACAAATCGGATTTGATTTCAGACTATGTTTCCAGGGAAATATATTTTAAACCGGTTAGTCGTTGGTCAATCGGTGTGGATGTTTCAAGTTGAGGGTTATAGGCTGCTGTATAAGGTCTCATAGAGAGCGCATCTGGACTTTAGAATTAACGGGCAAGGAACTGTAAATGCACCCCAGCCGAATCCTTCAATCTCTTTATAAACTCTCTTACTGCTTCTTTTGTCTCTTAGTCCCTATGGTTCTTATTTCATCAACACACCCAAGCGCAAAATTCAACTTACTGCGCAAGTGTAAATCTTAAACTAACCCCAGCATTAGTGGTTGAATTTGGAAATTGTGATGAAACAAACGGATTGGTAATGGTTTTGTCGAAGAAGAGCCTTAGGTTAAACTTTTGGTTAATCATGTATTCGGCTGATGAATTGATAGATACCATCCGGTTTCCGGTCGAAATCTGGTTAATTTCCTCATCCAGCCTTCGCAATACTGTTTTATTATCGCGCACCGATAAATCCAGTTTAATGTTCAGATCGCTTTTTAGCTGTTGCTTGCGCCCCCCGCTCGATAAGTTAAGTTTTACATCTTTAAACCGGTATCCCATGCCAATAATCAATTCATTACCGGAAATTTCAGTAACCTGATTGTTTACAAAGCTCAAAGAAAGGCTTCTAGATTTCCGGATTTCAACCCTGGACAATAAACTATTGTTCCATGTCATATCAATGTTGATCAGCGGGCTGAATTGTTCCGTAATGGTAATGATGTCGATACGGTTTTCCGGGATGAAATTCCCTGAAGCATCATAAGCGTCAGCAAAGCCCAGGTTCTCCATAAAATCAACATTCGAGATATAATTTCCTACCGAATAGGTTGAACGATAAGAGTGGCCAATGGTTAACTGCTTGAGATATTTTTTGAAAAATTCAATCTTCGACAAACCGGTATAGGTAAATCTCCAGTTGGGCATAGGAATTTTCGGAAATGCAGATAAACTGACTTTTGTTGCATCCTTGCCCGTATAGGCCGCAATAAATGCAGGTATCAACACATCCTGAGACGACTGTCCATAACCAACCGGGAACCCGAGGGAATCGGTACCAATTGAGTTTGGATTCTGGACACCAAGCCGGGCGGCAATAATGGCACGGTTTTGTTTGAATTCCTCAAATATCGGGGATACATTCTCATCCCCGTCTTTATTAAAAGCCGTTTTCATGGTATTGAACGACATACTGAAGGAACCACGATCCTGCGGTGAGGAAGACTGGAATTCGCCATCAGCATTGGCTTTGAAATATTCCTGATGTCCGAACGACTCCGTTTTATCGGCCGTAAACTCTATCCTGAATTCAGAAAACGGTTCATAGGTTGCCCGTGCACTAATGTTTCGGGTTAAACTTGTAACATACGCCGAATTCAGTAAAGTATCAGCAGATATCCACCCATTTCTTACAGATTCTGTGCGTATGTCCTGTTGGCCGCCAAATGCAAAGCCTAATCCGGGGGACATATCACTGAGCCTGTTGCCTAAAATATTGGGTTGGGGTAAAAAGCCCGGCAGTAGCGTTCCGTTCGACTCAGAATAGTTTAATTGTACATCTTTAAAACCAATGATAAGTTTAACCAGACCGGTGCCAAGTAGTTTCGCTATTTGAGGTGATTTCTTGTCAGCTTTGGTAGAATCTGCAGCAGCAGTTTCTTCCTGCATCTGGTCTCTGGGTGAACGTCCGGCGGGGCCTGGCCGCTGCGATTGTCTCCGTGTTGGTTGTGTAATTCTTTTGAAATACGGAACCTTATTGTACAGGTTGGTTAAGCGGGCATTCCCATTCAGGTTGATGGTATTACTGTTCTGGATGGTATTACCCATAATTGCCTGAATAGAGCTAGGCGATGCTTCCCACCTGAAAGTGCTGGAATAACGGGCATTCATATTTACCCAGTCCAGAAACGGTAATTTATTGATGGGGACAATGTAATTGAGGTTCATATTCTGGGTAAAGCGGCTCATGGTACCAAAATTCATCACCTCGTCCCAAATGGAATCCCGCCTGGCCTTCCAGTCGTCTGCATCGCGGTTGACCTGTCCGGGAGGTTCATCCACGTAAGCATTCGCATTGGCATTGTATTCCAGTTTCAATGATTGCGAAAGGTCATATTTGAGGTCATACAGTCGGTTCCATTCCCATGATTTGGTATAAGTGGGTTCCAGGATAATGAGGGCATCACTCTTATTCCGCAATAATCGCTCGTTGTAAAGCCTGTTCATATCTGTGCGGAAAGAAAACATCTTTGGCGCATAATAAAAGTTAAAGTCTTTAATGAGCGACAGTGATTTAGGCTGCAGAAGTTTCACTTTGGCAAAGGGTTTTACCGGCTTGGGATTGGTGATGTAGTTATACCCTATGCCACCCCGTATCTGCTTTTGACTGTCGTATTCCAGGTCGATGTTCCGGTGGTAAATTTCAGAATAAGCATAAGTAAAGTCGAAATTTTCAATACCATATATCCTGTTTTTGGTCTGTGCCCCGATTTTATCCTTACGCACATTCACAAAATTAATATTGGTGCGGCGCGTAAAATCCTGCACCGTATTCCGAACAGAGTCTTTTTCTGAATTACTGAGGTCGCTGATTACATCTTTATAGAGAATATCGGGATCAAGAGGGTTATATTTTGGGGTCATACGCATTTCTGAATAGTCGATGTGCATGGGGATTTTGATACCTGACTTTTCAGGGAAGAACTTTCCAAGTTGTATGTTGGTGGCCACATCAAACTGCCCAATGGCTTCCTGCTGACGTTCACTCACTTTCTTTTCAATGCTTCCAAAACCAGCGGTAGAGTAGCTTCCCGATACCACCAGATTACCAAGGTCGGCCAGGTTTGCGGCCATGCGGGCAGTAGCAGCAAATCCACTGGTTTCGTCAAAATCAGTCAACCGAAGTTCATTCACCCAAATTTCCGCACACTTATCTTTACCATCGTCATCATCAAGGATAAACTGTTTTTTGGGATTACGTACCCCAATCATAAAGGCCTTTATGTCACTGAGGCTGGGCATACCCACCACCGTAATTTTATTGTCACCATCATATACTTCATAAGGGGTATACACTGTAATCATTGAACCCACAGTGCCCATGGCATCATTACGGCGTTCCTTGGCATCAACCAAGTTCTGTAATTCAATCTCCATACGGTTGGCGTCGGGCCAAATCAAATCTGAATTGGCTGCTGATGTGTACCAGGGAGTAAATTCAACAGGAACCTCATATTCATAATAATTCTCAGTAAAATCCGAACCGATCCGGATAAATACCGTAACATCACCACGCATCAACTCCTGATATTCAATAGATTTTTCAGCATGAATGTACATTTTCAGCTTTTTGTACTGCCTGAAGTCAAAATCAGTGGTTTTGTAAGTCCCGCGGGCATCACCATCCAGCAGGTTACACACCTTCAATACCATAGCCTGCTCATTTAACTGCTGGTAGTTGGTGGTTCCTACATTTATTTCGCGCTCAATATCCGGAGGAAGCACATAGGGAACGGGCGAACGGCTGCCGTTTTCCTCAATACTCACAGTTGAAATATCAAATTCAGTTCCACTCTGATTGGGATCAGGAATGTATTCGCCCGGGGTAAGCAGGTTGCTGTAATACTTTCTCCATTCGCCCCGCACCAGTTCAAGCGTAGCAAAACGGAGTATCACCTCTTCCTCAAAATCTTTCAGGAACATCCGGATAAAACGTATGCTTTTATAATCCTGTATATTGCCCACCACTACATCCGGGCTTTGAACCGGAATTTTAAACTGGTACCATTTTACGGTTCCGCTTTTGCCATTTTCAAGGGGGATGTCGGTTGCAGTATATACATCAGTAATATAATTTTCACCAACATTCATCTTATCAGGCTCTAAATCAACCCTATACTGAAAATAACGTTCCTGCTCATTCAGTGTATTGTCGCGGTTAATATCCTCCACGTTGGGCAAGGTTGTGGCCTGGGTCTGAAAATCCTCATTTGATTGCTCGGTGGCCGGGGAGTTGCCTTCCATACCATTGTACTTCTTATACCTTTCGGTAACACTGCTGTATTTAGGATCATCATCATAATCCGAACCACGGAAAAAGTGATAGTTGTCAGTAGATGGGTCATTCAGCGCATTTTGATAAGCAATGGATGCATCACTGTATTGATTGGCAATAGATTGGATGTAATTACTGAAGAAACTTCGCTCATCCTCATCGGCCAAACCATCATATCCAACATCCTGAAATGGACGTGCAGCAATATCGTTGTCAAAAGCATTCACCAAAGCCTGCAAAGTAGGTACGCGACCCCATACGGTGGTATCCACGTTTTTCACTTCTGCTGTAGTAGGCAATCCGTTTTCATAGCTTTTACGACCATCACGTAAAATATCCTCTGAAACATCTCCAAGGTTAAAGTATAGACTCCCTCCACGGTGGCTCTCAACTTCAGAGAAAGGATCCATCAGCCAGAATTCAATATACTCCACGTTGGCAGCTTCAAAGTCGGTTGATTCAATCTTACGCATGACTCCTCCCCAACGACTGGTAGGAGAGTTCAGGGTTCCATCTTCGGTAATTCCGGACGAAACGGCAGAAGGCAATACATCAAAATTGTAAGGACCTCGTTCTTCGGGGAAGAACGCAAGGTTAAACACCGGCAGATTCATTGGCTGACCATTGACCGGATCGGAATTGGGAAATACTTCGCTTTCACGCACCAGGCGGGTGGAGTTACGCGAAAGTTCATCTTTGGAAACATTGTCAGGCCTCAGGTTACTGTTCTGGTCATAGAACAATGGGTCTATGGTGTACCAGGCCAATCTGGCACGGTTAAAGCCGTAGTTAAGCCCTGTGCCCTGCGCTGCTTCGGGGAACATATCTCTGGTGGTTTGCCCTTGAGGCGTGCTCGCCAGAAACCAGGTGCCAATGTTTTTGAGGTCAATCGTTGACTTAGCCCCTTCAAAATCGTCAATATAAGAAGTTCCGGTTTCGCCCACCGCTTTAGAGTGGCCAGGAATAAAATGGGCAAATTCACCATTGAATTGTATACGCGAAGGGGTTTTGGTGCTATAAAACGGTAACTTATCAATCAGTTTGGTCAATAACATCGACTCTGTCTGATAATTAACATCCAACCCCCACATGGTATTGGATATTGGTTCCTGTCCGAAATTGGTTTTCTGCGTAAGCGGCCTTTCGTGCAGATTCATAATGGTTGCCCCTAAAATAAGGTCTTTGTTAAACTTGTAATCCACATGCATACCCATCATGGTTTGGGTTTGCAGGTTGAAGGTGGCATTGTTCTCCAGCGAAATGCTTACCGGTGTACCAGAATTGAGAATACCTTCGTTTATGATTTTAACACGACCCAATGTATAATCCACAGTATAATCCACGTTTTCGGTCAACGGAATACCACCAGCGGTGACTTTTACAGAACCCTGTGGAACATTCAGTGCGTTTAGTGCAATTTCCGATCCTGATGATGACTTATACTGACCTTCAATCAGATAGCGGTTTTTGTCGGGAAACTGCTGTGCCCCGCTTTTGGTGAGGGTATAGAGTGAATCATAACAATATTTATCGGCAAGCTCCTTGTCGTTAAGTTTTTGCCGCAGGTATTCCCCGAAAGGTTCCCTGACCGTAAAAAAGATCCTCCCGTTCGACGATTGAATGGTACCGCCCTGTTTGGCAGCATTATCAATAAAGTCAAACTGCCCGTCATAGGGAGGATTGAGCTGTGGATCAAGGTTGTCGAAGTTAAAAATGCGGAGCAAAGGCACACCTTTCACCCCCTCCGACCCTTCGGTAAAATAACCGGTGGGAACAGTATTTTCATTACCTGAGTAAAGAATGTTCAGGATAAAATCTTCACTGTTTAACTGAAAAGCACCAATATTATAAATATTTTTCATCATCAGGTCCCACATCGGAATCTTGGTATTCAGTGCGGTACTCTTCAGCAATTTTACCATAAGGGTGCTGGGTGCTGATATCCCTTCGTCTGAGAATTCCCCTACCTGGTAAACTTTATCATCACCAATTACCGTATATTGATAGGCCACGGCAAGTACCTGATCAGGATTTAGGGTTGAGTTGACCGAGATAAATCCCAGTTTTGAATTGAATGTATATTCACTTGAAGTAAGCCTGCGGGCATTTTCCACCTTTTCAAAATCGGTGCCAGATACATAGCCAAACGGTGATCCGGTAAGATACTCAGTTACCTGGTTAATATTCCGGATACGCACGGTATCGAATCTGGTAATCAGGTTATTGGAATAATTATCAGGATAAATTGAACCGGCCACGGGACTTATGCCAGTATTATAAGGTTTGCGTTCGCCCAGGTCCATAAGTGCCACCAGGTTACGGTTATCGGTAACCGCGGGGCCAATGTTGGTGATCCAGACTTCAATTTTTGTAATGTTGATGTTGGAATTAATGATGGGCAATTTGCTCAATGCATTGTCATAATTATCAACAAAATACTGCGACAGGAAGAAGTGGCGGTTTTCTTCATATTCGAGAGCCGTCAGGCTGTACTCGGTGGTTTGGGCACCGCCCTGTACCGTAATGGTAGATGTTTCACTTTTCTGTTGAGAGAAAACTCCGGTAACAGTAGCTTTTCCAAACTGCAACTGGGTTTTTAATCCGAAAAGACTCTGGCTTCCGGTAATCAGGGTACTGTTTAGTGGAAAAGTAACATCACCTGCCTCTATCAACTTAATGATTTCATCTTCTTTTCCTTCGTACTTGAGTTTCAATTTATTTTCAAAATCGAAGGTTGCTTCTGTATTGTAGTTGGTATTGAATTCGATTTTATCCCCGATTTTTGCCATCACACTCATCTGAATGCGTTGCTGAAAATCAAAGTTGGTGGTTTTACGTTGCCTGATGTCTAGGGCCGGGTCGTCACGACGATTCGAAAGTACACCAAAGGTAACTTCAGCACTTCCCTGCGGGCGGATATCAATGGTATTTCCTCCGAAAATGCGGTCGAAAACTTCACCACCGATATGAATCTGGGGAATAATACCTGTTCCTGAAGCACCATTGCCACTGCTCAGGTTTTTCTCACGCCAGTAATTGTTCAGTGAGCGGTCCATATCCAGTTGCTGGTATTCATCAAGGCTTAGGGAAGCCGGGGAAGTAAGCTGGAGATTGCCGGCTTTGCGGGTATAATTATATGTATTTGTTGCAGGATCGTAGGTAAAATCTTCGGTAATATTTGAAGTATTCCCCAGGAAGAGTTTGTTCTTATCGCTGGGCTGAAGGGTTGCTCCGGGGTCAGTTTCGGGCAGGGGGTAGCGTAAATCGCCACCGGTTTTTATGGTATCGGGAGGCTGCTGCAACTGTGCCTGGGCAACAGGATGGTACAATACTTCATTGGATGCCGGAATACCCCATGAGAGGGAAATTACCGACACAAATACCATTATTCTCAGAAAATGCTTTACTATTCGCTCCAAGGAACTTCAGTGTTTGTGATGTGTAAAATGCTGATTCAAAGGCCGGGAAATGTGCATGTTTTCCACCATGATAATTCTATTTATCGGTTTTCCCCTTAAATGTAACAGCGTTTTGTTGTGTCATAGTACTTTAAGTGCACTTTTTATCAGTTGTTCCACTGAAATGGATGCACCATCCTCTTTTATTATTTTCTCAATGGCCTTACCTGCCATTACTTTATTAAAACCAAGCATGGTTAATGCAGATAACGCCTCCTCTTTCTTAGTATTGTGCGGGCTACCTAAAATTTCTTTAAATCCGGGGTCACGACTGAACTTATCCTTAAGGTCAACAATAATCCTTTGGGCAGTTTTCCCACCAATGCCTTTGACCCGCTGCAACAGTGGAACATTGCCTGTTACAATAGCTTCAGTGAGCTCATCGGGAGTAAGCGATGACAAAATCAGCCTTGCTGTACCCGCACCCACACCCGAAACAGATATCAGGTGGCGGAAACAAACCCGCTCCGCTTCGGCAGCAAAACCAAAAAGGATCATGGCATCTTCGCGAACAACTAAATGTGCATATAACCTACACACTTCCAGGTCTTTAATTTGGGAATACGTGTTAACAGAAATAAAAAGCTCATAACCAACTCCCTTGCAATCGATTACAACGGCTGCCGGGTTGATGTCAGAAATTTTCCCTTCGATAAATGCGTACATAATTCACCCTTTTGCTGATAACCGACAAAAATAGGGATATTTGTTGAATTGGGGTTTATTTTCAGAAAAAAGGATTGACTGACGTAATTCATTAAAATTAATAGAACAACATAAAAATACAGGCCAAACAGTGTAATTAACATCAGCAACTGTAATTACACAAAATCCAACGGTTTGAACAAATAAAAGAATTCCTGAGAAATTGCAATGAGGCTATATTTATGGAACATTTGATAAGCTATCCCGAACGTAAACAGGGTTATATCAAACCATAGCCCTAACAGTTAAACCATGCGAATCACTCAAAATATCAAAGTTTTCCATGTTCAACATTAAAAGATATACTTTCTGAGACAATCGGGGAATTCATTATCCCAAAATTACTTACGTGAGCCTTTCACCTTCATTTCAATGGAATACAAAAATTCTGAAGCCGTAATAAATAGCGTTTTATTTTCTGCACCCCCAAAACAGACATTTGCGGTCCATTTGGCATCCACTTGGACATGCTCAATTTCTTTGCCTTTTGAATTGAATACCGTAATCCCATCGCCTGTCAGGTAAACATTTCCCTTTTGGTCAATGGTCATGCCATCAGAGCCCAGATCAACGAACAACCGCTTATCAATCAAGCTTCCATCCGTTCTAATATCGTAAACATAAGTTTTATTTGCTCCAATGTCAGAAATATAGAGTTTACTACCATCAGGAGTGCCCACTATACCATTTGGTTTAACCAAATCACTGGCAACACGAACCAGTTCCTTGCGATCCGGCGAAAGCCAATATACATGTTCACCATCCTGCTGCATATCGGAACTGCGCTCCCAATAGGGCCTTACATATAAAGGATCGGTAAAATAAATGCCGCCATTAGGGTGAAGCCATAAATCATTAGGCCCATTCAATCGCACACTGTCATATGCAGCAAGGAGCACTCTATGGCTTCTATCCGGTGCAATTTGCCACAATTCGTTATCCATGTCGGAACATGACAAAAGATACCCTTCTTTGTCGAAATACAATCCGTTGGCCCGGCCAGAGTTTTCGAGGAAGGTCAGCAGTTCACCTTTGGTAGTCCATATGTGAACCTTGTTGTTCGGCTGATCGGTGAAATAAACATTACCCTGTGCATCAGCAGCCGGTCCTTCGGTAAAAGCAAATCCCTCTGCAAGCCTGACTATTTCTGCCCCTTTGGCAATAACGCCGGACTTTTTCACGTGCTGCGCAGAAGCTGAAATTGAAATCATCAATCCCAGAAAAACAGTAAAAGGTCTGTTCATGTTAACGAATACGTTTATTAGCCATTGTTTCCTTTTAAAAACTACACCTATTATGGTCAAAATTACATTTTATTATGATTCAGTAAAATAAAAACCTCCTTCTCCTATTTAACTAAGAGAAGGAGGTCAATGGGTGTTGGTCCTGGTATTAAACCCCTGTTAATCTACCAACTCGAACTCGCCTTTCAAAGCAAGATTGTCCGACGAAGTGCCAACAAATACCTGAAAAGTTCCTGATTCCGGAGCAAATTTCTTGTCTAAACGGAAAAAAGCGAGATCTTCAGGTGAAATGGTGAATGCAACTTCCTTACTTGCACCTTTTTCAATCATTACCTTTTCAAAACCCTTGAGTTGAAGCAGTGGACGTGCAATACCATTACCCACAACATCACGTATGTAAAGTTGCACCACTTCCTCTCCATCGTAATCGCCTGAATTTGTGATTGTTGCCTTAATGGTCAACTTGTCGTTCATACCAATTTGTTTGGCACTCAGGATCAGCTTGTCATATTTGAAAGTGGTATAACTCAGGCCATAACCAAAGGCAAACAACGGGGTGTTGGGAATATCGCGGTATTTCGAGCTGAAACCAATCGGATTGTCCTCAAATGGACGACCAGAGTTCAGGTTCTCATAATATACAGGAATTTGTCCTACATGGTAGGGAAATGAGGCAGGCAGTTTGCCTGATGGGTTGTAATCACCGAACAGCACATCGGCAATTGCATTGCCCGACTCCACGCCTGGAAGCCAGCAATTGAGGATAGCATCGGCCTGATCAACCACATCAGTAAGTACCATCGGACGGCCATTGAACAGGGCAAGCACAATCGGTTTGCCGGTTTTTCTGATTTCGCGCAAAAGCTCTGACTGTAGTCCTTTTAATGAAATATCAGCATAACTGCGACATTCGCCCGACATATATGCAGTTTCACCCAAAGCCATAACTACAACATCGGCCTTTTGTGCAGCGGCAATGGCCTCTTCAAATCCACTTCGGTCAGTGGTGTTGATATCGAGACTTACAAAAAAGGATTGCTCTTTATTGTTGAGCAGCCTGCATCCCTCAGCATAAATCACTTTGGTACTTTTACTCACAGCATTTTCAATACCGTCGAGCAGTGAAACAGCCGTATTGGATTCAACAGTTCCTCGCCAGTTGCCCAGAGGCGCATCCTTATCCTTTGCCAGAGGGCCAATAACCGCAATGGTTTTGATACTTTTCGAAATTGGTAATGTCTTTTTGTCATTTTTGAGTAAAACCATTGATTTTCTCCCTGCTTCGCGAGCCGCCTCAATATGGGCAGGTGCCAGGGTAAGTTCTTTCTCCTTTTGCTTATCGCAATACTGAAAAGGATTATCAAACAATCCCAATTGGTATTTTACACGCAAAATGCGACCAACCATTTCATCTATCTGACTAATTGTTATCTTCTTATCATCCAATAATTTTTGAACTTCGTTTACGTAAATTCGACCTTCCATATCCATATCAATGCCGGCATCAACACCACGAAAACCAATATCGTAACGATCCTTCACATTGCCGTGATAAATCATTTCACCCAGCGAATTCCAGTCGGAAACAACAAAACCTTTAAATCCCCATTCACCACGAAGAATGTCGGTTTGCAACCAACGGCTACCCGAAGCAGGTTCACCATTCACCGTATTAAACGCCGACATAAAAGTAGCAACACCGGCATCAACTGCGGCCTTATATGGAAGCAGGTAAACTTCGCGAAGCATCCGCTCCGACATATCGGCAGCATTGTAATCGCGGCCACCAATAGCTGCACCATAAGCAGCAAAATGCTTTGCACAGGCAGCGATGGTATTAGCATCTGCAAGGTTATCCCCCTGAAAGCCGTGAACCCGGGCCTTGGCAGCCTCTTCACCCAGATAAACATCTTCTCCGGCACCTTCCATAATTCGTCCCCATCGTGGGTCGCGCGACACGTCAACCATAGGGGCAAAAGTCCAGTGAATGCCGTTTGCCGCAGCTTCAATTGCGGCTATACGGGCGCTTTTTTCCATCAATTTCCTGTCAAAACTTGCTGCTTCAGCCAAAGGAATGGGAAACATGGTTTTATAACCATGGATGACATCATATCCAAATATTAACGGAATACCTAAACGGGATTTTTTAACGGCAATTTCCTGAAGACGCCTGGTTTCGTCCACGCCCAATATATTCAGGAAACTGCCAACCTGCCCATTGATAATCATATCGTCAAAACTTTCATTGCTTGCCGATGCTGCACCGGTTCCTGTTTGCTGGTATGGATTGGCCAGTTGGTTCATTTGACCGACTTTTTCTTCCAAAGTCATTTTCCCTAACAAGGCTTTTACCTTACTATCAATAGGATCATCTGTTTTGCTCATGGCGGTTTGCCCGGATGCTGATCCAAGGGCAAAAAAGCCAGCGAGTGACAAACTACAAATAAGTGTTCTCATAAAATGATGTTTTTTCATACGATTTATGGGTTTAAGGTTACTAATACTTCAAATGTTTCCCCTTTTCCGGGGCAGGGGAGTGCGCCATTCCATGCCTTTCCGTTAACTGTGCAGGTCTGTCGGTTTCCACCATTATTTTCAACAGTTATGTGGTAAGAGTTGTTTCGGAATTTTCGGGTAGCCGAAAAGGTTTTTATACCAGCTGGTAAATTGGGCTGAATGGTTAAACCTTCATAATCAGGCTTAATGCCTAAAATAAACTGGCTGATGGCGTAAAAATTCCATGCCGCGGTTCCGGTAAGCCATGAGTTTTTTGCCTCCCCAGGCCTGGCGGAATCTTTTCCGGCAATCATTTGGGCATACACATATGGTTCGGTCCTGTGTAATTCACTGATTTCTTCAAGATACGCCGGTGAAATCCTTTTAAAATAATCAAATGCATTTTCATTGCGTCCCAATAGGATTTCAGCAATTATAATCCATGGATTGTTGTGGCAGAATATACCAGCGTTTTCTTTGTACCCGGGAGGATAGGTAGTGATTTCACCGAGGTTCAGGTGATATTTGGTATATGCTGGATTAAGCAACACAATTCCAAATGGCGTTGCCAATCTTTCTTCTACGCTATTTAATGCCTTTTCAGCACGGCCATCATCTAGGCCAAGCCCAGCCATCACACAAAATCCTTGTGATTCAATAAAAATTTTACCTTCTTCATTTTCTTTACTTCCCACTTTATTGCCAAAGTAGTCATAAGCCCTCAAAAACCAATCCCCGTCCCAACCATGGGTATTGATGGCGTCCTTCATTGCATCAATGTAATTTTGTGCCTGTATGGCTTCATCTTTTTGACCGGTAATTTCACATATGCGCACAAATTCCTTCCCATAAAGGACAAACATACCCGCAATCATTAATGATTCAGCTGTTTTCCCAATTTTATTGTTGGTGGTCTGGAACGATTCACCCGGTTGCTCCGAAAAACAATTGAGGTTGAGACAGTCGTTCCAGTCTGCACGTCCGATTAATGGAAGCTGATGTGGCCCAAGATTGTTAACCACATGGTAAAACGAACGCTTGATGTGCTCAAAAATGGGGTAACCATCGCCCTGGTTATCGAAAGGAGCTTTTACTTCAAGAAGCGACCAGTCGCCGGTTTCCTTCAGGTAAGCTGAAACGGAAAAGATAAACCAGAGTGGGTCATCATTGAAATTTCCCCCTACTTCATGATTGCCTTTTTTTGTCAACGGCTGATACTGATGATATGCACCTCCATCTTCCAATTGGGTGGCGGCCAGATCAAGAATGCGCTGCCTGGCAAGTTCCGGGGCAAGGTGCACCATACCGATGATGTCCTGGTTTGAATCACGAAAACCCATTCCACGGCCAATACCAGATTCAAAATAGGAAGTACTTCTTGAAAAATAATAGGTGATCACACATTGATATTGATTCCAGATGTTCACCATACGGTCCAGTTTCTCATCACCGGAACTGATATGGATGTTACCGAGCAAATTCGAAAAGAAATTTTCAAGATTTTTCAATGCAGCGTCCACCTGAGCCGAAGTATCAAATTGAGCAATCATTGCCCGGGCTTTGGTCTTGTTAATAATATTGGGCGCCGAAAATTTCTCTTCCTGCTGATTTTCAACATAGCCCAATACAAAAATGAATTCTTTCTCTTGTCCGGACTTAAGTTCAGTTTCAATAAAGTGTGAAGCTATTGGCGACCAGCCATGGGCGATGGAATTACCACAGTTCCCATTGGTAACCACTTCAGGTTTGTCAAAGCCATTGTATGTGCCCAGAAAAGTTTCACGGTCGGTATCAAACCCACTGATTTCAGTGTTTACGGAATAGTAAGCGTAATGATTCCGACGCTCCCGGTACTCGGTTTTATGATAAATACATGAACCTTCAATTTCTACCTCACCCGTGTTGTAATTGCGCTGAAAATTGGTCATATCGTCCAGAGCATCCCACAAAGCCCACTCAGCAAATGAATGTAATTTCACGGATTTGTTGAAACTACTTTTATTCCTCAGCCGGAGCCGGATAACCTCCCCATCAAAATCAAGCGGAACGAAATATAATAATTCAGCCTCAAGCTGTTTGTATTCACCGGTTATTTTTGAATAGCCCATTCCGTGACGGCACTCGTAAGCGTCTAATTCCTGTTTCACAGGCTTCCATCCTGGCGACCAAATGTTTCCACCATCATTGATATAAAAATACTTGCCACCATCATCCAGAGGCACGTTATTATAACGTTCACGGGTAATTCGGCGAAGTCGGGCGTCTTTATAAAAACTATAACCACCTCCAGTGTTAGACACAATACTGAAAAATCCACCGGAACCTAAATAATTGATCCATGGATAAGGCGTACGGGGATTGGTGATTACATATTCCTTTTTGCTGTCGTCAAAGTGGCCGAATTTCATTTTTTTAGTGAATTAAGTTTGGGTTTCCATTGTTTATTGCGGAAATTACTATTCTTTTAAGCGTCTTTCTGAAAGTTCAAGCGTTATTTCACTCATTTTCTGTTGAGTGAGGGGATAAAGAGTCATTAATGCTGCGGCCAGCAAGGCAATCAGCGCGGGCACCCAACTCATCAGCATTTTTATGGCAGGAATGGCTCCTTGTATGGATTGAGAATCCTGTCCATTGTAATTGTAGAAACCCAGCATCATGCCAATTATGGCACCAGCCAGACCACCTCCGAATTTTGTGGCAAACGAACCGGCCGAATAAACCAGGCCAGTGGCCCTGCGTCCATTTTTATATTCGGAATAATCTGCAGCATCACCCAGCATAGCAAAAAACAGCGTAGGAAAAATTGCTGCAGCAAATTCACTGACCATACCTATTAAATATATAGGCACAATATCGCCAGGACCACATAAAATAATCAACATATTAACCACTGACGAAAAAATCAACGCATAGATAAACAGGTTGCGCTTGCCGAACTTTTTACCCAATGGACCGGTTACCATCGCCCCGGCAATAGATGCCAGCATAAGCCCGACCAAATAAGAACCGGCCAATAGCTGATCATTCAGATAATGGGTGAAATATATGACTACAATGCCTTGCTTAATGGCATTATATACATTAAAAAGCAATCCAATCACCAAAAGCACCAACCATGGCTTATTGTTAATCAGGTCTTTCAAATCTTTTTTAAGATTGGTTTCCTGGCTTTTGGGCGGTTGTACCCGTTCACGTGTGGAATAGAAGGTAATAAACATGAAAAACGCAAGAAAAGCCGACATGATGTAGATGGAGTTGCTGTAACCTTTCTTTTGGTCAATAATGGATATTTTGTCAGCAACCAGATTTTTTTCGCCTTCCACAAGAAATACGTAGTTACTGTCGGCTTTCATGGTAAAACTCACCGAGCTGGTTGGTACGTTTTTTTGAGGATCCGGGGAAGCTACGAAATTTAAAAAGACTGCGATGCCATCCTTTGTCTTAATGTTAACATTGTCAATATCCTGTTTAACAGATGCAGTAACCAGAAAGCGATCATTACCCAATTGATTGATCTTGATTTCAGGATTTACGTTACCAAAATGGACAACCAGAAAAAGCAAAGCTCCCTGAACAATCATGCCACCGGCAAAAGCACCCACCATGCGATATGACCCTAATACTGTCCGCTCCTTATCATCGCCGGTGATTACCGCCATCAGCGCACCATAGGGAATGTTGTTTGCAGTGTATATCAGGGTGAACAATATATAAGTGATGTAAGCATAAACTATTTTACCGGTAGATCCCAGATCGGGCGTTGTAAACAACAGGGATAAAACAATCCCAAGGGGAATGGCGGTCCATAATATCCATGGGCGGAATTTGCCGTACTTTGATTTGGTCCGATCGCCTATAATGCCCATCAGCACATCGGATATACCATCGCTGAAACGCGCCACCAACATCAACATTCCCACTGCCACGGGGCTTATGCCGAAAACATCCGTGTAAAAAACGAAAAGAAAAGTAGCAACTCCGCGCCATGCGATGTTTGCTGCCCCGTCGCCCAGGGCATAGCCTATTTTCTCCTTTATGCTTACTTTGCTGGTGTAGGGCATGGCCTGATCTTTTAACATGATAAACTGAATTTATTTCACCGACTGACCGGAGGTTGGTGTGTCGTGTGCCTGGCTTTTGGGAGCAAACCTCACTATACCTATATAATAAGGTGTTGTTTTTTCTGACTTTGAATTTTGGGTGCTTATCATAAAGAAGGTTCAGAAAATTAAATCAAGTTTTTCTTTTTTAGTCAGATTATACACTTCCTGGCTAAAAATATATACCGTTGCCGGTTTATGGGGAACGCCATGTTGCTTTTCTTTCAGGGGAATAATGTATTCCAACAAACCTATCTTCTTTTTGAAATTTCTCCTATCCAATGTAATTCCAAAAATGGTCTCATACAATTGCTGCATCTGAGAGATGGTGAATTTTTCAGGAAGCAATTCAAAAATAATGGGCTCCAATCGTATTTTCTGCCTTAGAAAATCCAACGCTTTCAAAATGACTTCTTTATGATCAAAACCTAATTCCAGTTTTGAAAGTTCACTGATCGGAATCCAGGTGGTTTCAGGATGCTGCATATCGGGCAAAATTTTGGAACCATCAACCAATGCACAAAACCCAATGGAAACAACATGATCCGATACCATTGGAAATTTTTTCCGGAGCCAAAGCTGGTCATGTTCCTTAACCAAACGGTTGGTATTGCCAAAGGTGTAAAACTGCTCCAGAAAAATATCTTCCAGCCCGGTTTTATCCTTGAGTACCCGTATGGCTGCATCATTCACATTTTCACCCTGCAAAACATGATGCCCCTGAACAGTATAATCTGTCAGAAGTATTTTATTTGATTCCTCATCCCTAAGTTCACGTTTGGTAAGAAGTATATTCAAACATTTATTGCTGAATCCAAAAATTACACAATCGACCGAAATGTTAGGAATAAATGTGCCCATTAGTGATAATGTGTATTTGTTACGCATTGCAAATTTACATATTATTTTGTTGTAAAGATCATGACTTCAAAATATGCAAATAAAATATACCTTTATAAAGATTAGAATATCATATTGTTACAGATTTTGTTATTTAGATTAATTATAAATTACAGATAAAATGAAAAGAAGTTTTTTTTTAACAATTTTTATGTATTTTTGTCTTTGTGTACAATATACAATAACTAAAAAACGAGGGTCATTTATGAAATCATTTTTCCGCAATTTGTTTGAATTGAACACCCGGGCTAAAAAAGCATTCCTGTTTGCAGGATTACTTATTTTTGGCTTGTCGCTTTCACTAAGCGCGCAGCAGGTGTACAAATTCAGTGGGAACGTTCAAAGTGAAAACGGAGAAGCTGTTCCAGGAGTCAATGTAGTTGAAAAAGGAACCAGCAATGGTACTGTAACAAACATTGACGGAATTTTTGAACTTACATCTGCCAAATCGCAGGTGACATTAACTTTTTCGATGGTTGGATTTGAAACCTTGGAAAAAGTATTTACTCCCGGTGCAAAACAAACCTTGGAACTGAAAGAAGTTGCTATTGGTTTGAGCGAAATTCTGGTAGTGGGTTATGGCACGCAAAAGCGGTCAAACATTACCGGTTCTATTGCTAAACTGGATGAAAACCAGTTGGCTCAGCTTCCTACCACCAACATCAATCAGGCCATGGAAGGACGTATTGCCGGGGTAAGTGTAACCAGCACATCAGGTTCACCGGGAGCAGGCCAAAAAGTGGTCATCCGCGGAGTAGGAACCAACAGTAACGTTCAGCCGCTTTATGTTGTTGATGGTATGGCCACAGGCAATATTGACAACCTGGAGCCCAATGATGTTGCTTCGGTAACGGTGCTTAAAGATGCTGCTTCTGCTGCAATTTATGGTGCTGAAGCTGCCAACGGTGTTGTGCTTATTACAACCAAAACCGGCGTAAAAGGTCCGGGAAAAGTAGAATATACCCTTCAGGTTGGTTCACAAAGTGTTGGTAATTATACCAAACCGATGGATGCCGCCAGTTATGCAATCTGGGTAAACGAAGCCAATGTTGGTGTAACCATCCCAACAGATTCGGAAATCAACAACGATTGGATGGAGAACACCTTAAGCACAGCCATGCTTCAAAGGCATCACCTTTCATTCAGTGGCGCAACCGACAAGGGCAGCTATTATGTAGCTGGTGCTTATTCTAATCAGAATGGGGTTGTTGGTGGTGACAAATCAAATTACGAGCGTTTTTCAATGCGTACCAATATTACCCAGCAAATTAAGCCATGGGTAAAAGTAGGTACCAATGTGAATTACAGTCATACCCTTCGCAAAGCCATCACCGAAGACTCTGAGTTTGGCGGTATTATATCATCAGCCATGATGATGGATCCTTTAACCCCTGTTACTTACGATGGCGCTTTACCTCAATTTGCTCAGGACGTTCTTAACGACGGTTTTAACCTTGTTCAAAATGAAGATGGACTATATTATGGTGTTTCTCCTTATGTAAAAGGTGAAATTGCAAACCCACTCTCCCTGATTGAAATTGCTAAAGGAGATACCAAAGAAGATAAATTCATGGGTAATATGTATATTACTCTGGGTGATGACAGCTGGAAAGGTTTCAAATTTACCAGTCGTACCAGTGCAGATGTTGCTAACCAATTGTATCATACCTGGTATCCAACCTACTGGTTTTCTTCCGAAAGAATGAATACTCAGGCAAATGTCAGGGACAATACAAACACATGGTTTACCTGGATGTGGGAAAATTATGTTTCCTATGATAAGGAATTTGGTAAAAGTGTGGTTAGTGCCGTTGCCGGTATTTCAGCTAAACAATACACCCATAAATTCCTCAATACCCAATCAGGCCCTATGTTTGCCGAAGGCGATAACTTTGCTCAGCATGGCTATGTAGAGATTGATGGCAAATTGAGTGGAAGTCTTACCGATACCCGCACATCATCTTATTTCGCCCGTGCATCATACGAATATGATGGCAAATATCTGTTGAGCGCCATTATCCGTCGTGATGGAACTTCATTGCTGCATCCCGATCAACGTTGGGGTAACTTCCCGTCAGTTTCTGCCGGATGGATCGTTTCACACGAAGATTTCTGGAAATCAGGATTGATCGACTTCTTCAAAATCAGGGCTTCATGGGGAACCAATGGTAACCTTTCAGGATTAGGCGCCGATCAGTTCCGTTCCCTGATTGTTGCTTCAGGTATTCAGTACCCAATGCCAGGCGGTGGTTTCTATACCGGCGCTGAGCCTGAACTGCTTGCAAACCCCGAATTAACATGGGCTACCAGTGAACAGATTGACTTAGGGTTTGACATTAATATGTTAGGAAATAAACTTACCTTAGGGTTTGATTATTTTAACAAAACTACCCGCGACCTTTTGGTACCAGGTACACCTCCGCCATCAGTTGGCAACAAGGCTCCATTCGTAAATGCTGGTGACGTTAAGAATACCGGTGCTGAGATTGAGCTTGGCTACAGGAATTATGACAATAAATTCAAATATGACCTGAGCACCAACTTTACTTTCATGAAAAATGAAGTTACCTACCTGAACCCACTTCTCGACAGGGTTGGTGGAACAAGTATTGGCACAGGATGGACAGCTACCTATCTTGAGCTGAACGAACCCATCTGGTTCTTCCGTGGTTATCAAACCGATGGTATTTTCCAAAACCAGGCTGAGATTGATGCTTACAAAGCGGACAATGGTGGTTTAGCCGGATACGACCCCGTACCAGGTGATCCTATTGTAGTAAATACCAATGGAGATAACCTTATCAATACCGAGGATCAGACCAAAATTGGAAGCCCCCATCCAAAATTTATGTGGGGAGCCAATATGAGCTTCGCTTACTCAGGATTTGATTTGAGGATTTTCCTGCAAGGTGTTCACGGACAAGATGTTCTTCTGGCATGGAACCGTTATGACCGCTCTACTTCAAACCGCCCTCAATTTTTCTTTGATGAAAGATGGACTGGCGAAGGAAGCACCAACGAAAGGCCAAGAGCCGATCAGTCAAGCTCTTATATTTATAACAGCGACCTGATGGTTTACAAAGGTTCATATGTAAGGATCAGACAAATCCAGTTGGGTTATACCCTTCCCAAAAGTATTATGGAAAACAAGATTCAGAACCTGAGACTTTATGTTTCAATGGATGACTTCTTTACTTTTACTAATTACCCGGGAATGGATCCTGCAGCTGGTTCAGGTAACGATAACGGACAAGGCATTGACCGTGGATACTATCCAACACCACGCAAACTCCTGTTTGGTTTATCCTGTTCATTCTAAGCAACGGGCTTATCCGATCATTAAAAAGCAAAGTGTTCACACTAAAAAATATAAAAATGAAAACTAAAGGTAAAATATTTCTCTTACTGGCGCTGATAACGGGTTTCTCCGGATGTCAGAAAGATTTCCTGGAAGTAGATCCCATTGGTAAAATGTCGGTTGAACTGTTCTACAAAACCGATGAGGATGCAACCAAAGCCATCATGGCTACTTACGACATCCTTCAATGGATGAATGCCCGTGACTGGAGCAGTGCCCATTTGGTAAAAACCTTCCCTTCCGATGAATCGAATGTTGGTGGCGGAGACGCTGGTGACCAACCTCCTTTCCAGGAACTCGGAAAATACACCTATGGCCCAAGTAATGCTACCATTACTGATGTTTGGCAGTCCAATTTTTATGGAATTTATCGTGCCAACCTGGTAATAAATAACGTAATTCCTGACACTCCGCTGCGTAAACAAATTGTTGCAGAAGCAAAATTCCTGCGTGGTTATTACTATTTCGAGATTGCTTCTATGTTTGGCAAAGGACCCATCATTTTAAAAGAGCCTGCTCCTAGCGAATATGGACAACCTTTTGCTGATGCTGCAGCCATTTATGCACAGATTGTGATTGACCTCAACGAAGCCATTCCTGATCTTCCAAAAAAGAGCGAATATGCAGCCAATGACAAGTTCAGGGCATCAAAAGGCGCCGCTCAGGCATTGCTTGGCAAAACCTATCTTTACGATAAAAAATATGCTGAAGCTGCTACTGCTTTTGAAGCGGTAATTACCTCAGAGGAATATGACCTTCAGACCGATTATTCTACCCTTTTCCTGAAAGAATCAGAATTTGGTATTGAGTCACTCTTTGAAGTATCCTATGTTACTACAATGGGCTACGATTGGGGAACTTTCCAATGGGCAGGAAACCGTGCTATGGAAAACAACATTACCTGGCAGTTGACCGGTCCCCGTGGCGATTATTTTAATGCAGGAACTACCGGCCTTATTGGTGGCTGGGGATTCAACTACCCAAAACAAGCCTTATACGACAAGTTTGTTGCCGCTGGCGACAATGTTCGTAAAGCTGCAACTTTACTTTCACTTGAAGATTTAAGGGCACAAGGCGGTGACTGGACCAACGAATCATCATGGGGCTGGGACGGTTGTATCCGTGTTAAATACGGAACACGTATGGACGAAACCAATGGCGAAAATGGCGCAGTTGCTGAATTGAATTATGGAACAAACCTTCGTTTAATCCGCTTTGCCGATGTATTGCTCATGGCTGCCGAAGCCAATCATATGGCTGATAACGACACCAAAGCAGCAACCTACCTAAACAGGGTCAGAACACGTGCTGGCTTAGGAAACTTTTCCGGCGATATTATGACCGCGATTAAAACCGAACGTATTCTGGAACTTAGTTTTGAAGGTTTCCGTTTCCTCGACCTTATCCGTTGGGGCGATGCTCCAGCAGCTTTAGGTTCTTTGGGATTTGTTGCAGGTAAACACGAAGTTTATCCGATTCCTCAATCTGAAATGCGTAACAATTCAAATGCTACACAAAATAATAATTACTAACGATTGATTTGGTTTAATTAAACATAGTGTGGTTGGTGAGTGAGATAGCGGAGCTGCTTAATTGTAGCTCCGCTTCTATTTAATTAAGTGTGCATGCGTAAGATATTTGGGAGAATGACAGCGCTCATATTTCAATACATTCTTAATGGAGCGTCTAACTTTCCTTTCACTCATCTGTTAAAGGTTCTGCATTGTATAAAAAAGAATTTACTACCCGATGACCGATGAAACCCTGAAACGGAAAATTACCCTTCCCGGATTAAAAAAACTGTTCAAATTATATCACTACATCAAACCTTATCGGTGGACATATGCACTGGGACTATTGTTTTTGCTTGGGTCCAGTGGCGCCAGCCTCATTTTCCCGAAACTGCTTGGCGAATTAGTGGATTATGGAAATAAAGGACAACTCGCTCAGGAAATCAACCGCATTGCCCTTATATTAATCGTGGTGCTGATTGCTCAATCGGTTTTTTCGTATTTCAGGATTGTATTGTTTGTAAATGTGGCCGAGAAAACCCTGGCTGACCTGCGCCAAAGTACTTTCAATCATTTGGTGCGCCTGCCGATGAAATTCTTCCAGCAACGCCGGGTTGGAGAATTGAATAGCCGTATTTCATCAGACATTACCCTGTTACAAGATGCCCTTACCACCACCCTGGCCGAATTTATCAGGCAAATCATTATTATTGTAGGCGGTGTGGCACTGATGATGGTTACCTCCATGAAACTTACCCTCTTTATGCTGTTGATATTGCCGCTCATCATGGTATTGGCAGGCATTTTCGGGCGTTACATCCGCAAACTGAGCAAACTGGCACAGTCGCAGGTGGCCGACAGCAACACCATTGTGGAAGAAACCCTGCAAGGCATACAAAGCGTAAAGGCTTTTACCAATGAGTTCTTTGAGATGTCGCGTTACCGGACCCGAACGCTTGATATTGCTGACACCGGCATCCGTAATGGTAGGTTACGTGGAGCATTTTCGGCATTTATCATCCTTGGCCTTTTCGGCGCCATCACTGCGGTTATCTGGAAAGGTGCCAATCTACTTGCTGCAGGAGAAATCGCCACCGGAGAATTGTTCTCTTTTGTGATTTATACCGTTTTTATTGGCGGTACCATTGGCGGTTTGGCCGATGTTTTTGCCAGGGTGCAGAAGTTTATCGGGGCCACCGAGGATTTGCTTGAAATATTTAACGAAACTCCCGAAACCGTTGAAGCATTGCCGGAACTGAAACCTGAAGAGGTGTTGCAAGGAGGTATCCGCTTCGAACATCTGTCGTTCAGTTATCCTGGCCGCAAAGATCAGCAGGTGCTTAACGACATCAATATTGACATTAAACCCGATTCTCTGGTTGCCCTGGTAGGGCCAAGTGGTGCAGGAAAGTCCACGCTGGTTTCATTGTTACTTCGGTTGTATGAGCCAACCTCAGGGCGCATTTTGCTTAATGAAACCTGCAACCAGAAGATTTCCCTTTCAGTACTTCGCAGCCAAATGGCCATTGTGCCACAGGATATTTTCCTTTTCGGGGGAAGCATCCGCGATAATATAGCTTACGGCAAACCAAATGCTACCGAAGAGCAAATAGAAGCTGCCGCCCGCAAAGCCAATGCATGGGAGTTTATTCAAAAATTCCCGGAAGGCATGGATACGCTGGTGGGTGAGCGCGGCACACAACTCTCGGGTGGTCAGCGCCAACGGGTGGCCATTGCCAGAGCGGTGCTGAAAAATCCTAAAATCCTTATTCTTGATGAAGCTACGTCTTCCCTGGATTCAGAAAGCGAACGCCTGGTGCAGGATGCACTTGAAAAGTTGATGAAAGGGCGAACTTCCATCGTAATTGCCCACCGCCTCTCCACCATCCGCCAAGCTGATCTTATTCTCGTACTCGATCATGGACGAATCGTTGAAAAAGGAACCCATGAAGAACTCCTGAAATCAGAGGAAGGCTTATACCGGAGCCTGAGTGAGTTGCAGTATGGGTGAAACGATTTCTGATTTCAGATTGCAGATTTCGGATTGCAATTTCAAACTAAAGAATCACGCGGAGACGCATACCCGCCTGCCGGCTGGCAGGGGCGCAGAGAAACGTAAAATCTATTTCAGATTTGAGATTTCGGATTTCGAGATTGAGGGCAAAGGATTTGAACCCGAATCGTCGTTCCCCAGCCTCAGGCAGATTAAGGGTTTGAAGATTTGTGAGAGCAGATGTCCTAACAGGGTTTCCGGTGCCTGAGCTCTTTGTCGAAGGCAACCTGTTAGGACATCTTTGGGAAAGAAATGATGGGATTTGCTGATTTGCGGTAAATCCGGTTTTAAAACACCATTAAAACATCCTTTAATCGCCCTTTAAATAATTCTTCAATAGCTATATTCCGGCTCAGGGTTAAGTCCGTACCAACTCCGTATCAAGTCCGTATCAAGTCCGTTGCGAAAAAAAGTCAAAATAGGATTAAAATAGACCTTTCACGGTTCAATTTCGGAGTTGATAAAAGATTATGGTGGAAGGATAATACTGACAGAAACGCTCCACTTGACTTTGCATTCAACAGCATTTTTGCTGTCAGCGCTGCTTTCAGATCACATACCCTTTCCTGACAACGGATGCAAAAGAGTACAAATTTTTTAATGTGCCTGGTAATACCTCAAAATTGCCTGTTAATAGCGAATGTTAAATATATACATAAATACATACTCAATAGTTGAAATCAAAGAAGGTTCAGTCTAAAAAATATTTTTTTCAAAATAATTTGTTTATGCAATTAATCATTATGTTTACTGCGAATTGCAGCCGCACATAATCTGCGATAAATCAATTTGTCCAGATGGTACTTCTTAATTTTTAAAATTATGGAACAACGTTTTTTCTTTCTGATAAATTTTTCTGTTTCTTTGTTATTGTTCGGTTTTTGTTTTGTATTTATATTCGACACAAAAGCATTTTATTTTTCTATGTTCTATTTGCTAAGTGTC
>JAVEVB010000032.1:0-49217 GCA_034005265.1 Lentimicrobium sp.
CAAATGGCTCTGTTTTAAAGGGGGCTTACTTTTAAAAAACAGCTAAACATAAATCAATTGTTGCTGATAATCATAAGGTTGCATTATGCAATTTCTTTGTATTGGTTTTTACCGGACAACAATGATTTTTAATGTCTGAAACCAAAGTTAGAGAGTTCAGCCGAACCTCCCAGAGTTATTCTCATCAGCTTTTTCATCTGCAAATGCGAACAAAACCCCAATGCCATGAAACAGATTTTTACCTTATCATTTTTAATGCTTTTCTTATTTCACCCCGACACCAGGGCAGACTGGACCATAGTTGCCTCCTACCCCATCCCGGGTAAAGCATCAGGACTTGCAACAGATGGAACCATGCTTTACTTTGGTATATACGGGGCGGATGGAAGTAATATCTATATGTTTAATCCATCCTCAGGAACAGCTAGTCTTTTGTTTAACAATCCTCAGATTGGCGATAGTTATGGGATGACCTGCCACGAAGGCAGCCTGTGGATACTTGACCGTGAGAACAGCAGCACGGCTTATGCCCTGGAATTGAGTATGAGCGGGCAAATCCTCTCCCAGATTGATTTACAGGACACCTATATGTCAGGTATTGCTGCCAAATCCAATGGATTTTGGGTTTCCACCTATTATCCTGAGCCGGGAACCGTTTATGAAATTGACTTTGATGGAAATGTTGTATCACAATTTACCCCGCCCAACGACCAGGTGTGGGATGTTTGCTTAGAAGGGGATGATCTTTGGCTTGCTGACTATAACGCCAATATGCTTTACAAAACAACTTCTGTGGGCAATCTTATTGAAAGCCATGCCTGCGAAAACCAAAAACCGTCCGGAATTGTATTCGATGGCACATTTTTATGGTATGTGGATGGACCATTGGGCGGCACAAGTACTTTGTACAAGATTGATCTTTCAGGTGCAGGAACACCAGCGATTAATGTACCGGTTACAACTCATCAATTCAACAACACCACCATTAGTGAGTCTGATATCTGGATGGTGCAGATCAACAACACCGGAACAGCAAACCTGACTATTGAAGATATAAGTATCAGTGCCAACCTGCCAGTGATTACAGATGCTTCTTTCCCGTTAACCCTAGCGCCGGGAGATAATACCACAGTAAATCTCATATTTGCCCCAATGGAGCATGGTTTTTTTGAAGGGACAGCGCAAATAATTTCTAATGATCCACTTCATCCACTGGTATTATTACAACTTAGCGGGCATGGCCTGGCAAATGGCCCGTACCTGACAGTAGATCATTCAACAGTAAATTATGGCGAAATCCGGACAGGTGCCAGCAAAGTGCAGGTAGTTCAATTTCAGAACTATGGAAATGAAAATTTATCAATTGAATCCATGACGATTGTCGATAATGCGTTCTATTTTGAATTAAATGATGGAATGCCGGTCAATCTACCCCCACTTGCTACTATAAACCTTCTTGTGTGGTTCTTCCCTTCTTCTGGCGGTGAACACATTGGTGTGCTCAGCATTGAAAATAATGGAAGTGTTACACCAGCAAACATTTCTCTCACAGGTAATGCACTTACCGGGACATTTGAAACAGGTGCTCAATTGTGGACTTACCAGATTCCTCCGGCCAGCGACGTGAGCCCCAAAGCCATGCACAGAATTAAAGATATTACCGGCGATGGCAAAGCCGATGTGGTGGTTTGCTCCGAAGACAACCTCGTCCGGTTACTGAATGGTAACGCTTCCGGAACTTCACAACAGTTATGGGAACATGAGATATATTCCGGCTCCGTCTATCAGCAGGATGCACTCTCCACCATTACCGACATCAATCAGGACGGCTACGAAGACATCATTGTGGGCACCGCCTGGGGAGATCGGTCCATTGTCGCCCTGAGCGGCAACACTGGCGAGCAGATATGGAAGCACAGTACAGCAAATTATGGCGGTGGCGGATGGGTTTACCAGGTAGATGCTTCCGCAGATTATAATGGAGATGGCATGCATGATGTACTCGCTGCTTCTGGAAACAACCAGGACAACAATGGACCTCGGCGTGCATATTGCCTTGATGGTTTGAATGGAAACGTTATCTGGGAAGCCTTTCTCGGAGGTGCAGGCTTTGCGGTAAAATCCATCGCGGATATCAATGCCGATGGTATTCCCGATGCGTTGGCAGGGTGCTCCGATCCAGGTGAAACCCAGGGCTTTGTAAAAGCCATTAATGGCAGCAATGGCAGTACTTTTTGGACCTTTCCGACTTCCGGAACTTCAGTTTGGGCACTCGCTCAAGTTGATGACATTAACAGTGATGGAGTTAAAGATGTGATGGCAGGCAGTTTTGATGGCCACCTTTACCTGCTTGATGCGGTAACCGGGAACATTCTTGCACAAGGCAGTGCCGGAAACAATATCATACTCCGCCTTATACCAATGGGGGATTTGAATAACGATGGATTTACTGATGTCGCCATTGCCTATAGTGGCACTTTCCTCACCGTTTATGATGGGGTCACCTGCGATCAACTTTACATCCAATCACTTCCGGACAAAGTCTGGAACGTGGAACGGATTCCTGACATTTCTGGCGACGGACTGGACGATCTGGCAACCGGAACACTTTATCAAAGTAATTATGCCGGGTTTTACGATGGCAGCAACGGCTTAGAACTGTTTTCCACACCATTTGGTCAGGCCATTGACGCCCTCACTGTACTTCCTGACATTACCGGGGATTACTCCTGGGAAATGATTGCCGGAGGCCGGAATGGCAAAATTGTTTGCTATTCAGGTGGTTTAAATTCACCGGTTGAGACGAATAAACAGGATTTAGTGATTCCCAAGGTAACCATAAGCCCAAATCCAGCCAGCCAGAATGTCCGCCTGAGTGTTAACCTCACTGAAAGCTCCACAGTTGGACTAAAACTTTATAATGCACAAGGTATGCTTGTCTGGCAAAAAGATCAAAACCGCTTCAGTGCCGGTCATCATGAGATTGCCTTAGTGCTTCCGGCATTTCCCGAAGGAATTTACCTGATGGAAGTTCAGTTTACCAGGGGAAAGCAAAATTTAAAGCTTATCCTGACTAAATAAGTATTTCAACCCAACCCTGACAGGGTTGAGGGGAAACCCAAAAAAATCAGGCAATCACCCCAACCCTGTCAGGGTTGATGTCATCGCCTGATAATTTCTTTAATTTTATTTGGCAAAAAAATATGTTATTGTTTTTATTGACAATAAAAACTTTCATACCATGAAAAAGACAGCACTGCTTTTCGCAAGCCTGGTGATAACCAGCATCTGTTTTGCACAGGTAAATTACACCATTCCCATGGACAGCACCTCAGCCTGGAGAATCTGGCATAGTGCGTAGGATGGCACCGGTGGAGGTACATGGACCCACGAAGGACGTGTATTTGTGGCAGGCGACACCACAATTAACAACCTGGTTTACACCAGACTATCCATCTCCGGCATAAGCATCTACAGCTATCAGGGGCACACTTCTACATCTAATTTTTCGAACCCAAACTATGCACTTATCCGATCGGATGACACCCGAACTTATATGTTATTCGATAATGAGGAATTTTTGCTTTATGATTTTTCCCTGCAGGCTGGCGACCATCTGCCCCAAACACTTATCAGTGAAAATACCGCCATTGTTTCTTCCATTGATACCGTAATTGTAAATGGAAAGTCATTAAAACGGTTTAACATTTATGATCCGGAAAATAGCGGGTTGTTGTCCAATTGGTATATCGAAGGCATTGGACATGAATACGGAATCATCGAGCCAATGTATATGATGCTCGATAACGGGACGGGATTTGAATGTTACGCTGAAAACGGTGTAGCGGTTTTCCCTGAAGGCAATGATTGTGATTTGACCGTAGCCATTACGCAGGTACAAAAACCTGAAACGACAATGGACATTTATCCAAATCCCACCAATGGTTTTATAATATTGAACTATACGAGCAATACAGTAAAAGAAGTTGAGGTGCAGATTTCCGGAGCGCGGGGTGAGATTATTACAAGCAACACATGGAAAGTACAGCCCGGACAAAACGAGCAGACTTTCAATCTAAAATCACTCAGCCCGGGATTGTATATTGCCATTATTCGCAATGGCGTAAGCGTGGCAAACAGGAAGTTTATTGTTCAACCCTGACAGGGTTGAGGCTATTTCCGACGTTTCAAATATTATACCCCAACCCTGACAGGGTTGAGGCAAATCCCAATATTTCAGGCGACATTCCCAAACCCTGACAGGGTTTGGGCTATTTGCGATATTTCAGACATATTCCCAAAACCCTGTCAGGGCTGGAGAATCCATTTGTTTAACTTTTAATATAATTATTTAAACAATTCAAAGCCTTCCCGGTTTATTAGAATAAGTCAAAGTCAAGAATCATAGTAATAAGTATATAATCGACATGAGTTCAAAAAAAGTAATCGTAATTGGCGCTGGATTTTCCGGCTTATCCGCTGCTGCAACCTTGGCCAATAAAGGGTTTGATGTTACGGTTTTAGAGAAAAACAGCATGGCCGGTGGTCGTGCGCGCAAGTTTGAATCCGAAGGCTTTACTTTTGATATGGGCCCAAGCTGGTATTGGATGCCCGATATTTTTGAAGATTATTTCTCCTATTTTGGCAAAAAAGTCTCTGATTACTACCAATTAAAACGCATCAGCCCATCTTATAAAATATATTTCGGACCGGGAGATGAAGTGGTGCTGCCAACAGAACTGGATGAAATTCATAAGTTATATGAATCCATTGAACCGGGCAGTTCGGTCGGTTTGAAACAGTTTCTTCATGAATCTGAATACAAATACCGTGTGGGTATTGGCGAATTTGTGCGCAAACCCAGCCATTCAATCGCAGAGTACTTTCACTGGAAAATAGCGGCTGCAGGGATTAAGCTGAATATGCTCAGCTCGTTCGGTGAATACACCCGCAAATTTTTCAAAAGCGAAAAAATCAACCGTATGTTGGAATTCCCGGTATTATTCCTGGGTGGCACCGCCAAAACAACCCCGGCACTATACAGCCTCATGAATTATAGCGATATGGTCCAGGGCACCTGGTATCCGGAGAATGGAATGTATTCAGTAGTAGAGGGTATGGAACAACTTGCCCGCGAACAGGGCGCAAAGTTCGTGTTTGATGCTGAAGTTACAGGCTTTGAAATAAGTAATGGCCGGGTAAAAGCCCTTATAGCCAGAGAAAAGCGTTGGGAAGCCGATTTCGTAGTGGCCTCAGCCGATTATCATCACGTTGAGCAGGATTTGCTGGACAAAGCTCATCGCAAATACGAAGAAAAATACTGGGATTCAAGGGTTTTGTCACCATCTTCCATGATTTTCTACCTTGGCTTTGATACACGCATCCCAAAACTCGATCATCATACCTTGTTGTTCGAAGAGGATTTTGAAGGCCATGCCGATGCCATCTATAAAGATCCACATTGGCCCGAAAATCCATCGGTTTACCTGAGCTGCACCTCACGCACCGACAACACAGTGGCCCCGGAAGGATTTGAAAATGTAATGGCCCTCATTCCCGTTGCGCCCGGACTCGAAGACACCGATGAAATCCGCAAAAAGTACCTCGACCTTGTGCTGATGCGCATGGAAAGATATACAGGACAGTCGCTGCGCGAACACCTTATATTTGAACGCAGTTATGCCCATCGCGATTTCGAAAAAGACTATCATGCGTATAAAGGAAATGCTTATGGACTGGCCAATACCCTGATGCAAACGGCCTTTCTGAAGCCCAAGATCCGAAGCCCAAAACTCAAGAATCTATTCTATGCCGGACAGCTTACTGTGCCGGGGCCAGGTGTGCCGCCAGCCATTATATCAGGACAAATCGCTGCCAATGAAATCATTAACTTCAAAAACTGAATCATGAAAGACCTGTTTGATATGATCTCCAAAAAGTCGAGCAAGTTGGCCACAGTTACTTACTCCACTTCCTTTTCGCTGGGCATACGTTTTTTTAGCAAAAAATTCCACGATCCCATCTATGCCATCTATGGTTTTGTGCGGTTTGCCGATGAAATTGTGGACTCTTTTCATGGATACGACAAAGCAAAACTGCTCGAACGTTTCAAAGCCGACACCTACCTGGCCATTGAGGAGGAAATCAGCCTGAACCCTATTCTCAATAACTTTTAATGGGCGGTGAATACCTACAAAATTGAGCGAGAACTTATTGACAAATTTTTGCACAGCATGGAGATGGATCTCCATGAAATTGATTACGATCAGCCCGCTTTTGAAGAATACATTCTTGGCTCGGCAGAAGTGGTCGGATTGATGTGCCTGCGGGTTTTCTGCGAAGGTGATGAAGAAAAATACCATCAACTGAAACCTTCTGCCATGCGTCTTGGTTCAGCTTTTCAAAAAATAAATTTCCTGCGCGACCTTAAGGCCGACTACAAAGATTTGGGCCGTACCTATTTCCCAGGCGTTGATCTTTCGCGTTTTACGGAGGATGTAAAAAAGAAAATTGAAGATGACATTGCAATCGATTTTGCCGACGGACTCGAAGGTATTCGCAAACTACCCAAAGGAGCGCGCTTTGGTGTGTATATGGCATATGTATATTTCTATAAGCTCTTCCTGAAAATCAAACGAACCCACTCCGCCCAGATTATGAAGGAACGCATCCGCATACCCAACCGGACAAAATATAAATTATTGTTTACCTCTTATCTGAAGCATCAGTTCAACCTGCTGTAATCAGGTAAAAAATGATCATTTTATGAGAATTCCATTTCTTTTCTTACTACTGCTGTTTTCAAGCTTTCAAACGGTTGAAGCGCAGGTTACACTTTCACAAGCAAGAAGTAATTATTTGTCCATTGCTACAGACGAATGTAAAGCATTGGAACTGAGTAAAATGTTTGAAAAAAAACAACCTTCAGATGCACTGCTGAAAGCCTACTATGGGGCTTCATCTGCGGCAGCACCGGCATGTTTAAGCAATCCAATGGATAAATTAAAGTATTTTCGCAAAGGGAAAGATTTACTGGATGAATCGGTTAAACAGCAACCTGCACAGGTGGAAATTCGGTTTTTGCGTTTTGCAACACAAACCAAAGCCCCCTCATTCTTAGGCTACAATGACAACCTGGAAGAGGATAAGAGGATAATACTTAAGCATTTTGCCGCTTATGCCCGGACTGACGGAAATGCTATGATGTCAAAGCATATTGCCAGGTTTATGATTGTTTCAGGCCAGCTTTCCAATAGCGAAAAATCGACTTTAAACAGTGTTGAAAAATGATTTAATGAGCATTGAAATGAAAGAATTTGTGATTTTAGTTGATGAAAATGACCACCAAATTGGCGAAATGGAAAAAATGCAGGCTCATGTTGAGGCTAAACTTCACCGCGCATTTTCGGTATTTATTTTCAATTCAGCAGGCGAATTGCTTTTACAGCAGCGTGCCTTCGGCAAATACCATTCACCAGGATTATGGACCAATACCTGTTGCAGCCATCCCCGCCCCGGTGAATCCACTACTGATGCTGCCCACCGCAGAATGATAGAAGAAATGGGCTTCGATTGTGAGTTTGAGGAAGTCTTCAGTTTTATTTACAAGGCAAAGTTTACCAATGAACTCACAGAGCATGAAGTAGACCATGTATTCATAGGCTTTTCAGATAAGTTACCGGTAATCAACCCCGAAGAAGTGGCCGATTATCACTATACTGACATGAAAACGCTGACCAAAGAGATCAAAGACAGCCCCGAAAATTTCACCATCTGGTTCAGGATTGCCTTTGACCGGGTGAATGAATATTTTCAGCAACATCCATTAAAGCCACGCAATAAATAATTGTTAAATAACCAACAATTTCAAAACCTTTGTGTTAAATCACTAACTTTTAAGACAATATAAAATGGAGCTAATAATCAACATCCTTTTGGTTCTGGGAGCCTTTCTTTTTATGGAATTTATGGCCTGGTTTACCCATAAATATGTGATGCACGGTTTTTTGTGGATACTGCACAAAGACCACCACATCCGTGATGGCCGCAAATTAGAATGGAATGATGTGTTTGCCATCATCTTCGCCATACCCAGCATTCTTCTCATTTATTTTGGCGTTATGAACCCCAACAGCTACCTGCTGAGCATTGGTATAGGAATATTTCTTTACGGATTTGCCTATGTAATGTTTCACGATGTGTATGTGCACCAGCGGATTCCCATATTGAAAAACTTCTCAAACCGCTACCTAAGGGCTACCGTAAAAGCGCATCTTGAACACCACAATCCACACGCACACTATAATTACGGATTTTTGATAGCCCCGGCAAAATATTACCTGGAAGAATTCTCAAAAAAGCGCGCCAAAAAAGTACAGGAGGGCTAATTCATGTCTTATTACTTCTGGATTAACCTGCTGGCAATTTCGGTTCCCTTGCTGATAACCTTCGATAAACGCTTAAGGTTTTATCGCAACTGGAAATACCTTTTCCCGGCAATGCTTGGCACCATGCTGATTTTTATTCCATGGGATGTGGTCAAAACTTCCCTTGGTGTGTGGGGATTCAATCCCGACCACCTTCAGGGTATTTACCTGTTTAATTTACCTGTGGAAGAATGGTTGTTTTTCATCGCCATTCCTTATGCCTGCCTGTTTACCTACCACGCGTTTGAATACCTCATCCGCAAAGATTACCTTGCACCATATGCACGGTCTTTTACAGGATTGGTAATTCTGTTACTGCTCATTGTGGCTGCAATAAACCCGGATCGCTGGTACACGTTCATCACCTTTTTGTCTACCTCCATCTTTCTCTCACTTCACCTTTTTGTTTTCAAATCAAGCTATCTGGGACGGTTTTACATGATGTATTTTGCTACACTCATCCCGTTCTTTATTGTAAATGGCGCACTCACCGGCATGTTCACCCCTGAACCGGTGGTTTGGTATGACGATACGAAGAATCTTGGCATCCGTATGGGCACCATCCCGGTTGAAGATGCGGTGTATGGTTTATTCATGCTGCTGCTGAACACCACCATCTATGAATGGTTGAGAAAAAAGTCAGCGAGAACTACTCTGAATCAAGTCGTTCGCCCAATTTCCTGAAATCAGCACCTGAAGGATTCTGAAATACCTGAAGCTCAAATTCAGGGATAGTGGCCAGTAAATGGTCAAAAATATCCGACTGAATATCCTCATATTTTCCCCATTCCTGTACTTTACTGAAAACATAAATTTCGATAGGGATACCACTTTCCCCAGGCTGTAACTGCCTCACCAGGAAGGTCATATCCTGGTTGATGTTTGGGTTGTTTTTAAGGTATTCAGCTACATAGGCGCGGAAAATGCCGAGATTGGTTTGCCGACGGCCATTCACCAAAACCTCGTCATCTATATTATTTTTTTCATTGTATGCCTTCAGTTCTTTTTCTGTCTTGTCCAGATAATTACGCACCAATTTTATCTTTTTCAGTTTCCGCAACTGCTCCGGCGAAGCAAATTTCACGCTGTTCATGTCAATATTGATAGAACGTTTAATGCGCCGCCCACCAGACTCTTCCATGCCGCGCCAGTTCACAAAACTTTCTGACACCAATGAATAAGTGGGGATGGTAGTGATGGTCTTGTCCCAATTCTGAACCTTGACCGTGGTCAGCGAAATATCGGTAACCACACCATCGGCACCCGATTTGTTCATCACAATCCAGTCGCCGGGGCGCACCATGTCATTGGCCGAAATCTGAATTCCGCCAACCAAGCCAAGAATAGGATCTTTGAAGATCAACAACAAAACGGCTGAAAAAGCACCCAAACCACCCAATAAGTAAAGTGGAGAACGACCAATAAGCATAGATATAACGAAAATAGCCCCAATAACAAATAGGATAATTTTAAAAACTTGCAGATAGCCTTTTATTGGCTTGGATTTAGACACTTCAAAACCCTGGTAAATATCATAAATGGAATTAAGGAAAGCATTTAATAGCGAAATTATGACCGCTACCAAATAAATCTGCGTAAAAAGAAGGATACGCTCCAACCCAAGCGGAAATTCTGTGAGTGTAAAGGGCGCTACTGCCATAAGCAAAATGCCCGGTACCAGCAGCAATGCCTTGCTAAATACCTTATTCTGATAAAGCGCGTCGTCCCAGGTGGTATTTGATCGCCGCACAATTTTGCGTATGATGCCCAACACGACATATTTAAGTACATAATACACCACTATTATCAGTATAAATGCGAGGATAAAATCGGTAATATCGCGCACATTTTCAGCAACCTGAACCGAAAATCCATTTCGGGTCATCCAATCTTTTAAAAATGTTCCAATCTGAATTAAAATCATAAGCTTTGGTTTTTATTGAGGCCGCGAACTGTAGCCTCTTTAAGTTTCACAATCTTCAAAGGTTGATCGTGGCGGTAAAGGTTAAAATCATGCACCGTCTGGTAAGCGGTGTCGGGCAATAAACGTGGATCAAGGTAATAAAAATCTGAGACATTGAATCCTTCGTATTGATGCTTAAGCAATTGCATTTTCCCAAGGGTGATGTAAAATGAGGTGGCATGCTCGGTTTCAGAATCCTTGAAAATATGAAGTGGTGTTTCACCGGTAACTTCAGCGGCTTTGAGTGCGCCCACCTTATGCACCTGAAAATCATCGTACCGTGGTGGAATGATGAACCAGTCAAATCCCACCCGCAACATCAGCATAGCCGCAGCGAAAATAATCAGACGTTGTTCTTGCAAACGGAAATAAAGCCATCCAAGTATAGCCATTACAACCAGCAAAACAGCAGCCTTTAACCAGGCATGATCCACAAATCCGGTTTGCTTGAGTATTGGCATCGGAATGGCTGCCACTGCCCCAAGAATTATTACACCAAGCAGGAAATATTCAACAACCCTGCTGTATTTCCCATTTTTTTCCTTGTCCACAAAAAACATATAGACCAAAATGGTAAATAATGGCGGGAAGAGCATAAAAATATAACGGGGATAGGACTCTGGAGAAGTCCAGTAAATGATGATATTAAAGATGAAAACGATGAAGTTGAAGCGCAGAAACGGGTGATCGTGCAATGTTTTCCTGAAATCGCGACGGAAAAAGAAAATCCACAGCACCGACCAGGGAAAGAAATGGTAGAACATTTCGATGGGGAAGGTAAACAGGTGAGTTATAAACCTTTGCCAACCATAATTAATGATGGTGCGCTTTTCCGATTCACTGAAAAGGGTAACAAACACATTGTCAAGCGAATTGTATCTGAAATAGAAAAGGTAATAGGACCCTACAATCAGCAGAAAAAGGCCGATACCGGCAAAATGACGCCAGTTGAACAGTTTTTTGAACTCGCGGTTATAGCTAAAAAATGCCAGCAGGGTAATGCCCTGAAAAACCAGCGATGGCAAGCCCTTCATCATAAAAGTAATGGCGGTGAGAAGATATGAAACCAGGAACAAAGCGAGGTATCGCTTTCGTTTATGGAAATAGTAAATAAGCATAAACGCGCTGTATACCAACCATGAAAAGGTAATGTCGATCAGTCCCAAAAAGGAATCCCAAAACAAAATCCGACCCGAGGTAATAAAGAGCATGGCCACAATAAAACCTTGTTTATTACCCAATTCACGGCGCACAAACTGAAAAATGCTCAACCCAAAAAGCAAAAGGGAGATAATCATGGGCAACCGAAGGGTAAACTCGGAATAATTACCCGTTAGCCCATAAAATGCAGCGATTATCCAGTTGTACAGGGGCGGCTTATTGTAATAGAATTCCCCGTTGATGGTAGGAGTGATGAAATTATTGCTAATGATCATTTCCAGGGCAACAATGGCGCGGGTAGGCTCATCGGTGGGGAAATTGATGGCCAGGAAGCCCAGGTGCCAGACCAATGCAGGAAACAGCATGGCAACGCTAAAGGCGTAAAAAAACCACGGATTTTGCCGGAGGTACTGAAGTATTTTTTCAACCATAGAAGTATGCAAGTAACGGTCTCTTAATATTGTAAATGATACAAATAATTTTTCGTTTTTGTACGTTCCCGCCATAGGCCGGTCCTTACCTGCCAGATGACCTGAACTCTCAGGCTGACAGCCAATGTCGTTTAGTTCACTTTATCAGGGGAATCAACCTCCTGCTAGCTTCACTTTGTAACCTTTCTTTATCAGAAAGTCCATTATTTTCTGCCGGAATTCACCCTGCACCAGAATATTTCCATCGGTAACCGAGCCGCCAGCCGCGCACAGATTCTTCAGTTGCTTGGCCATATCTGACAAATCGGCAGAAGAACCAACAAACCCGGTAACCAACGTTGCTTTTTTGCCACCTTTCAGTTTGCGATCGAGCATAATCCTCAAATCCTGTTGCTGGGGTGGAAGGGTTTTAGGCTCAACCTCCTGGTGTTGCGCATATTTATAATCAGGATTGGTGGAATAAACCACGCCCTGGACATTTCTATTGCTTTTTGATTTTTGTGTTGCCATATATTCAATTTTGTTAAGGCACAATCACCTTGAGTGAAAGTGGATTAACCTTAATATTCAACGATTTACCAAGTTTTAACGGCTCACCGTCGATGTTTACGACCCGGTTTTTGTTTCGTGTGAGACTAATTTCACGCGCTTTGATGATTTCCACAAAATCGGAAGAACCAAGTTTTTTAGTCAACAACAATCCAGCTACCTGTGGCGCCAGGGCAATCGGCACTTTTTTTACAATACAAACATCTACCAGTCCATCGTCAATTTTAGCATCCGGAGCAATAATGGTGTTGTAGCCAAACTGGTTGGTATTGGCAAAACTCACAAACAATGCCTGCCGCACTATCGGCGTACCATCAATCATCATGCGGTATTTGCGTGGACGATAATTGGTGTACTCACGGGCTACAATTTTAAAATAAGAAAGGAAACCGCGGCTTCCATTACGATCGTATTTTTGCGCCACCCGTGCATCAAAACCAACGCCTGCTATTGAAACAAAAAGCCGGTCGTTAATATCAACTGTATCAATATCGCGGACATTCATTTTATTGATAACGGCCAGGCTCTTTACCACATCTGCAGGTATTCCCAGATAGTGCGCCAAACCATTACCCGAACCGGCAGGGATCAGTCCCAGCAAGGTTTTACTACCAAAAATTCCCTTTGCAACCTGGTTAATCGTACCATCGCCACCCACAGCCACCACCACATCGGTATTTTTATCAGCGGCAGCTTTACTAAGTTCATAAAGCTGTTCGGGCGCTTCACTAACCACGACTTCCCATTCGTAAAGGCTGGCATCCAATACTTCGGCCGCCAGGGCAGAAAGGCTGGCTTTTTTTTCCTGATTCACCCCAGATATCGGGTTGACAAGAAAAAGCATACGTTTTTTGGGTGAGTTCATGTATGGTAAACCACACATTTTTGGTGTGGAGTGCAAAGGTAATAAAATTGAGAGGAAGGGCAATGTGCGAGACGCAAGCTAAAAACTATGCATTTTATGTAATAAAAAAACCGTCCCAAAAAATGAGACGGTTTTTTTAAAATATTCAATATTAAATCTATTTCTGAATGATAATCGTTGCTCTTGATTTATCTCCTTTATTAGGTGTAGACAAATAGTTTATCTTAACAAGACCAAGTTTGTTGGTTTGTGTTTTGAAAAGAAAGATATCGCCTACTGCTAGCATGTTCACCTTGGTAGTTTGCGAACTAAAATTGAATGTTGGAAACTGGTAGGTGGTTCCAATGGCATCAAACTGTGCAGTTGTAATATTGGTTGAGTTGAAGCGTGTTTGGTTCTTGTTGGTCCACAAATTCAACTTCAGGTCATTGATGGTGTTTGCATCAGCATCATCAGGAGAAGCCATAGTGTTTTTATTTGTTGCACCATAAAAGAATAGAAAATCAATTTTAGCTTGATTTAATGGAGAAGTGGAAGTTTGACCAACGGTATAAGTAATTCCTTCAGTAGAGGAGAAGAAGCTACCAATGGCATCATTCCACGATCCAAACTCAACATCTACAAATTTATTGATGGCTGTACCCGGATCTTCAATAACAAGATCGAAGGATTGTTGATTACTCATACCGCCTTTGTCCCACAATTCAAAAAGCAACCTGGCTTGACCTACACCGGTAAAAGTAAGATCTGTTTCCCAGGTAAAGGAATCAGAGGAAATAGTAGAGTCAACAAAAGTAGTTGCAATGTTATTAGAAGTAATTGAAAATTTAAAACGGGTAAGTTTCTGACCAGAAACAGAACTTTTCAGACCGGTAACACCAACAGTTATTGCTGTATTAACTCTGATGGTATCATTCTCTGATGTATAACCAGTACCGCCTTTAAGGTTGATACTTGGGCCCGGATCAACCTCTTCATCATCGCTTCCGCATGAAGATACCATAACAGCTGCTGACATCAGCAAAGACATAAATAAGAAATTCCATTTTTTCATTTTCTTCGGTTTTAGTTTATTTTTTGGGTTGGTTTAAAAATTTTTCGTCAAAAGGTTGTGCAAAAATAATTCAATTTATTCAGATTCAATAAAAGCAAAAACCGTTCCACAGATATCTGCAATAGCATAAACAGATGTTTTTCTGCAATGTTTAATTGACTGAGATGTATTTATTACACGACAAATCAAATTCCCAGGTAAAAAAATGAGAGATAATTAATTACCTACAAGAGGAGAAGTGATTGTTTTGGCATGGGAAATGGCACCACTATCTCACTATCCCTCTGTATATCAAGACAGCTGGATTGAGTGTACCTCAAAAACAACTGTATTTGAAACAAAGACCTCTGTAAAAGATAAATATGTTTAATTCTATTCGTCAGATAATCAAAATCGCCCGCAAACATTAACCTCTACAGCACAAAATATATGACAATTACCTTATAATTAATCTCAAAACGCGGAAAATCAGAAGCACATTGTGTAAAATAAATCTCGGAATAAAGCATTTATTCATAATTGGACATAATTATCAAAAACTATATATAGTGATATTTTGACAAATGAGTGATGTCAAAGGTAAAAATTGTCAAAAAAAATAAAATTTCATCAAATAGTTAAAAACTTTTACACAACCTGAATATTTTTCTTATATATTTGCTTCATCAAAGATTTAAGTACTTAAAAACCAAAGGCAATGAGTAAAATATTGGCCATAGATGATGACTCCATAATCAGAACATTATTATCGAACAGTCTTACAAAGGCTGGTTTTACTGTAATAACTGCCAGTGATGGAGAATCAGGCCTAAGAAAAGCTGCAACAGAGAAACCTGATATCGTTATTACAGATTACCAAATGCCGGGGCTTTCCGGCCTGGACGTGCTGAATGAATTAAAGAAAACCCAGCCAGGCACACCGGTTATCCTGCTCACGGCCCATGGGGACGTTGCACTTACGATAAAATCCATCCAAATGGGAGCCTATGATTTTATCGAAAAGCCCATTCAAATGCAGGAAGTGCTTGAGATCATCAAAAACGGGCTGGAAATATCACGCCAGAGCCAAACGTTGATTGAAACCATTTCCCCAGAGGTAAGAAAGGCTATCGAAGAAAATCAATTGGTGGGAAAAACACCGATAATGCGTGAAATCTTCAAAAATATCGGACGTATTTCCATGAATAATGTCAATGTACTTATTACAGGAGATACCGGAACGGGCAAAGAACTCATTGTGAGACTAATTCACTTTAGTGGCATTACGCGCGAACAACCTTTAGTGGTGGTAAATTGTTCCGCTCTGAATGAAGCTATTTTTGAGAATGAACTATTTGGCTATGAAGCCGGAGCCTTTCCACAGGCTTTAACCTCAAAAAGAGGAAAACTTGAAATCGCCGGTGAAGGCAGCATTTTCCTCGATAACATTTCTGATCTGAGTGAGGCTATGCAAACCCGGCTTTTAAGAGTGATTCAGGAAATGGAATTTGAGAAACCAGGCGCAGCAGATCTCATACCGTTAAAAGCACGTATTATCGCCTCCACCAATAAAGACCTTGAGGAGTTGGTGAGTGCTGGAAAATTCAGAGAGGAGCTGTTCTACCGACTTAAAGTATTTACCATTGCTATGCCTCCATTGCGGAGACGAAAAGATGATATAGAGGAATTGGTAAAACACCTGATGCAAAAGCTTAACCGTAAGCTTAATAAAAAAGTACTTAAAATTGGCGACGGAGTCATTGAACTGCTAAAGGAACATAACTGGCCAGGAAATGTGCGGGAACTTGAAAACACCCTTATGCAGGCCATGATCATGACACGGAGCGATGTACTTGAGAAAGAACACATTGTATTGAATGACCAACACCATTCTGACCAGGCGAATGATGAATCCATCCTGGTACCAATTTCGGCAATTGAAAAAGTGCACATCAAAAAAGTACTTGACAAACTGAACTGGAACAAACTTGAGGCTTCAAAAATCCTTGAAATCACCCGGCCAACCTTAAACGCAAAAATATTGCGCTATGGCCTGAAATCAAACGTTGCCCGAAGAAGGAGGAAAACAGAATAACAAATCATTAACAAGCACACAAAAAAACCTGACAATGATTCACCTGAAATCCGTCAGGTTTTTTTTAATACAATTCCCTGATTAAAAAAAGATTTATCTTAACAGGTGTATTCTTCCAACCGAAAGGTTTAAACCAGTATAAAAAAATGAACAGCAAACTGGCAATTGATGTACTTAAAAATAAATAAGAAATAATCTCTTTTAAAAAAGACCTGACAGGTTAATCAAAAACCTGCCAGGTCAATACAGTTAAACTTAAATTCCGAATTTATTAAAGTTGTGGCACAAGCAACAACATCTATTCTACCAGGGTCATCTCCTTTACCAAATGTCCGGCACCCGCAAATTTATCAATTACAAACAGGCAATACCGGATATCGAGACTGATGTTCCGACATTGATCCGGATCGTACATTAGATCGCTCATGGTACCTTCCCAGTTTCGGTCGAAATTAACACCAATCAACTGACCATCAGCATTTAAAACCGGACTGCCCGAATTACCACCTGTAGTGTGATTACTGGCAATAAATCCAACCCTCATGGTTCCATCGGGTGCAGCATAGCGACCATAATCTTTAGTCAGATAAAGTTGTTTCAGTTTAGACTCCACAACATAATCATAAATGGCCGGATCTTCTTTTTCCATGATGCCCTCAAGCGTAGTGAAATAATTATATTCAACCGCATCGCGAGGCGCATAATCATCCACAACGCCATACCCTACCCGCAATGTAGAGTTCGCGTCGGGATAAAAACGATTTTCAGGCTGAAACTCCATTAGGCCAAGCATGTATACCCGCTGCAAACTGTCTCTGGTTAACTGCAATCTGCTAATAGAAGGTTGCAAATAACCGAAGTAATGCTGAAATATGATTTGAGAAAGTGCAAACATAGGATCAGACTCAATTTTACCAGCTCTTTTTACCTTGTATTTATCCAGGAAACTGGTAATGCGGCCTTCATCAGTAAAGATACTCTTATCAAAAAGTGCATCAGCCCATGCCTCAAAGTCGTTGCCATGCGAAAGCAATTCCCTTGTCAGGCCTTCCGGAATACGGGTATCGTCACTATGCTCGAACCAATCTTTCATAAGTGCTATAAAAACCTGATGATCTATGGGTTGGTAATAATTTTTAAAAAAACCAGCGGAAACATTCTTCAATTGATTCACGGCTTTTTCAATATCGGCTTCGGCAGTGGAATTGTCACGACTGAGCCGGGCAAGTTGTCTGAATGAATCGGCAAATCTCACAGCTTCTATACCCAGCCCGGCTTCGACAAGATATGTCTGATCAACCTCTAAATCGCTGATTTGCTTATAAAGCAAATTGAATGCAGGAATAATTCCACCATAGCTAGCATCACGGTGTGCATCAGCTGCAGCCCAATCTATAAAACGACGCTCCAGTTCCTCTTTCTTGTGAATAGCATCCAATTTAGCAATTCCCCGGTTTTCACCAATCATCTTTTTCCAGTAATTGGCCACCCCGGCGTGCTTACTGGCATATTGAATGCGTACCAGATCGCTCTGATTCTGATAAGTGTCAAAAATTTCGAGTCGCTTTCCGCGAAGGCGAATGGCCGGAGGATTCTCCTTTTGCGTGATCATTTCAATAGCAAACGAAGGCAGGTATTCCTGCGTAGTTCCAGGATAGCCAAATACAAACGTGAAATCGCCTTTTTCAGCACCTTTCAGTGAAATGGGCAAATGGCTTTTGGGTTTATAAGGAACATTATCAATGGAATAATCGGCAGGCTCATTGTTTTTGTCCACATAGATACGGAAAAGAGAGAAATCTCCGGTGTGTCTCGGCCACATCCAGTTATCGGTATCGCCACCAAATTTACCAATATTTGAGGGAGGTGCACCGACCAATCGCACATCATTATAGGTTTCCGTGATAAACAGATAATATTCGTTTCCGTAATAAAAAGGACGCACCCGGGCACTATAACGTGTCCCTTCAATGGCCATTTTCTCTATGGATGAAACATTCTTTTTGATTACCGCCTCCCGCTGAGCCTCGGACATAGTAGCATCAACACCCTCAAGAGCGCGGGCTGTAACATCCTCCATTCGAATAAGCAGGGTAACACTCAACCCGGGATTTGGCAATTCTTCACTCCGGTTCATCGCCCAAAAACCATCGGTAAGGTAATCGTGCTCCAGCGAACTGTGTGATTGAATCTGGCCATAGCCACAGTGGTGATTGGTAAGTATAAGGCCTTCGTCAGAAATAATTTCAGCAGTACAACCTCGCCCAAAAAGTAATATTGCATCTTTCAGACTCGACTTATTAATGCTGTAAATATCTTCAGCGCTGATGCGCATGCCCATACTTTTCATTTCGGGTTCATTCAGTTGCTCCAACAACATTGGCAGCCACATGCCTTCGCCGGCCAGCGTAAGGCGCATACTGAGCAGTACGACAAATAAAACGAGGGAGATTTTTTTTAACATAAGGTTAGGGTTTTAAAAAACAGCCCTCCGGGATTGTGAGAACGGAGGGCGATTCAGAAAAAATAGCAGGCTATTTAACAGCAATGGTTTCAATTTCAACCAGGGCGCCCAAAGGAAGTTTAACCACCCCAAATGCAGCGCGTGCAGGTGGATTTTCGGTGTAATACTTGCCGTAAACTTCGTTCATGGGCACAAAATTATCCATATCCGAAAGTAGACAAGTTGATTTAACCACATCACTGTATTCGTATCCGGCTGCCTTTAGAATAGCACCAATATTTTTCATTACCTGTTCGGTTTGCTCTTTGATGCCACCTTCAACAAATTTTCCGGTTGCAGGGTCAATGGGAATCTGACCCGAAATGTACAAGGTTCCTTTGGCCTCAATAGCCTGACTATAAGGACCTACTGCCTTAGGAGCACTTTCGGTATGCACAACTTTTTTCATGATTTTGTAGATTATAAAGTTAAATAATATGAGTTTCCGTGATGCTTTGGGGTCAAAATTAGTAAATTTAATGGCAAGTGGTCTCGTTTTTTAGAACAAGGCATCAGGCAATCGTATCAGTCAATCTGCAAAAGACAGTGAACAAAGTCAATTGACAGAAAGCATTGAGCAATTGGCAATGATACTGTTGGTAGAAATAAATGAACAAAATTCTATCCGATTGCTTAATATTATATAGAATCCAAGGATTCTTAAAACAATTTTATAACCATTTAAACCATTTATCATGGCAATTGTAAAAGTAATTGAGGTAATTGCCTCATCGGAGAAAAGCATTGATGATGCTGTAAGAAACGCTGTAAAAGAAGTTTCAAAAACCATCAAAAACATTGATTCTGTGTATATTAAAGACATCAAAGCCCATGTTAAGGATGGCGAAGTTACCTCGTTTGGATGCATCTGCAATATATCCTTCAGGGTTAATTCCCCGGACATGCTTTAAACAGTTATAATCAAATGAAACCTGACTTTCTGTTTTGTTGAAAAATAAGGTTCTCATTGGGTGTAAATAACGAAATGTCTATACCCGACACCTGTCTGGGAGGTTATTTTATTGCTTTGATTTAACGGAAGCACTGTATAGTGGCATCAAAAGAATAAGTAAACCTGAAACGCTCATCAGTGCAAATCCCAAACCCCAGCGGTCGGCAGCAAAGCCTATGAGCGGTGCAATCATGGCGGCAAACAGGGTTTCGGCCTGCGATTCAGCGGAAAGTGCAGTTGCCAGCACATCTTTTTCAAGCCGGTCAGCAACAACGGAAATTCCAATAGGCTTCCGCAAATTTTCTATCAGGTATATGCCGCTGTAACAAACCACCGCCAATGCATAAAAATTTTCAAAGAAAAACCATCCGCTGATACCACCAAGAATCAACCCGACCAACATGGTTACATTCAATGGACGGCTCAGATTGGGAAACCGCTCGGCGAAACGCCCTGAATGACGTGCCATATATGCGGTTGAGATATAAATAAAAAAGAACACAATCCCTATCATCAAAGCTGAGCGCTGTTTGGTACCGAGATAAATAAAAAACGGCAGGCTCAGGGCAAATGTTTTTATTACCGGTTGAAGATAATCCTTAACTGCTTTATAATATCCGGTATAGACCGCCTGCGTGAGGATGGCGCGCAATACACCAACATTGCGGAATGAAAACATAAAATCACTAATGGTGCTTTTGAAATTTTGGAGGATTTCACCCTTATGAAGATGTTTCCGATTACCATCAAGGCTTTTCGGATAGGTGATCATCAGCACCAGATCGGCAAGATAAGGAACTATGGAGAATAGAAAAACCATTTTATAATCACGGGTAATAAATACAATGAGTGCAGCAAGCAATGCTGAAACGGCCGACCCAGTTTGCGACCAGGAACGCGTATGTCCATAGTAATGAACTTTCTGATCCTGCCAGCCGTTGATTTTAAGGTATTCAAAAATCATGGCTTTATGCGTACCAGTGCGAAAAGCATCACCATAGGCGTAAAAAAGGATAGCTACCACAAACATCCAGTAGGTTGAAGAAAAATAGAAAATAATAAAAGAAAGAATATAAAAAACAAAAGCCGAAATCATGCTCCGTCGACGGCCAAAACTATCGGCCATAACTCCGGTAGGAATTTCAAAAATATTGATGGTAATTTCCTGAATGGCATACAATGTTCCTATTTCCAAAAAGCTCAATCCTTTATCAAGAAAGAACAACAATAGAAAAGGCTCAAAAAAACGCAGGTTCTTAAAAAAGCCATAAGCGCAGAATTTGTAATACTGTCGATCCTTTTTAAAGGTGATGGCCATACAGAGGAGATTAAGGCTGCAAGTTACAAAAGAATGGCAGTGGAATGAATAATGGTCAGAATGTTATGCAACATTTAATGATCCTCAGGAACTTACCCTGCTGCCAAAAAAAATGCGACAATAGCATTGAAACTCCATAAATTATAACCTTCAACAATAAATACAAAAGTTTTTCGATGCAATATTTTCAGATGGGATTCTTCCATGTGCTATCTCACGATTTTTTCAATATTCATTCCAACATCACTCCCCAAATCCCGTAAAGCATTGATCATTTTCAGTTTGATAAAATGATGCAAACCGTCGGCCCTAATGTCAGCCTCAATTATCCTTCCATGAGCAAGCAATCGTGCACGACAGGTTCCGGGTAACAAGGGAGTAGCAGGTGTAAGCCATTGAACGCCATTCCACAATATCACATTGGCAATGCTTGTATCGGTAATCAATCCATTTTTTACGAACAACACATCATCACAACCATGGCGCAATGCAAAGCCCTCCTCAATTGCCTGACGATCGGTAAACTTATAGGGATAATCCATATTATCAGCATCAATCAGGCGCAGACTATTTATTTCAACAGGCTTATATGGGTGAAATGATAATTTTGAATGATCAAGGTTGTATTCCACCCTACAACGGACAAGACCCAATGCATACAGGGGTGGGACGATAATTTCATCAGTCAATTGAAAGACAACAGATTTGCCAAAAACGGCCTTTGATGAAAGTTTTATGCGCTTTTGGTGCCATTCCAGGTTTTGAGGCACTCCATTTTTTAAACAAAGGGTTTCAAATAAAGGGAACATAAACTTTATCAATCATTTCCTGGTATTCTTTTTCCACATCACTATTGATGGTAATGCCTCCACCACTTCTGAAAATGAATTTACCTCTCTTTTTTTCAATAAAACGTATCATGACTGCCGAATCAAAATTGCATCCATCATATATCCCACAAATACCGGTGTAGTATCCCCGAGGCGCAATCTCCGCTTCGCTGATCAGCTTAAGCGTGCTTATTTTTGGCGCCCCACTGATGCTTCCGGCAGGCAAGCTATTATAAATTATATCACCCAGTATGCCTGCCGTTAAGGAGCATGATGTACCAACTATTTCAGAGCTGGTTTGAAATATATCACCATTGCGGGTAGTAATTCTATCCAAATACCGGAATTTTTTAACCTCCACGCAACGACAATGCATGCCGAGATCATTGCGCATCAGGTCAACTATGGTGTTGTGCTCGGCCAGTTCCTTTGGATCGTTCAACAATATTTGATCCGCATTGGGAATATTTGCGCTGATGGTTCCCTTCATTGGATAAGTAGAAATTTCTCCAAATTCAGTCACCCGTATAAAGGGTTCGGGAGAAAAAAAAGTAAACCTGTCCTTAAATAGCAATCTATATGGGGCTGTGCTGTTGCTGAAGATTTGCTTCAGCGTTAAATTGGTATTGATTTGAGTGGGAAAAGTGAGGTTAAGCAGATAAGACTCCCCCTGTCTGATTCCTTTCATTACCTTATTCCACCCACTACAATAAGTGCTAAAATCAACGGGTGTTTTTTCAAAAATTATATTTTCAGGCAAGAGAACGGGTGGTGCATAAGCATTGGTAACCCCTCGGAAATCATAAAATATTCCGTTTTTTGCAGCCTCCGAAAGTGGCAGCAAAACTGGGAATCTCCCTTCAAAATCAATAATAACCAGAAAAGGTATATTATTTATGCTCCAAAAATTGATTTTTTCATATGCTTGCTGCCAGGTAAACATGATCCTATTTTGGGGCTAAACTACTAAATCCTGAGATAGGAATAACAAACATTTGTGTTAGCTTTGCAATTAATTCTTCTTTAAGGATATTAATGTAACTTGCTATTTAATTCAGCTTTGAATTATGAAATTGCTGCTTATCGACAATTATGATTCATTTACATACAATCTCATACAATTGATTGGCAAGATAGCACTCAGGGGCACTAAAGTATCTTTAGACATTAAAAAAAATGATATTGTTTCCATAAAAAGTGCATCCCAATGGGATGATATTATTATATCGCCGGGGCCTGGAGTGCCGAAAGATGCCGGTGCAATTTGCGAAATAATTCAAGAACTGGGAAAATCAAAAAAAATATTAGGCATTTGTTTGGGCATGCAAGCCATAGCGGAAGTATATGGAGGAGAGCTCTATCAACCTGATCATATCCTTCATGGAGAAACCGTCCGCGTTCAACCAACTTCCCCAACCGATAGGTTATTCTCTGGACTTGAAAATGGTTTTGATGCCGGGTTATATCATAGCTGGGCTGTGGATAAAAACAAACTTCCGGATGAGCTGAAAATAACGGCTTTTGACGAAAGAGGAGTTCCTATGGCGATCCGTCATCAAAAATACGACGTATGTGGTGTTCAGTTTCACCCTGAATCATTTCTTACCCCCTCAGGATTTAACATCCTGCTCAACTGGTTTGCAAATTAGTACGTTAACAAGATGTTAATTCTAAAGTAATTAACATTATTTGTGAACACTTTCAGTTCTATGGGTGTTTCAATTATTAACTTTAATTTTCGGGATTTCTCTTACATTAATATTTGAACCTGACACTGGCTAACACCAGTGGGTTGTCTGTATAAACCGTAACCCATGAGAAAAAAAATACTCTTCTTTCTAATTATTCTCCTTCCTTTTTTTGCGTCTGCTCAGGAAAAGTTCAGAAGTGGCAGATTTTTGCATCATTCTACCGGCCTGGACATCTGGGGACCTAATGGTTCATCCACCAGCATTACTCAGCAAATAGAAATTTATAATTCAACCCACGGATACAGTGGTGATGATGCAGTGAGTATGGGAGAGTCATGGTGGCCCTCAGGAGGCAACAATGAATGGGAATATTGGAACCGAATATTCCGGGGCGATGGATCTGTCCCCAGCATTACCAGTTTAATGAACAACAATAAAATACTGGTTATCAAATCCTGTTTCCCTTCTTCTGAAATTACGGGAATAGGACAAGCCTCTGATACCCTGATACCGACCCGCAAAACTATTTATAACTACAAATGGATTTGGAGGAACATAATCAACACAATGGCCCAACGTCCACAAAACTTTTTTGCCATCTGGACAAATGCGCCATTGGTTGCAGGAGAAACCAATGCAACAGAGGCTGCCCTGGCCAAGGAATTCTGCACCTGGGCCAAAGATACGCTGGCAGTAGGTTTGGACCCTGTGATGGGTGACTTTCCTCCAAATGTGTACGTATTTGACTTTTTTTCAAAACTTACCGATGAAAATGGCTTTTTAAAACTTGAATATGCGGAAAGTAATGGAGACAGCCATCCCAATTCAGCAGCTACCGAAGTAGTCGCACCTCAATTTGTGAACGAAATATTTGGAGCAGCAATAGCTTACGAAGGAGGTGGAAGCACATTGGCCGTCAGCCCTCAAAACAGAGAAGTATCTCCGGAGGCCGGCTCAACCAATTTCACCATATCAACCTCAACTTCGTGGACTGCCCAAAGCAATGCATCGTGGTGTACGGTAACTTTATCGGGCAATGGAAGTAGCACACTCACTGCAAATTATACGCAAAACACTACTGGCTCATCACGTACTGCAAACATAACCGTTTCAGCCTCAGGAGCAGAAAGTCAGACCGTTTCGGTAATTCAGGCGGCAGCATCCACATTGGGAATAACTCCACAATCCCAAAGTGTTGGCCCCCAGCAGGGAAATACAAATTTCAGCATCACCTCCAACACAAACTGGAATGCTCAAAGCGATGTCACCTGGTGCACGGTTACTCCTTCGGGGAGTGGGAATAGTACACTGCTTGCCAATTACACACAAAATATTACAACTACTCCCCGGACTGCACACATTGCAGTTTCAGCAAATGGAGCAACAACACAAAATGTCACAGTAGTGCAGGCAGGAGCAGCAGCAACACTTGCTATCAGCCCACAATCTCAAAATGCAAATGCAACTCAGGGTAGCGTAAATTTCAGCATCTCTTCAAATACCAGCTGGGAAGCTCAAAGCGATGCGAACTGGTGTACGGTAACCTCTTCGGGCAGCGGGAATAGCTCTCTCGTCGCCAATTTCGCGCAAAATACTTCTACAACTTCCCGGACTGCACACATTGCAATTTCAGCAAATGGAGCAGCAACCCAAAATGTTACAGTAGTGCAGGCAGGAGCAACAGCAACTCTTGCTGCCAGCCCACAATCTCAAACGGTTTCCTACATGCCGGGATATACAAACTTTAACATCGTCTCAAATTCTGCATGGAATGCTCAAAGCGATGCGACCTGGTGTACAGTAACATCAGCAGGGAGTGGAAATGGGTCGATAATTGCAAATTACACTGAAAACCCACTAGTGTATATCCGAACAGCAAGCATTATAGTTTCAGTTGAAGGAGGCCCGTCGCAAACTGTTACCCTTATTCAGGATGGAGCAATTGCAAATCTAAACGTCAGCCCACAATTTCAGTTGGTGGGCTCTATGCAGGGATCGACTAATTTTAATATTACTTCTAATACAACATGGACGGCTCAAAGCAATGAAAACTGGTGTCAGGTTACCAGCGCGGGAAACGGCAACGGACAATTGGTTGCCATTTACGATGAAAACCAATCCGGGAACAACAGAATAACAAGCATTACAGTGACAGTTGACGGTATCCCATCTCAAACAGTTACCCTGGAGCAAGCTGGAACTTCCACCACATTGGCGGTTAATCCGACAATTCAACATGTTGGCTCTCAACAGGGAAGTTCAAGTTTCAATGTAACTTCAAATGCGAACTGGACAGCACAAAGCGACGCGGCATGGTGCACAACGACCCTTTCAGGCAGCGGTAACGGAACTTTGACAGCTTCATTCACTGAAAACGACTCGGGAGATGAAAGAACTGCGAACATTACATTACAGGCAGGTGAAACAACAACACAAACAGTCGTGGTTGTACAAGCTGCAACTGCTGCGACCCTGTCAGTTAGCCCCCAGCAACAAAATGTCGGGGCCCAACAGGGAACAACTAACTTTAACATAATCAGCAATATAAACTGGACTGCCACGTCTGACGCACTATGGTGCACCCCAACACCTGCAGGAAGTGGAAATGGAATATTGACTGCTGATTATACACAGAACACTTCTATCAATTCCCGAAGTGCATCCATTACAATTTATGCTGAAAACGCTGATCCTATAACTGTTACAGTTACGCAGGCAGGCACAACCGCCACCCTGGCAATCAGCCCGGAGTATCAGAATGTGAGCGCTGCACCAGGAAACACAACTTTTAATGTATCTTCAAACACTGCATGGAATGCATCAACCACTGCTGATTGGTGTGTGATTACCCCTTCGGGAAGTGGTAATGGGACAATTTACGCGGGATATGATGAAAACTCATCCACCATCGGACGAACAGCTACCATCATCATAAGCGGCGAAGGAACAAATGTGCAAACTGTTTACTTAGTGCAATTGGGGAGCATGGCTACCCTCACGGTATCCCCCCCCACGCAATTTGCCGAACCACCGGCAGGAAATACCACATATACAATTACTTCAAATGCGGACTGGATGGCTGATAGCAATCAGGAATGGTGCAGACCGATATCTTCAGGTAACGGGAATGGACTGTTGGATGTTAATTATGATGATAACACAACCAATGCAGACAGAACAGCTATAATTACTGTTTCAGCTGAAGGCACCGATAATTTTCAGGTTACCCTGATACAAAAAGGACTGACTACTGCGACAGAAAACATTGATCCTGAAAGCAATTTCAGCCTATATCCCAATCCAAGTACAGGGCTTCTAACCATTGAAACTCCCAATAACCTCAAGGGAGAACTGGAAATTAACATCATCAACACCATTGGAGAAAAATTAGATTTTCAAATTTCACAGATTGACCGCTCAACTTTCCAACTCAGACTGAGCAATACATCAACCGGCATTCACCTTATTTCCATCACCAATGGAAAAAAAGTATTAACACAGAAGTTTATTCTGCAATAACCTTCCTGGCAAAGTCAAAACCGATACCGGGCATTTTTTAAATTTATATCACTTCAGTGTCCCTGAAATATTCGCCAGAATGCTTAATTTAGCTGCACACAGCACCAAGGCAGTATAATGGTAGAAAAGGTCGGGAATATACAGGTTGATCCTGATAATGAAGAATTCAGGTATGCGGCTGAAATTGCAGAGCATACAAATAAATTACTCTTCGTTACCGGGAAGGCCGGCACAGGTAAAACCACTTTCCTGAAGTACCTCACTTCCACAACAGTAAAAAACATGGTTGTACTAGCACCAACAGGTGTGGCGGCGGTAAATGCCGGAGGGCAAACCATACATTCATTTTTCAACATCAAGCCCAGCATTTATTTCCCGGGCGATAAACGGTTAAGGACTTTCGCACCACCTGAAGATCCTGACAGAAGCGTTATCCATGATCATTTCCGCTATAACCGCGACAAACTTGACGTTATTCGTGGCCTTGAGCTACTCATTATCGATGAAATTTCAATGGTACGCAGTGACCTGTTCGATGTTATTGACCGATTGCTGAGGGTTTTCCGGAAACGGGAATTCACTCCTTTTGGAGGGGTTCAGTTAATTTTGATTGGCGATACCTTTCAGTTGCCACCCATTGTAAACCAGGATGACTGGAATATTCTTGGTCGCTTTTATGATAGTCCGTTCTTTTTTAGTTCGCGGGCAATGCAGAAACAAAAACCCATATACATTGAGCTTAAAAAGATTTACCGACAAAAGGAACAGGATTTTATTGATTTGCTTAATCGGGTAAGGATCAACACCATTGATCTGAAGGACATACAATTGCTCAACAGCCGTTATCTTCATGGATTTACGCCCGAAGAAGAAGATGACTACATTATTCTGGCTACCCACAACCGCATGGTTGAAGAAACCAACAACAAGCGTTTGCATGAAATTGATGAACCAATTCACCGTTTCGAGGCCACAGTAATCGGGCAATTTCCTGAAAATAGCTATCCAGCGGATATGATTCTCAAGTTGAAGGAAGGTGCACAGGTGATGTTTTTGCGCAATGACCGCAACAAACGATATTACAACGGGAAAATCGGTCATGTGGTGGAAATTTCGGAGGAAGGCCTTTTTGTGGCACTTCCGGAAGGTGACATCATTGAGGTGGCGCGGGAAGAATGGGAAAATATACGTTATACCTGGGATAACGGAGAGCGTAAGGTTGTAGAAGAGATTATCGGGAGCTTTGTTCAGTATCCCCTTAAGTTAGCATGGGCCATCACGGTGCATAAAAGCCAGGGACTGACTTTTGATAAGATCATTGCCGATTTGGAGGAAGCCTTTGCACCAGGACAGGTTTATGTGGCACTGAGCCGTTGTACTTCCTTTGCAGGACTGCTGCTAAAAACCCCATTAAATGCACGCTCCATAAAAACCGATCCAGTGGTACTGGAATTTGCAAAGAATGAAACTCCTTCTACCCTACTCGCCACTCAACTTGAGGTTGGCAAATCGGAAAACTATCTCAAAAGAGCGTTAAATGCCTATTTACAACGCGATTATGGCAAATCAGCATCCATGATTTTAAAAGCCTTTGAAGTTCAAGGCTTTAATCAGACCCGGACCACTTTGCTCGTTCAATATGCATTCAAAAGAGCAGGTCAAAAAACTTTGACGATCCTTGAAAAAATTGATAGCACCTTAAATGCGACCAATGAAAAACCGCTTACAGAAATATTTCAGCCAGAAGCCCTGATGCTTTTGGAACGAAGAAAAACGCTTCGCAAGCTGGAGACCAGATTGAAAGATCAGATACACTTACTTGAAGAACTGCAGAAGCTGAGGCATACATTTATTCATCACCCAAATTTTGTGATTGATGAAGAGGCCAACCAAAGTGAGCAGATCAGAAAGCTTGAAATGGCACTCGACAAAATCAAGAGAGAAAAGAAAAAACTCAGCAAAAAAAATGACGAACCTAGATAAAAAACAATGAAAAAAATAAGCCTCGCAATAATTACCATCCTCACATTAATTCAACTTCAGGCACAGGACAGGATTACAGGTAAAACCTTTGCCACCCGATCGGAAGTGATTGGGCAACATGGAATGGTAGCCACCAGTCATCCATTGGCCACACAAATTGGACTTGACATTTTGAAGCAGGGAGGAACTGCCGTTGATGCAGCCATAGCAGCCAATGCGGCACTTGGACTGATGGAGCCGACCGGCTCTGGTGTTGGTGGAGATTTATTTGCCATTGTATGGGATGCAAAAACAGGGAAATTATATGGTTTGAATGCCTCTGGACGATCCCCAAAATCATTGACACTGGAATATCTTAAGCAACAGAAGTTTGACAAGATCCCATCTTATGGTCCTTTACCAGTGAGCGTTCCAGGTTGCGTTGACGGATGGTTTGAATTGCATGATCGCTTTGGCAATCTGAGTATGAAACAATTATTAAGTCCAGCCATAAGCTATGCAGAGAATGGTTTTCCCGTAACTGAACTGGTGGCATACTACCTCAACCGTTCCGTTCCGGGTTTAGGCAGCCGATTCCCCAATGTATTGGAAACCTATACTTTGGATGGAAAAACCGTTCCCATAAAGGGCGACATATTTAAAAATCCTGGTCTGGCAAAAACCTATCGCCTATTGATTGAAAGTGGGCGGGATGCTTTTTATAAAGGCGAAATCGCTCAGGCCATTGCAAAGTTTATGAAAGAACAGAATGGGTTTATTTCCTATGAAGACCTTGCGGCCCATCACTCCGAGTGGGTAGAGCCGGTGTCTGTAAACTACCGTGGCTATGAAATATGGGAACTTCCACCAAACGGACAAGGTATTGCCGCACTTCAGATGCTGAATATTCTTGAAGGTTATGACTTTTCAACAATACCTTATGGCTCGGCCCGGCACATCCACCTGTTTGCAGAAGCAAAAAAACTTGCCTTCGAAGACAGGGCGAAATATTATGCCGACATGGAATTTACAGAAGTTCCTGTAAATGAATTAATTTCAAAGGAATATGCCAATAAACGCCGAAAACTGATCAATGAGCAAAGGTCAGGAATGTTTGATGCCGGAGAGGCTATGGAAGGTGGAACTATTTATTTAACCACGGCCGACAAGGAAGGAAATATTGTTTCGCTCATCCAAAGCAACTACCGCGGTTTAGGTTCGGGAATGGTGCCCCCCGGGCTGGGTTTTATGTTACAGGACAGGGGTGAATTGTTTAATTTGCAAGAAGGTCACGCCAATGTTTATGCGCCTGGCAAAAGGCCGTTTCACACGATAATTCCGGCATTTATCACCCTGAATGGCCTTCCTTTCGTCAGTTTTGGTGTAATGGGTGGTGATTTTCAACCCATGGGGCATGTTCAGGTGGTAATGAACCTGATTGATTTTGGGATGAACCTTCAGGAAGCCGGGGATGCACCACGTATCAGCCATTCCGGGTCGTCAGAACCGACCGGTGATATCAGAAAGGACAGAGGCGAAATCCAACTGGAAAGTGGTTTCGACTATGCTGTGATTCGTGAACTGATGAACATGGGTCATAAGGTTGGCTGGTCATTTGGCGATTACGGCGGATACCAGGCCATAATGTTTGATGCGGAACGAAAAGTCTATTTTGGCGCATCCGAATCAAGAAAAGACGGACAGGCGGCAGGATATTGAACAAATCAGACAATTAAAAGGAGTAGGTTTCTGCACTTGTTTAGTGTACTTATCTATGGGACGCTTTTTAACGCCGGGTTCTGCATAAAAACAGGCTTCCAGCCGATGTAGTTTTTCTCGTCTAAGGCCAGCATTTATTACCTTTGCAAAAAAATAAATTCATGCCAGATTATACTGACGACGACCGACTACCGGTTACCATACTTACCGGGTTTCTGGGCGCCGGCAAAACCACCTTGCTCAACCACCTGATCAAAACCAACCCAGACAGCAAATTTGCCGTAATTGAGAATGAATTTGGTGAAATTGCCATTGACAACGACTTGATTGTTGGTATGGAAAGTGAGAACATTTATGAAATGTCCAACGGGTGCATATGCTGCACCCTCAATGGTGAATTGGCCGAATTGCTTTTCGACCTGCTCAACATCCGGCACAAACTCACCCATCTGATTGTTGAAACCACAGGCATTGCCGACCCTTCCACTGTAGTTCAGGCCTTCATGTCATCGGAGCAAATTGAAATGTTTTACCGCATCGACAGTGTCGTTTGCATTGCAGATGCGCGCAACCTGAAAGCCATCACCGCCGACACCAATCTTGCTGCTAAACAAATTTCATATGCTGACACCATCCTTATCAACAAAACCGATCTGGTAACGCCTGAAGCCCTTTCAGAAATTGAAGAACTGGTAAAATCTTTCAATCCATTTGCTGGAATTACATACAGTACCTTTGGCAAAATTGAAAATTATCCGCTGCTTGACACCTATGCATATGCACCACAAATTATTGAGGCCTTTGCAGTGAAAGCAGGCAAGATGCAACTTTCAACAGCCCCTGTAAAACCGAATGGTTTTTCACTTGTTAATAAAAGCAGAACGCCACATCACGAAATCGAATCACACAGTTACACCTTTTCCAGAAATTTCGATCCCCACAAATTCAACTTCTGGCTCGACCATCTTGTGGAATACTATGGTGCCGGAATATATAGAATAAAGGGCATCATTAGCTTCGATAAAGTCCCGCAAAAAGTAGTGGTACAATCGGTACGGGATCACATAATGATTTCGGGAGGCGAATTTTGGGAAGAAGAAGAAAGAATAAGCCGGATTATTTTTATTGGGAAAAGCCTGGAAAAACTCAGGTTGGAGGAAAGCCTCAATGAACTTCTGGACGGAGAACTGCAACAAAGTGTTTCACTACTACAACGGGTCAGTTGATTCAGTATATTATATTAAAAATGGACTTATCAAAACCACCAACACTCCTACGGAGCTTAACCCGAAAAAATCTCACCTGGGAGATATCCGGCAAACCCGGCCAGATATTCCTCACCTTTGATGATGGGCCAATTCCAGAGGTTACCCCTGTTGTACTTCAAATATTAGAACAATTTAACGCGAAGGCCACTTTTTTTTGTGTGGGGGACAATGTGGAAAAATATCCAGATATCTATCAACAAATTTTAGATTCAGGCCATGCAACAGGCAATCACACTTTCCATCATCTGAATGGCTGGAAAACGAGTGTGGAAGATTACGTTAAGGACATCAATAAATGCGAATCACTGGTTAATAGCAATTTATTCAGACCTCCTTATGGCAGAATACGACCTTCGACCATAAAGCATCTTCGAAATGATTACCGCATTGTTATGTGGTCGGTACTCACAGGTGATTATGATAAGATGTTGGCACCCGACAAAGTCCTTGAAAATGCCATAGGCCATACCACTGATGGCAGCATTGTGGTTTTTCACGATAGCCTGAAAGCGGCAGACAGACTATATTATGCATTGCCCCGATTTCTGGAACATTTTAGTCAAAAAGGATTTACCTTCTCAACCATACCTCACTAAAATATAAGTTAAAATCACGCTTTTCAATCAAAAAGGCTTATTTGTTGTTTCTGATTTCAGGAAAAGGCAGTAAGGACAGGAAGCAGGAAGTACCATATATTTATCAGAGACTTGTTTAAATATACAGCATGTCAGATTCACACAATCACCTTCATAACCACACGCAGCAACAGCACGGAAAGGCATTTGCCATTGGCATAGGGTTAAATCTCCTGTTTGTTGCCGTTGAAGTTTTTTATGGATTTACAGCGAACTCTTCAGCACTTTTGGCCGATGCAGGGCACAATGCCAGTGACGTACTTAGCCTGGTTTTTGCCTGGACCGCTGCCTGGCTGGCTACCCGCAAACCAAAAGGGAAATACACTTATGGTCTCCGGCGAACCACCATACTGGTTTCTATTTTAAACGCATTGTTGCTGTTTGGTGCCATGTTTATCATTGGCTGGGATGCTTTTGGTAAGTTCACCCATCCACAACCAGTGGCCGGCACTCAAGTGATGATAGTAGCTGGGATAGGCGTAATAATCAACACCATTACGGCACTGCTGTTTATGAAAGGTCAGAAAGAAGACCTGAACATTCGCGGGGCGTTTCTCCACATGGCCGCAGATGCCGCTGTATCGGTTGGCGTAGTGATAGCTGGGTTATTGATTCTCGTAACCGGAAACCAGTGGATCGATCCGGCAATCAGTTTATTTATTATTCTCATCATATTATTCAGTACCTGGCGCCTCTTTACAGATTCCATTGATCTTGCGCTGGATGCCGTTCCCAAAAATATCGATGTGGAAGAAGTTTTCAGTTTCCTTAAGTCCCGGGAAGGAGTAAGTGATGTTCATGACCTGCATATATGGGCCATAAGCACTGCACAGGTCGCGCTAACGGCTCATCTCATTATGCCTGGCGGTGGCAATGATGATTTTCTTACCTCCCTGCAAAATGATTTGGAACATCAATTTAATATTGGTCACACCACCTTTCAGATTGAACTTTCAGCAATTGACAACCATTGCGCCACACATTGCTGAACTATATAAAAACCGGCCCGGATTAGTAGCTTCTTACGATCTCTTTACCTGATCAAAAGCGTTGATATATTTATCAATGTAAATTTGCTTTGATTTTGCTTTGTATTGCATCACAAACCGGGGGTGCTCCAGAGCGATGATGGTTCCAAAGAAACCATGTTTATCATTTAATGCACGCAGAAATTTTTCATTCTTTCCTGTTCCAAAGCAAAAACATACATCGGTATTTATCCCGAAAGCAATTTGTTTTTTAACGCTTTCTATGATAAAAGGTTGGACAAGTTCTGTCAATTCAGTACTATCGTAATAGTTATAATTCTTAACCCGCCCTTTTTCATCACTTATTGTAAAACCCAGCGGACAAACCGAGTTGATGTAAAAGTGATTATAAAATTTCACCGGGCCTCCGTAAGCCTCAATCACATCATAAACAAAAACAGCGGATGTTTCATGGGTTTCATTGCCCGAATATTCAAGACCGCATTCATTCCTCAGTCGTTTGCTATCTGTAAAAGGTATGCCGGTTACCCCAGCCCCAAAACGACCCGGATTAATTCCAAGGATAAGATGACGCGCGCTGGAATCATTGTAATACTTCCGGTAAAAAGCCGATGAAACAGCCATCGATTCACCTTCACTTTTAAAAGGATTCATTATCTGAACCCCTTCCGGCAATTTACCGTTATATTCAAGTGATTTATTAAAGTTGATGATTTTTTCAGCAAAGGTCATACTTCAAGTATTCAAATTATTTTCAGGCGTATTACAGTAAGGAACTAAAAATTCGATTACTATAAAATTACAACCCGTTGTACTTCCGAGAATTTGCCAGCCTTAACCACCACAAAATAAACCCCCGGAGAATAGTTATGGTTAAACGCATTAATAGATTCACTTTGAAGCGAAAATTGGCCACATTTCTGACCCCATACATTAATTACTTCAGCATAGGCAGACTCATTAAAGGAGGGACAATTTACATAAATTAAACCACCGAAGGCATAAACTTTCAATTCATTTTGCTCTTCCAACGAAGGCACTCCTGTTGCTGAGAGCATATTACTTTCCGTGTCCTTTAAGGTATTGACTGAAGTCCCCATCACTTTTACGGAAACATTTCTCAACGAAGAGACATCTGCATTTAACGTAAGTTCACATGAAGTCGGGCCTGTGCAGGTAACTTCCTGAATGCTCAGATAGTCTGGAGCATTTAACAACAAGAACTGTTCATTTCGAAGTAAAGGTCGTCGAAAGAAATCGCCATAAAGTGTCAGGTAGATTTTATTGGCCGTGGCAAAAATACCTACCCATGGTTGCAACACATTACCGGGCATATGGTTATCCATATATTCCAGCCGGGAATAAAGAAAGTTTTGGAAATATTGAACCTCGTCATTATAAGCATTGTTTTCCCAATCGTAATTTGGCCAGACATACTCACCCAATATTGGCCAACGGGCAAAATTTCTTTCTTTAGCCTGATCAATTTCCCCAATCATTGAGTCAACTTTTTGTTGAATAAAAGCATTGGTGAGGCTATTATGCCGGAGGTCAACCCATCGTGTTTTGGCCAAATCGCAAAAATAGGGATCTTCCATCAACCTCTTCCACCAATACATCATGTCCGGATTCCCATTGGTAACAGTCTGATATAACCAACCGGTGGTCTTTAATCCTTCTGGCCAGTAATTCACATTTCCGTAGCCAAGGTTAAAGTCCCATGCAGGCCCGGCAAATAATTTACCTCCATCCCTATCGTTTTCCTTGTAAAAATAGGTGCTGAATTTATATTTATCCACTTCCTTCGATATTTCGCTCAGGAGCATAAAATCGATAAACGAAGGCAAATCAAAATAAACCGGATAGCCGGAATATGGACTCATAAAATTATTTGAAATCAATGCATTTTCAGCTGAAGTCACGAAGTTCTTAATGTAATTGCGTTGCTGTGGCACAATTTCATCGGCCTTGGGATCAAAATACTGGAAGGTTTGCCTTTTTACTGAAGGATAAAAAGGCGTAACCTCCGACAGCCATCCTTCAGTAGCATAATTAAAATCCTCATCCATTTTATCAACCCTGAGAATATAGCCTCCGGTAAGACTTTGGCCTGAAATTTCATTCGTATCCAGTTTTTCAATGTCAACCCGGTTATTGTCTACCTTAATCCGCTCCATCAGCACATAAATGCCTTTATAATCACCATTTACCACCACTTCGCAGTAACGGGTACGGCTGGCGTATCCCGTCATTTTACGAGCCATCTCAAAAGTGATTGTATTGCGCAACATTGATTTATCACTGTAAGGCGCATACAAAACCCAATCGTTTTCAGAAGGCATACCAAGCAAAGCCACATTTTGATTTTCTCCACTTGCGGTGCGGGTTTCCAATGAATACGATTTTTTAGGAAACATTTGCGAAGATTGCCCCCGAATTTCTATACCAATATTGCCGTTATAGTCGTTATATGGATCGTTAATATCATTTTGCTGGCCTTGACCATTGTCGATGATACCCATAGAACCAGAAATCTTGGGCTCATTCGTAATGGAAACCCCGTAGGTATCGATAACAATGATGGGCAGGTTTGAGGTAAACTGCAGTGGCGGAGGATTTTCTTTCACTATATCATCGAAATACCAGGCATTGCCGGGTTCCGTACCAAGTATATCCGCGAATATAACCATGCGTGTATAATTGAGATAATCCATTCCGGAAAAATCGAAAACAAGACGGTTCCACTGACCCGGGACAGGAGTAAGCCAGACTTCCTTAAAGGAGGAATTATCATTGTTTTCAAATTTCAACACCACATCTCCTCCTGAGAGCGGAGCCAAAACGGACAGACAATAATGCGGGAAATGGTCAAAATCTACAGATTCATTTAATTCAAGATAAATTAAATTGTACGGGTCAGTATTGGTAACTACCTTCATACAATGCGCTGATGCATTGACCACATCAGGTGCAGGATTAGCCACTACCCCACCCGAACCGGCCCAAACAACCCATTGGGGCGTTATATCCTCCCAATTACTGATGGTGTCATACGTTTGGGCATTCGCAGAAAAAAAAAGATTGACACCAATAATAAATAGAGAGAAAATTTTTAACAAAAAATGACAGAATGAAGACATCCTTCTGATTTTACGAATAATATTCAAGCCAAAATTACTCAATTCCTGATAAATTTAGCAAAACCGGCCTTCCCATTGGTTATATATTCAATTAGGTAACAACCCTGTTTTAAACCACTAATATCTATACCGATACCTGCACCAACATATTCATAGGGTACATTCATTTGCCGGCCAGCAAGGTCAAAAACCATAACCAGCTCAGGTTCAACAGCTAATGGAAACCGCAATTGACTTGTTGCAGGATTGGGATAAACCGTAACATTAGAGGATTTATGGACCAATTCAATGGTATTGTTGGCAGAAACAATCCGCTGCTCAGGATCTACAAATACAGAATCAATTTTAAAACCCGGATAAATAAACCACTCCTGATGATTTCCGGTATTTTCAAAAACTATGGTTGTGTCCCGGTCAAGCCCTTTGAACCGAATGGGTACGGGTAACTCAAAAAAGTCAACTGAGGGGTGCGATGGTGTCTGTGAAAGTTTCACCTTATAATCATTTGAGGCAAGCTGCACCACCTCCGCATGATAAGATGGGAAGCCCTCTCCATAATACCAATCTTCAAAAAAGCCGGTAAGATCGTTGCCATACGTGGCTTCCAGATGTGCCTTCAAGTCGTTCGTTCCGGCAAATCCATAACTTAGGCGACCATCGTTCAAATAGTTTCGACAAGCTTCGTAAAATGCGTGATCACCCATTTTCCAGCGTAACATGTGTAAGAGAAGAGCACCTTTGTAGTAGCTCAATCGTGCACTGAACACGCGGTTCACATTTGTTGTATCTTCCACGAATACCTTTCCATCCGGTTCGGAAACCACAAAGCCAACGGCCAAAGATTTCCATCTTGGCCAATAAAAATCCGGAGAAAAATGTTCATAAACAAGTGCCGAAAGATATGTAGCAAAACCTTCATTTAGCCATATTTCCTGCCAGGAGTTCAGGGTAACTGCGTTTCCAAACCACTGATGAGCCAATTCATGGGCAACAATTTCATAGTCAAATCGTCCCATAAAAGACATGGTTTGATTTTCCATACCCCCACCCAATCCAAACTGGGCATGGCCATATTTTTCTCCAAGAAAAGGATAAGGCGTAAACAATTCGCTGAAAAGCTCCATAAAAGCAACTGTTTCAGTCGTTTTTTGCATGATGGCAGTTTTGTCCTCCGGATACACATAATTGAGTATTTCAATGGAAACTCCATCGGACACTGCCCAATCGGCATATATTTCATAATTGGTAACCGCAACCGCAATAAGATAAGGCACGATTGGATAACGGTGTTTCCAATGGCAGGTGCGAATACCATCATTTACATCGTCACTGACAAGTACGCCATTTGAGGCAGTTCGGTAAAGCTCAGGGCAATGTACAACCACATCAATAGAATCGGCTTTATCAGTAAGATCATTTTTGCCAGGCCACCAATCACGGCAGCCATAAGGCTCAGAATGTGTCCACATCCCCCAGACATCATTGTGCATTTCTCTTCCAACAGAACCAAAACCATCGCCTATGGGCGGAATGCCCTGATAAAAAACTTCCACCTCTGCAGGAAAATGAGTGTCAAAATCAGCAGGCGGGAATATTCTCAGATCATAATCACCTGAATGTTGATATGCAGTGGGCTTGCCATCAAACAAAACGGAATCTATTAAAAATGCAGTACTTAACTCCATTTCAAAACCCAACGTTGCATCACCAATTGCCAGAAAACGGGTAATTACCGAACCACGGATTTCTTCCTGCGCAGGATCAATATGAAGATCAAACCGTAGATAAGTTACATTAAAGTTATTTGCTTTTTGCCCTACATATAATCGTTCAATATCACCTTGCCGCAGATTCTTTAATGAGCAATGTTCAACCCCTGCACCTAATATTATCTGTGAGAATGCGATGGGGCAATAAAATGTCAAAAGCAAAATAAGGAAAACATTTTTCTTCATATCAGGCATAAAGATAATCAAAAACAAAGAGTGGCTTTCACTATATCAAACAAGGATTAGCGAAAAAGTAAAAATATATTTTCACTACCCTGCAATTGATTTTTCAATCCTCCGTTTCATGAAACGACTCAAATACTTACAAAAATCACCATCTTTGCAAAAGGAAATGGAAACATGAGAATCAGAGATTTTTTTCAACATTTTATATTCAGCATCCTCACGGCAGGATTCTTTCTGCTGTCTTCGTGCGCAGTTCAGGAAGCGCCGTCTGGCGGACCCAAAGACACTACACCACCCGAAGTATTGAAATCAGTTCCGGCCAACAATAGTATCAACTTTGAGGACAACCGGATAACCTTAACGTTTAGCGAGTTCGTTACGCTTAAGGAAATCAACAACCAACTTGTTGTATCCCCGCCGGTAAAGGAAACCCCTGAATTTATCCTGCGTGGTAAAAACCTTACTATGAAATTTATGGAGCCTTTGCGTGAAAACTCCACCTATAATTTCTTTTTTGGAGATGCTATTGTTGATATTACCGAAGCCAATCCTCTCTCGAACTACAATTTCAGTCTTTCCACCGGTCCGGTGCTGGATTCCTTGTCCATTAAAGGAATTCTTACTGACGCGTTTAACCTCAAACCGGTTGAAGGGGCATTTGTAATGTTATACGACACGATCTACGATTCCGTGCCTTACCTTCAAAGACCATATTACCTGGCCAAAACAAACAAGAATGGTGAATTTATCCTGAATAATTTGCGCGACTCAAAATACATGATGTTTGCCCTGACTGACATCAACAGCAATTACCTGTACGACCTTCCCTCCGAGAAGATTGCATTTTCCGATTCGCTCATTACACCACAATACTTTGGTGCGCAATCAAAAGACGCTCTTCCCTCTGACACTTCAGCTGACAGCATTTCTTTAGAGGCGGATTCAACAAAGGCAACACTTCATTTTATTAAAAACGACAGTCTGAAAACAGATGTCATGGATAGTTTAACCATTAATAAAACACCTGACTCACTTTCCGGAAAAGAAATAGAAATGAAGAAGAATTCCATACCGTCCTACTCGCTTTACCATTTCCTTGAAACTGACACCACTCAACAACTTCAGAAAGGCACAGTTTTGAGAAACAACGTTATTAGCCTGGTCTTTCGTCAACCATTAAAATCTTTTACATTTACCCCCATCAAACCACTTTATGAGGGCAACTGGGCAATAACATCCTTCAACCGCAATCTTGATTCACTTACTATCTGGGTGAAGAACCCACTGAGCGACAGTTTAGTTGTGGAAGTGGCTGACATGGGCATTGTATTGGATACCCTTTACCTGGCGCTGGTAGCCCAGGTTAAAGAGAACCGTGGGAAGGATCAGGTTGCCAAACCTATCGCGCTGGGAATGCGTTCCGGGATAAAGGGGTCGAAAATCCGTCCTGACCGGGATCTTGTAATTACTTTTGAGGATCCGATTGCAGAGTTCCGGCCGCAAGAATTGATCCTTTATGCAGATACACTTCCTGTTTCGACCAAAATATTCTTTCAAGATTCACTACAATTGAAACTTCATGTAAATTATCCATGGAAAGAAGGAATAAAATATAGATTTGAAATTCCTGACAGCACCTTTACTAGTATATTTGGGAATAGAAATGACAGTACAACTTATAAATTTACTCCTTTTACCGAAGAAGAAACGGGACAAATAAAGTTGACCATTATACCGCATGAAGAAGGTCAATACATTATACAACTACTTGATGAAAAGGAAGTTATAATTCAAGAAAATCTTATCACAAAGGAAAGTATTCTGACCTATAATTATCTTCCGGCAAAGAAGTATATATTTAAAGCAATTCGTGATTTAAACGCAAATGAGAAATGGGACACAGGCCAATATCTGCAAAAACAACAACCTGAACCAGTCTATTATTTCTCCACGGTGATTGAATTAAGGTCGAATTGGACCATTGAAGAGGAGTGGATAATTGAATAAGTTATTTTTTTAGAGATACAATAGGGCACGATTAACTTCTTCGTTAACTCAGTTAACCTATAGAATCAGCACTGGTAATACATATATAAACGGCATAGATCTCATTCATTAATATTACGATTGCACGGAGGAGCAGAAGGAATAACTGGAAGTTAAAGAGGAACGACGATACAAACGATGAACAGAATGGTGGCTATTCCACATCCGGAATTTCATCAAAATTAAAGCTAATCCTTTTATCGGCCACAAAGTCAAAGAGGGTGAGCTTTCGCAGTTCAAAAAAACTTCGCCAGTATGATGATAATGCGGAGATATACCCCTGTTGAGCATTGTCTTTTTCGGTTTGGGCAAGGTTCAGGTCAATGATGCCAATTTTTCCAATAAGATAACGCTGCTTGGTGACTTCATAACGTTTCACAGCCACTGTATCACTTTTCGCAGCAATAGCCAATTGATTTTTCTGCATATTAAACTGCATTACCTTCAAAAATATCTCCTGATTAAAGTCAATCAAATCCTGCTGAACAGCAGTAAGTTCCATTTCCCTGTCAGACTCAGCAAGTTTTATTTTTCCCTTGGTAAGACCCCAATCAAGAATAGGCACCTGTATCCCAAGAACGACCCTTTGTTGTTGCTGGGGGTCTTTGTACACATTTGAGAAATCTGAAGAACTTTGGGTAAGTCCGTAAACGGCATAAAGATTTGCATTAAAGCGATTCTCGGTTTTGGCCCTGTTTACGTTACTTTCAGCAACAATCATGCGTCGCTCAAAGGCAAGGGCATCTGAACGGTTTTCGCGGGCTTCGGCTACAGCTTCAGCAGCATTAATCACTGGAGCTTCTGGCGCCGAAGGTGGAATAAGTTGAATTTCCATATCTTCGGGCAATCGCAGAAACGATTTCAGGTTGAAGGTGCGCATTTCAACTTCCAGATTGGCACTCTCCACGGCCGAACGGGCATTAAGCAAGCTCAACTCAATTTGTAAAAGCTCATTTTCAGCAATGGTGCCTATTTTGAATCGTCCCTGGGCAATCTGATACAGTGTATCATTATTGGCCAGGTTCAATTGCTGAATTTTCAATCGGATTTGTGCATCCAACAAACTAAAAAAAAGATTGGATGCACTAATGTTTATTTGCTCAACATCTTCAAGATAAAGCCGTTCTGCCTCATTGTAGCGCATAGGCTCAATCTTTTTCGCCCATTTGAATGAATTATAATTGAATAATGGCTGACGAATACCAATATTGAAAGGTGATGACAAATATGAAGTTACAGTACTGTCACTAAATAAGTCAATGCGTTGAAGGTCTGAACTCAGGAAGACTTGACCACCGGTTAACCCGATATTTTTGGTAAGTGAAAGCCCTGCTGAATAGTTCGCCAGATTGCGCTCATAAAAGAAATCACCTTCAGGTGTAGTGATTTTTTCGATGCTCCGGCTCAGACTGGGCAATGTACCATCAAGCGTAAGCATCGGCATAAGCCCTGCTTTGTAATTACGAAATTGCCAGTAGCTGCTACGAAAACGATGCTGCGATGCAAGGGCATCCGGCGATTGCTCCCTTGCAATGTTAAGCACATCTTCCAGGGATAACATTCGGTTAACGTCTTGTGCAGAAAGAGTTGCAAGGAAGGTGAAGAGAAATAAAGTTGAAGCCAGAAATTTTAATACCTTCATCTGTTTTATTCTATAATTGTTAAAAAATAACAGCAAATCTGAAAGCCAAAATGGCCTTTATTCATAACGTAAAGAAGCAACCGGATCTTGTGATGCGGCTTTTTTGGCGGGCATATATCCGAAAACAATGCCAACAGTAGCTGAAACGCCAAATGAAATAACAATGGATGCTATGGAAACAATGGTTAGGATATCAGCGACCTCCATAATGATTTTGGCAAGTGCCAGACCCATAAATATGCCAATAATTCCACCCGAAATGCTGATGATGGTAGCTTCAGCAAGAAACTGAAAAACTACATCTTTGCGGGTCGCACCAGTGGCCATTCGGATACCGATTTCCTTGGTACGCTCCATAACCGAAGCAAGCATAATATTCATAATGCCAATGCCACCCACAATCAATGAAATACTGGCGATGGCTCCCAGTACAATATTAAAAATATCCTTGGTCCGCTGTTCCTGCTTAAGCAGAAGTTCAGGAACTTTAATTTCAAAATCATCCACATTTGAATGCCGTCGGGCAATCATGCGCTGTATAATTTCAGACGTAGGGGAGATCATAGCTGTTTCTTTGACTTTGACCACAATCTTATCAATCTGATTGGCAATTTCGCCATCCTGGCCACTTGAAGAACTAAATGAAACCATACCTCCGTCACCAAACATTGTTGTACTCCCCTCACTTCCCCGCACCATGGCAGTGGTAATAACCGACCTGTCGCGATAGCGCCGGAGAATGGTTTGAATGGGCGCATATATTAGATTGTTGTAATCACTGATACCCATATTGTCAGAAAGATCCGCCGAAACAGCCCTGTTTTGGAGCACTCCGGTAACTTTCAACCAAATATTTCCGCATTTTACGTAATTTCCTATCGGATCGGAATTAGGGAACAGTTTAGCTTTTATGGTTGCACCGAGAATACAAACAGCCTTTCCATCGCGAAGTTGATCTTCATTAAACATTTCACCCCGCTCAAGTGAAATATTGAATACATCGAAAAAATCAGGAGTAACGCCGCTTACCTTGCCATAGGTACTTACTCCCTCAGAAATGATTACCGATTCATATACCACCTCGGGACTTACGCTTTCGATGGATGGAATAATCTGAGAAAGAGCATTGGCATCGGCCAGTGATAATCCGGGGGAGAACTTTTTATTGCCCTGTTTACCAGCTGAAGACTCGCTCTCAGCCGCTTCAGGCTGGGAATTGTCTTTGGGCATGATGAATATGTTGTTCACACCAACGAGTTTCATCTGTTCCAGAATCTCTTGTTTTGCCCCATTTCCTATTGCCAGCATAGCAATAACAGCAGCAACCCCGAATATTATACCCAACGCCGTTAACATCGACCTGAATTTGTTCGCAAAAACAGCTTCAAGGGCGATATTCAGGATATACATCCGGCGCTCAAACATTATCTTATTTTTCAATACTTTCACCTCAGATACAGGTAGTTATAATTTATTAAGTTTCCAATCAATGGCTTTTTCCGGTGGTGAAAGGTAAACTTCGTCCCCCTCTTCCAGCCCCTCTGTTATGATGATCTGGTTTTCATTGGATGCACCGGTTCTTATCTGCTGTTTTAACTGACCGCTGACAGTATAAACAAAAGAAACACTGTCTGCAGTATGTATACACTCAATAGGCAAATACAACACCTGAGGTATTATCGAAGTATTAATAATGTTCTTTGTCGTCATAGCAGGACGTAAAATCGAATCAAACTCATTAACCCGAATAACAACCTCGAAAACTTTTGCGTTAGAGTTGCGCATTTGCTCGCCAATATTGGCAACTTCTGTAACTTCACCGGTGTATTGCTTTTCGGGAAAAGCATCAACCCCAATTTGCACCTTCTGGCCAACTTTCACCTTGCTGATATCAATCTCGTTCACAAAAGTTTTGGAAATCATTTCTGTGAGGTTAGGGAGTGTGGCCACAACATTATCCCAGGAACTCATTGTAGCACCAACGCCAATTTTTGATCCATCCCAATTGCGTTTATAGATGACCATTCCAGCCTTGGGGGCAGTTACGGTAAATCCTTTAAGCACCTCTCTTATTTGCTCTAACTTGCGTTGGGCCTGCGAATAGGAGGCAAAAACTTCCTGCATATTGGCATCGTTCTTGGCTGTGCGCAATTTAAAATTTTTCTCTGCCTGTTCATAAGCCCGTTGGGCTTTTTCCAGATCTATTTTTGCCTGACGCTGGGTTGCCGGTGGTTCATAAATGGATTGATCCACCGTGATTTGTCTTTCTTCAAGTGCATATTTCAAATTGATCAATTCTTCACGGGCAGCGCGCATGTCCATGGAAGTGTCAAGTTTGGTCTTTATAAATTGCGATTCCAGCTTTTCCAACTCGCTTTCCAAGTCTTTCATGCGGTTGGTGATTTCTGTGCGGTCGAGCGTAGCAACATATTGACCGGAGTCAACGATAGAGCCTTCTGCAATCAGGTCACTGATCTGCACCTGCCAGATTCTAACTTCACGCAAGCCGGAAGGGCCCAGGATGTTCTCTGAGTTCTTTGCTTCAAGTTCACCACTTGTAGTTACATTGATGGAGAAATCCCCGAATTTCACGTTAGAAGTAATGGTGGGGCCTTGTTTATCACCCTTTGAGAAATAATACCAACTGGCTACAGTTGCAATGACTATTACTGAAAAGATAAGCCAGAATTTTGAATTAATTTTAAACGACATAACTGATCTTTTTTCTCAGCCATTCATGCTGATTGAATATGTTTAACAAACTAACGTTACAAAAGGCCAAATATTGAGTATTTCGGAATTTGTTTTTTAATAAGCATGATTAGCATCCGGCATTATTTAAGAAGTTCGTTTACAATCTCTTTCACACCTACACCTTCGGCTTCAGCCCGATAATTTCTTACTATTCTGTGCCTGAGGATACTGGTAGCCACAGCCTGCACATCCTCTATATCAGGTGAATATTTACCATTAATGGCAGCATTGCACTTTGCCCCCAGTATAAGGTATTGTGATGCGCGCGGACCTGCGCCCCATGTAAGGTATTTGTTGGCCCATTCGTGTGCATTCGCAGTGCCAGGCCGGGTATGTGAAGCCAAACGAACAGCATATTCATAAACATTGTCAGGAACAGGAATACGGCGGATAAGTTCCTGAAAATAGATTATTTCTTCAGAAGAAAGAACCACTGACGGTTCGGACAATTTATCAGTTGTTGTATTTTTTACAACCATAACTTCCTGATCAAACATCGGATAATCGAGCCATATGTTAAACATAAACCGGTCAAGCTGAGCTTCCGGCAGCGGATAAGTTCCTTCCTGCTCAATGGGGTTTTGAGTTGCGAGCACAAAAAATGGCTCTGTAAGTTTATGGCTTTCACCAGCTACGGTAACCGCTTTCTCCTGCATCGCTTCGAGCAAGGCAGACTGGGTTTTGGGCGGGGTGCGATTGATTTCATCCGCAAGAATAATATTTGCAAAAACCGGACCCCTCAGAAACCTGAATTTCCGGTTTTCATCCAGAATTTCTGTTCCCAGAATATCCGACGGCATAAGATCAGGCGTAAATTGAATCCGGCTATAGGAAAGTCCCAACGATTTTGCGATGGTATTTACCAACAAGGTTTTTGCCAGACCTGGCACGCCAACAAGCAGGGCATGACCTTTGCTAAAAATGCAAATCAATACATCTTTTACAACTTCATCCTGCCCTACAATAACTTTTCCTATTTCGCGGGTAAGAATATTATATTTTTGAACGAAACCATCAACGGCTTCAACATCTGATTTGTATGTGGTCATTTTTATTGAGTAATAATGATTCTATTTAATTTCCCAGGTATGCCTGAATGAGCAGTCCTTGTAGCTTTCGTTTATCCTGAAATAGGTACTGCCAATCTTCTGACTAATCCATTTATCAACGACTTTATTTTGTTTTTCTCCAAGGGCCCATTCCTGAATGGTTGAGTAATCATCCTTTAGGTTAGCACGATGAGGCTCTGTTCTGGTTTTCAGATAATAAAGGTTAATGGTTTGCTTGGTTTCTTCGTTCATCATAGCCATTGGCTTGGAGATATCACCTATCTTCATTTTGTCAATTACAAAAAACACCTTTGGATCAAGCTGTGAAGAGGTAAATCTTGTGTTTCCCGTTACCGGATTTACCATGAGGCCACCATTTATTTTTCCCGGATCATCCGAGAACTTAAGTGCAGCTTCTTCAAAAGTCATCTGTTTACCGGCAATCAGATTGGCCACACTATCAAGCAAAGCAGAAGCTCTGGAAAGATCTTCGGCTGAAATTTTCGGCATCAGCAGAATATGTCTCGTATTAATCATTTCACCTCTCCGCTCAATAAGTTGAATGATGTGATAACCTGCCTTTGATTTAACAATGTCAGAGATTTCACCCTTTTTCAGGCCGAATGCAGCTGCTTCGTATTCAGGATAGAGCTGTCCACGATTTACAAAACCGATATCTCCTCCTTTGCGGGATGAGCCTGGATCCTCAGAATACAGGGCAGCCAATGCGGCAAAATTCTCACCTTTCAAAATACGCTCCCTCAACGCTTTCAATCGTTCGCGTGTTGCATCCATCTCATCTTTACTGATGGCTGGCTCTTTTATGATTTGCCCGATTTCATATTCCATCTCAAGGGTTGGAATACTGTCCTGAGGAATTCGGTTAAAAAATGACCGGACTTCCGAAGGTGTAACTTTAGTGTCTTTGGTAAGCGTTTGCTGCACCTCGTCCACCATAAGTTGTTCTTTTACCAGTGTCCTGAATTCCTCGCGGATCTGCAGAAGTGGTTTTTTATAAAACTCTTCAAGTTTCTCTTGTGATCCAAATTGTTGAATGTAATACCTGAATCGGGCATCCATGGATTGCTCAATCTGATCGTCGGAAATTTGTATACTATCGAGTTCGGCCTGATTAAGCAGCAGTTTCTGAAACAGCATTTCTTCAAGAATCTGACACCTTGTGGCTTTTGCATCTTTAATGGATCCTTGCATGCGATATTGAAGATATTGCCCTTCAATGTCGGATTGCAGGACAAAATTGGCCCCCACTACTGCAACTACCTCGTCAATAATCTGTTCCTGAGCGATAGTGCGATTTGCTGTTATCATGAGCAATGCGAGTAAAACAAGTGCACCTGTTTTTTTCATTGGTTTCGTTTTTCAATCTGGATAAGGCCAGCACCGTTAAAATATTTCAATTTTCTTACTTTTCATTGCCTGATCAAAAATCTCATCCTGCATACGTTTAATCAATGCCGATTTTCGCCTGTTGAGTATCAGATTTTTCACCTTGTCTTTCACAATACTTAAAGGGGCGGTATTTTCCCTGGTTTTGTAATCGACAATGCGAATAAGGTAAGTGAACAATGAATCACTCTTTTCTAAAAAGGATTTATTCTGCAAAAACTCCTCCTGATCAGTAATTTTAAGCGATAATTCTTCTATTAAATCACCTAAAGGAATCCAGTTTTCATCCACCGGCCGACAGGTAAACATCGATTTATCGCATAATTCCATCAAATCAATCTGAGCGTCAGCATCCTTTGATAAAAGCAACTGCCGGGCCTTTTTTGCAATCGGCCCTGTTTTGTCTTTATCGGGAATCTTTACATAGCTAACCCTGACAATATTTTCATGCAACTGAAAATTTGAAAGATTGGCGTTAAAAAATTCCTGAATCTCAGCCTCACTCACCACGGTATCCAGCTTTTGCCTGATAAGTTCACTCTCATAAGCATAAACAATGAGCGAATTCTTGTAGGTCTCGAGCTGTTTGCTGAAATCCTTCTGATCATCCTCGAGGTTTCCCTCTGCATGATTGAGCAGTACTTGTTGCCTAATCCAATTGTCAATATACTGTTTGGTAATTTCAATACTGTCTGTTGCAGAAAGCCCTGCGGGGATCAACCCATCCAGATCGCCCCGGTATAAATAATCATCATAGACAACGGCAAGCAAATCATCATCCGGCTTCTCTTTACGGAGTAAATTGCATGAAGAAACCACAAAAAGCATTGCAAGTGATAAAAATAAGATTGCCCCGGGTTTCATCTTCATAATTATTTTATTGATGAAAGCACCTCCTGATTGACGTGGAACGGATATTTTTCGCGTAATTCTTTAATCCAACGTTGTTCCAGGAAGTTTTGATAGTCAGCTGTAATAAGGCCCCTGGCTTCGTCAAGTTGCTTTGGTTCAGGAGAAAGCACTTCGTGAATATTAACGATATATACTTTCCCATCCTCAACAATGTCTTTTGAAATGCCCTTATTCCATTCTACGGCATCAACATAAGTATTATCTTCTTTTGAAAACTTGCGTCTGTCGGTGGTGAGCAGCGACGTACTGTCATTGTTTATTTGTTCCAGGAGTTCATTATCGCTAATGCCATTGCTGAGATTTTTGCGCAAATCTGCCACAAGGTTTTTATCCGTTTAGTTAAGTGTATATAGCGTTGCATCTACACTTTTAACCCATAAATAATTGCTTTTGTTCTTTTTGT
>JAVEVB010000087.1:0-10885 GCA_034005265.1 Lentimicrobium sp.
GAGTTTAAACGCATTTATGTAAATGGCGATAACAACCTGGAAAACCTGCGCACCGATGGTGAGCAATGGAAAGTAGTGCTGATTGAAGAAGAATTTCACAAACGGATGTTTGATGTAAAAGACGTTTAATTATGGCAAATACAAAACTGAGTTCAATCGTTATCAAGGGCTTTCGCACCATTCGTGAAATGACTCTTGAGCCCCGTGATATCAATATCATGATCGGTCCCAATGGCGCGGGCAAAAGTAATTTTATCTCATTTTTCAGTTTCCTTTCATGGATGCTGAACTCTGATGGCAAACTTCAGCTCAGGGTAGCCGAATTGGGAGGTGCAAATGATATATTATTTGATGGGGCTGACATCACCAAAGGAATTGATGCCCAAATCCGAATTGAGAACCGGGTCGGTTACAATGATTATAAATTTCGGTTACAATTTGCCAAACCAGACCGATTGGTATTTGCTGAGGAGGCTTACAGGTATTCGAAAAAAAGCATGAGAACGGAAGCAGAATGGGCATATTGTGGGTCAGCCCACGAAGAAGCCAAATTGCCTGAGAAAACTACAGAAACTGCCATTTTTATACAAAACCTCCTCAGGAAATTGATCGTTTACCAGTTTCATAATACAACATCAACCTCGGGAATGCGGTTAAAGTGGTCAACAGCCGATGGTAGGTATCTTAAAGAGAATGGGCAGAATCTGGGAAGTTTTCTTTTACGAATGCAACAAAGCGATAAAGCATATTATAACCGTGTAATTAAATACTTGCGGCTTGTATTACCATTTTTTGATGATTTTGACCTTTACGATGAATTTGGGATGGCATTACTCCGTTGGAAAGAGAAAGGTACAACCAAAGTATTCAATGCCGGGCAAGCATCCGATGGCATGTTGCGCACCATTGCACTGGTTGCATTGTTGGGGCAAAACCCAATAAACCTTCCGGCAGTGGTTTTCCTCGACGAACCTGAATTGGGTCTGCATCCCGCAGCCATTGATGTATTGGCTGGGTTAATCAAGGCTGTATCAACCCATTGCCAGGTTTTCGTGGCAACACAATCGGTCAGCTTAGTCAATAATTTCGATCCGGAAGACCTGGTTGTTATCGAGCGGAAAGGACGCGATTCAGTTTATCACCGACCAAATAATGAAGAATTGGAGGCATACCTTCAGGAATACAGCACTGGCGAAATCTGGGAGAAAAATATAATAGGAGGCCGGCCATGATCCATTTGCATATTGTTGTTGAAGGAGATTCTGAGGAAAGGTTTGTAAACGATGTGTTGGCTAAATACCTCATTCAGTTTGATATATATGCTACATGCCGAAAATTGCAGACAGGCTGGAATGGTAACATTCCGGCGAAGGGTGGATTGCTTAAGTATATAAAATTCAGAAATGATATTCTTCGATGGATTGAAGCTGATAGAAGAATGGAAAACGTATGGTATTCGAGCATGCTCGATTTATATGCTTTCCCTGTAGATGACCAAAGCCCTTACACTGCTGAAGTCAAGAGGATTGAGGACCCTTACAGACGGATTACTGCGTTAGAAGCAGCTATTTCTGTCAATATTAACAATGCCCGGTTTATTCCCTATGTTCAATTGCATGAATTTGAATCATTTATAATGGTCGATCCGGATCGTTTATTGGAATTGTTTGTAGATAGCAGAACCGGAATAAACAGATTGAAAAGGGATATCGGGGGAAATCGGCCTGAACTGATCAATGATTCGCCCCAGACTGCTCCGTCGAAACGAATTATCAGGTTTATTCCGGAATATCAGGGTTTAAAATCATCAGCAGGACCACTAATTGCTGAGGATATAGGGTTGACCAGGCTTAGAGAAGCCTGTCCGCATTTTAATGAGTGGGTTACAAAACTGGAGAATCTGGCTCAGTAAACACTGTTGCTGAGTCTTCAATAAAGAATATAATGGCGAAACAAAAAAACCTTAACAATACCAAAGCCAAACTCAGCAAATCGCTGGTACTCAATCGCTGGGTACTCAGTCAGTTTGGCGTTGATGCACTGGAAAGCCTGGCCGAACCTGAGTTCAGAAGGTCGGTTTATGAAGGCTACGACAGCGACAACAATACATGTTTTCATGAGTACCTGATTGCACGTCAGTTTACGTTCCCCGGTGTAAGCAAATCCCAATTGATTGCCTGGGATCAGCATATTGTAAGCCATACCATGGCCATCTCTGAAAAGAGGGATGGCATGCTCAAATGGAAATACTTTCAGTATTTGACACTTTTGTTTACAGAACTATACCTGGAAAGGTATTTCAGCGACAAAGCCGGATTATTAAAAGAGTTGAATGAATATATTGAAAACTGGAACGATCCGTTAAACAATGAAGTACGAAATGGTTCAGGCTTTTTCTGCGAACCTTATACCGAAAATGAACTGAATAAAATTGCCTTCTGGAGTGCTACCGGTTCAGGCAAAACCCTTCTGATGCATGTGAATATATTGCAATACAGACATTACCTGAAACTTAAAGGGGATAAAAACACGCTCAATAAAATTATTTTAGTGACTCCTAAAGAAGGATTAAGCCTTCAACACCTTAGTGAGTTAAATTTATCAGGAATAGATGCTGAGATATTTAGCAAGCAATCAGGAAGTCTTTTTTCAGGCAAAAAAGTTGAGATTATTGAAGTAACAAAACTCAAACTTGAAAGCGGAGATAAATCTGTTGCAATTGAATCATTTGAGACCAACAATTTAGTTTTGGTTGATGAAGGTCATACTGGATTATCTGGAGATGAATTCAAAAGCAATAGAGATTATTTGAGTGAAAATGGCTTTGCTTTTGAATATTCAGCCACCTTCGGGCAGGCTGTTGCGGCTTCCAGCGGAGCGGTTCGTAACAGTCTTACACAAGAGTACTCCAAAAGCATTCTGATGGACTACAGTTATAAATACTTCTATCAGGATGGTTACGGGAAAGATTATAATATCCTGAATGTACCCGAAAACAGGCTGGACGAATTCACACGCAAATACCTGACCGGGGCCTTGCTTGCTTATTACCAGCAGCACAGGATTTTTGAAGAGAATACCCTTTGGGTAAATACTTTCAACTTGCACAGGCCACTTTGGGTTTTTGTTGGCGGAAGTGTGAATGCCGTTAGAAAAGTAGAAGGTGTTGACACCTCGGATGTTTTGCAGATCATCAGCTTTTTTGCTGAATTTATTCAGGACCCGCTTATATCGAAACAACACATTGCTGAATTGCTCAATGGGACAGATGGCATAGTTGACAAAAACAACCTGAGTGTCTTTACCGGCCGGTTTAATTACCTGAAAAAAGGAAACACCAATCCGGATGAATTATACATTGACCTGTTGAAGGTTGTGTTTCATGCCGAAACTGCCGGTTCAACCATTTATGTTGATCAACTTAAGGGGCAGGATGGTGAATTGGGCATCAGGGTGGGCGACCGTTATTTCGGCATGATTAACGTTGGGGACGAAGCCAAGCTGTTCAAACTTTGTCAGGAGAACAAAATTAAAGGAGAAAGCAAGGAGTTTACCAATTCCCTGTTTCAAACCATCAACAACAAAGACTCTAAAATTAATCTGCTGATCGGTTCCAAGAAATTTACCGAAGGCTGGAGCAGTTGGCGGGTAAGTACCATGGGCCTTATGAACATAGGGCGAAGTGAAGGCTCTCAGATTATTCAGTTATTTGGCAGGGGTGTACGATTAAAGGGTTTTCAGATGAGCCTGAAACGTTCCCCCATGCTCGATCCGGAGCAACGACCTGACATAAAGATTCCGCGTGAACTAAAACCCGTGGAAACCTTACAGATATTCGGAATCAGGGCAGATTACATGCAGATATTCAAAGAGTTTCTTGAAGAAGAAGGACTTCCGGCAAATGATTCTGTATTTGTTCCTATTGAAATACCGGTCATGTTAACAGCCGACCTTGGTACCATTAAACTCAAGGTATTACAAGTTGAGAAAAATGTGGATTTCAAGCACGATGTAACTGTTGACCTTACTTATGACAATACTGTAGGTCGCGGTAGTGTGAAGCTGGAGTGGTATCCAAGGGTTCAAATGCTTAATGGAAATGCTGCACAGGTAATAATACCTGCCTACCGGGCTGAAAATAAATTAACCGATGCACACCTGGCTTTTGTTGATTGGGCAGCCGTTTATTTTGAATTGCAGCAATTTAAAAATGAGCGAGCCTGGTATAACCTCAACCTGAGTTTAGAAACATTAAAAGATATAATCAACCACGCGGACTGGTACGATCTATCAGTTCCCGAAGGAGAGCTTAAAGCCAATACCTACCGAAGGGTTAGAGAATGGCAGGCCATTGTTACAGCCTTGCTGAAAGGCTATACTGACCGATACTACAATCTGGTAAAGGCCGGATATCTTGGCGAACACATGGAAACTGTTGAACTGACGCCAGATCATCCTAATTTTATGGAAGCATATCATGTTGAAGTTGAGCAATCGCAGGAAGCAATTATTGATCGCCTGACAGAAATTAACACCCTTCTGAAAAACAACAAATTCAACAAAGAAGAGCTGATCAGAAAGGATTTTTCCGTTTTTCAGTTTCTCGAGCATCTTTACAAGCCACTGATTTACATGGATGCCCGAAATTTTAGGGATATCGTAAAAATCAGTCCGGTTAGCCTGGTCGAAAGTGAATACAAATTTGTGAATCACCTGAAGGCATTTTACGAACAAACACCTGAGTTTTTCAAAGAGCGTAAACTGTATTTACTTCGCAATGCCAGCCGCAAAGGGGTGGGCTTTTTTGAAGCTCATGGCTTTTATCCGGACTTTATTTTATGGATTGTTGAAAAAGAGCATCAATACATCAGCTTTGTTGATCCCAAGGGTTTGCGACAAATAAACGGGTTTAACCACCCTAAAATGACCTTCTACAAGACAATCAAAGACAAAATAGAAACCCGTATCAGGGAAAAGGACAAAGCTATAACCCTCAATTCATTTATAGTTTCTCCCACTACTTTCAACGAAGTAAGCCATTGGCAGGGTGGAGAAAGAATGACCGATTTTAATGACAAGCACGTTTATTTTATGAATGAGCAGAAGGAAATATATTTGAAAATGATGATGGAGGGTATTTTGGAAACATAAAATGACTATAACAAGGTATGAATGTACATGATTTTTATTTAAACGATAAACATCCAGGGACTGTAATCGTTTGGAATGGAGTGTTTGGTTATATTGAATTATCAGAAAACAACATAGCATTCTTCCATAAATCCTGTATTTCCCCGGAAAGTAGAACCTTACTCAGGTTAAGAGATAAAGTTGAATGCAAATTAATACCAAACCCGAAGAAAGACAAATGCCCGTATTATGCTAAAAATGTCACTTTTCTAAGTAAGGTTAAGCTTTCTGAATACACCAATCTGACAGCTGGTCGTGTAAAAAGTTGGAATAGTAAGTATGGTTTCATTGAAGCGTCGCAATTACCTGCCCCTGTATTTCTGTTTCATACTCGGATAATTGAATCAAAGAATCCAACCGAACCAGGGCAAGTATTAATTCTCTGGCCTAAGAAATCGAGCAAGAACGAGCAAGATCTATTTGCATCTTTTGCATATCCTCTCGCAGAAGAGAGAGATCTGGAATTTCTTACTCAGCTATATAGGGCAACTTCTTTGCCTGAAATTACTTTGCGAATTGCTGAAATTAGGAAATCTCAGGTTCAGTTATCGCCTGAGCAAAGGTTTTTGAGTGAAATTAGTAATCTGGGATTCATTGAAAATGATGAAGATTACCGAAGCTTGAAAACAATTATCGATAAGTATAAGGAGTTCTTTTTTACTCCTGATTTCTCAACACTCAGGAAATACTGCAGCGATGCAGTACTTATAAGGCTTTTATTAGATGATTACATTAGAACCTATGATCCGGATATGGTTTATAGGTATTTTGAAGGTGCGGACATAGAAGCAAGAAAGGGGATTTTTACAAAATTGCCATCCGGGGCAATTCATGATATATTGAACAAATACATTGCCAAAATTCACAATCTGGGATATCTCAACAGCACAAACAATTTGCTAAAGCAATTTTTGAAGCTTACATCTCAGATGAATCTCTCAGATGCGCTTTGGAGTAAAGTTAAAAAACTACTTTACCAGAACCTTTCTGAGAGTGATCTGATTGATTTATTTCTGAAAGGCTACCTCAATGATATAAGTGAGCAAATACCAAACCATCGAATCTATTCATCATTCAATAATTGTGATCAATTGGAAAAGCTTTCTAAAAAGCCTGACCATCTGGCAGGGATAAAGTCTTTTCTTGAGAATGAAATTCTTGATTTTGATGATTTCGAAACTGAATATCCCCGGCTAATAAGATTAATCAGGTGTTTTGGGAAGTTGTTTAAAGAGGATTACTATAAAGTGTTAGGAATACTTAAGGTGAAGCTAAAAAATGCGGACAGCTTTCTGCTTTATCTGGGAGGAATTGACATAGAGAAGAATTTCGATGATTATTTTATTTTTCATCAGGAACAATTAAACATCTACTTCCAGATATTATACCTAATGAAGATTGATGATGAAGTAAGGTTTAAGCTGCTGGATGCTAAATTAAATTTAAACCAGGAAAGGCTTGTTCATGAGGCTATTGGGTTTGTTAACAATCCAATCTTTAAGATTATAGATATTGAGTTAAATAGAGATTCGGGGTCTTTGTTGGCAGAATTGAAACGATTTTTAATTCGTACAGGTAATACTGAAATAAAGCTCGGGGATCTGGCACTTTCTATTTATAAACTACTGCCACATCAGTCCGTTGAAAAAGTTCGCTTTTGGCTATATGGCTATGTTCCATCGAATTTGTTTGATTATTTTGAATTCAGAACCGGTTTTAAAGCATTAAGCAAGAGCGAAAAAAAATCATATAGGGAAAGGACGGATTTTATATTAAAGAGAAATTTGGAAGATGTTGAAATGGGGGCCATAAAGCCTTGTTTAGCTAATCTTGAAACAAAAAATGGTCATACTATATACAAAGCCTTTTTATTCAATATATTTTTTGCAAATGGGACAATCAGACTTTGTCTGCCCAATGGAGAATACACTGAAGAATATCATGGTGAATATTACACTTCAGGATTTAACAGGATTTCGGAGAACGATGAACTTTGCAAAAAGCCTATTGAAATAACTGTCGAGGGGAATTTAATTATTGAGGAAAGGGGATTTGATGCAATTGTTTCAACAATTTACCAGCGAGAGGTATTAGGAAGTCTCAATAAAAAGATTGGAACAATAGCTGAAGATTATGATGAAATATCTTATCCTGAGGATTTCATACTTCGAAAGCAGATTATAGATCACCTCGAAAAATGCCAGTCAGATCTTTTCAAAGTTCATGATATCATAGAAGCAGGGAGAACCTATCGGAACCCTTATACTAAGCTTAATGCTCCGTCGCTAAGAATCGGTAACCTGGTAAGATTGTTTACTTTGTTGTATGAAGGTGATGTTGTAATTGTTTGGGAAGATATTGACTTGCAAAAAGAAAGAGCCAGCTATATATTTAAATGCCGGCGTACAGATTATGAAACCCTTATAAATAGAATAAAACACAATATTGCCTCCCTGTTAAGATTACGTTCTAATTTACTGCATGCTACAGAACTGAATGAGCAAGAATTAATTCATAAAAACCCTGATAAAGCTAATATTCTCCTTTTTGCAAGATCGATGGGTTATGTAAGATCTATACGGAGGTCAAGAGGAAAACAAAATGCTTTTTATTTGTGGCTTGATAAGTTTACAGAAGCCTGCAAAGAGGTAACACCAGTTTTACCTTCTCCTGATGAAATGGAAATAATAGGAAGATGGCCACCTCCTTCATATACAAAGAAAACACCTAAAGTGAGTTCTGGAGAGATAGACGTGGCCACTATAGAGTCAGGTAATGAAATTGAAGATATTACTGGTGCAAATGAAACTGTTAAGCCAGAACTTTTTGAAATAATCTCTAAATTCAATGATTGGTTTATAAATAATCTAAAAACTGACTAGCCATGAAACAAAATGATAACGATTTAATAAATCCATTGCTTGACGAACTAAAAAAAATTGGAACTGCTGCTGAGCTTATCAAAAAAGCTGAATCTGTGGCAACAAATGCCGCCAGAAATATTGAGCAGCTTGAATTGCAGAATAAGAAATTTATTGAGATCATAGAAGAGCAGAAACGTCTTCTGGATATGACTGCAATCAATGACCAGGATGAATTTATTTCAAAAGTAGAATTTGATTTAATCGAAACATCGCTCAGTGATTTAAAAGAGAATTTTGCTCATTCAATTAATGAGTCTGCTGTTAAGTTAAATCGTTTAGAAAATGAATTGTCAAATAACCTAAGATTTGTTGATCATTACGCTAAAATAGTTGATGAGTTGAAAGTTAAGACTGATCATCTACAGGGGTTGATTGTTAAAATGAACAATGAAAAGAAAGAAATTGAGAAAATTAAGGAAAAGATACTTTCTGAAGTCAGACATTCAAATAATGTAGCGAGTTCTATTGGAGAAAATTTTGCTCATTTTGAAATGAAATTAGCTGACTTGAACGAGAAAGTGAATGATTACATGAAAGATTTTAAGGTTCAAATCAGCAATGTTAAAATTGTTGAATTTGACAGCCAATTAAATACAATAAGAAAATCTATAAAAGCCTTAGACGAGGAAAATGAACAAAATTATGCAAGGTTTGACAGAATTAATAAACAAATTGACAAGAGCATAAATTTCAGACCTGAAGAACTTGAAGTGAGACTGAATAAAATGAAACTTCATTTACAAATTAGTCTGACTATTTCGGCTATTGTAATTGGGTATATCATAGTCAGGGAGTTATTTAAATTAATTTAACTCTAATTTTCAATACCCACCTCCGTCAACTTACACTCACATATTGGCCGTTAGGTATATATCAGCAATGGATAAAAAACATAAACAATAAAAACAGACCAGTATGAACCAACCAGACCTTGCCATTATTTCTGACAGTGTATTATCAATTCAGGCTTCATTTGATCCGATTGCAGAAGACCTGATCACAAACTGGAATCTGAAAGTAAATGACGAACTCTTCTCATTCACAGAGCTGGAATTTTACTTTTTTAAGTACAATGTGCATGAAGAAAATACAACACATGATCATGATCATGAAAAAGGAGAATGGCGGTTTCATCGCCAGGGCTTGGATATTACATTTTCTGCCACTGAAAGCAGCGATGGTGGAAATCTATTGAGAGGTATAAAGTCCGGAAATGAATTCATCAATGATCCCATAAGGGTTTTAGAGGCTATATTCCGAAAAATGAACCCGGTCTCAGAAATTCAAAATCAGTTTGGTCTTGTCCCGGCTGAAAAGAAACAGGATATTAACATCTATAAGACTTTCAGGCATGGTCTATCGAAGCCTCAGGATATTGAATTCAAGGATGCATCTTATAGGTATTATACTGATATTGAGCAATGGAAAAAAAACATGTGGGCGCAACTGAAAAGGATAGAATCAGAAGTAAAAGTGTAATTTTGGAAGTGAAGTAATTTGCTTGAGAAAAAAACGCAGAATGAAAAGACTTAACAAACTATCCCTTGAGAATTTCAGGATATTTTCAGACAAAACAAGTTTTGAATTCAGAGACCTGAATGTATACACCGGTGCAAATAATTCCGGGAAAAGCACGCTAATCAAGGCGCTAAAATTGTTTTCTGAAGGTTTGAAGACAACAGATTTCCCAACCCTTAATCTGGTTTCAGAGGATTTAAACCTTGGAAAATATAAAGACAATCTGAACCGTGACAGCAATAAACGTACATTTAAAATCGGCTTGTCGGTTCAAATCAAAGGAATCGAGGAAGATTTTGATGTTGTATTTACTTTCGGTGAAGGTTATAATAATAATGATGATAAATTTAAAGAATACGCAATTTTCTCCGATCTCAGCATTTTCGATTCTTCCGGCACTCTCTTCTTTCAATTGATTTCCCAAGAGGCAGCTTCGGATGATAGAATAGAAAATTTCATTGAAACTCCGTATGAAAATACTGATCCTGGTTTTGTTGATTTCAGGTTAAACCTGTTGCTACTTGAGAAATACCTTCCTCAGGTCACCGGATTTCCCGGGAAGTATGATGCACTTTTAAACCAGATGAAGAAAATTGCCAGTAAAGATGGATTCTGGTGGGGGGAGTGTTTTGGTGAAAATGAATATTTCTATGCAGATTATGATCTGTCAAAATTCAATCTGAAAGATTTTGAAAGGGAGCTTGTTTACGACCTTTTTATTAATTTGGGCGATCTTGAAACGAGGAGAGCCATTTTCTTTGATCAGGAGGAGCAGGTAGCTTATTCTTATGAGCAGTTGCTTAGAGAGACAGCTTACAAGGATTTTATTCTGGAATTTTTTCGCCCCTTGTTAACATCGGTTTCAGACAGCCTTAATGTATTGCGCAATTACAACATCATCCACATCACGCCTGAAATTTTACATTCAAGATTAATACCTGCCAACGGGAGCACCGAATATCTCCAGGTCATCTATAGAGCTCAGCAGGAAAGCGCTAAGTTTATTCATGAGGCCTTAAAAATATTTGGGATGGACGGTTTAACTGAGATTATAAATCATCTCAATACTTCCTTTGAATTAAATCTTATAACAGGAATAGGAGAAATTCTACAAAAACGAAAAAGGACGTCAATTCTTGGAATAGAGCTGTCAGCTTTTTATGGTCTTTCTTATGACATTTTTAAATCAAATCAGAGAATTAATATTGGTGATTTAGGCAAAGGAGCTTCGAATATAATTTTACTGATACTTA
>JAVEVB010000033.1:0-48211 GCA_034005265.1 Lentimicrobium sp.
TGGAGTGTCTGCTTATTCAATGGGATTAGCTTCGCTGATCCCAAAGGGGGGGGCTTCACTCAATCTAGGCACCAGCCTTCGGCTGTTGTTTTTTATTTCCCGGCTCCAATAGCTCAAACAAGTTTGGCTATTGGGGCCGGGAAATAAAAAATGCCCCGCTACGCGGGGCACCATGATTGAGTAGCGGAGAGAAAGGGATTCGAACCCTTGGTACCCGTGAGAGTACAACGGTTTTCGAGACCGCCCCATTCGACCGCTCTGGCATCTCTCCGTTTCGATCGGGTTTGCAAAAGTAAGGAAATATTGCCATAAGTTGTTCCATTCCTGAAAAATATCATCCGTTCGGAGATCTGGCATAATTATTGACTATTTTAGCCTGATTTTCTGATAAAAAACATTACACCAGAACACACTTATATACCCTTGAATATGAAATCATTTTACCTCACATTCCTGACCTTTATGTTTCTTGCAGCCAGTTCAACCTTTGCTCAGGACATTATTATGAAAAAGAATAACGAACTTGTAAAATGTAAAATCAGAGAAATAGGGCTTGATGAAATAAAGTATAACCTACCCGAATATTCAACGGATGTACTGTTTACAATTGACAAGGATAAAATCACAAAAATTATATTCGAAAACGGGAAGGAGATAGAATTTCAGATTGAAATGACAAACCCGGCCAATTATGAAGACAATCGTAAAAACATCCTGAAAATTGATTTCCTATCACCACTCACCGGCAATACCACGTTTGCCTACGAGCGGAGTTTACGCCCCGGCAGAAGTGTTGAAGCTACACTGGGCATCATTGGTCTGGGCTTGAACAATAACGACAGAAATGCTGGCGGACTGTTCACCAAATTCGGATACAAATTAATTAAGAATCCTGATTTTTACCTGCGAGGCATGCGATATGCCCATTTGCTCAAAGGAAGTTACGTTAAACCAGAAATTGCCTTTGGGTTTTTCAATCATGACATTTGGATGTGGAGAAACTATGACAACAATTACTCTTCCGAAAAAAGTCGTGAAAGTGTATTCTCTGGAACGGTTCAAATGGTTCTGGGCAAACAATGGATCATGGACAACGCTTTTGCAATAGATCTTTTTGCAGGCATTGGCTATGGGTTCTCCACCACAGAGGATTTCACTCCATACCATTACGGCTACTCAGTGATGGATGAGAACTTCCCGGTGGCTTTTTCTGCCGGATTTAAATTAGGGTATCTTTTAAAATAAATCAATGGAGCCATTGGGCCGTTGGGTAAATATTTGAATTCAATGATTCAAAGATTCAAAGATTCAATGATTCAAAGATTCAATGATTTAGCACTCCCCTCCCCTGGATTCATCCTTCTGGTATCGGTTATTTCTCCCGAGCATTGGTAATTCCAATACGCTATTAACCCATGCTTGCCGCCCCGCTACCGTTTCACTTTTGCGGGCAAACTTCTGCCATTCCACCATCCCTCCAGCGCGCCATTCCATCATTCCATCTTTCCATACATATATTTAACTACATCAATATGAAAACCATTTAATTAGCCTATTTCAGTATTGGAAGGCTTGTTTAGACTAAATATAAACTACGAAGTATCAGCATATTATTGCAAACTTTTTTTGGGGCATAACGTTTTGTGCTGTAAATTCGCCAAAAGGAATACCAAATTCAAAAAAATCACAGGCTAATTTCCAAACCAGAATGCGAAATAACCCGGAGACAATACTTACCCGTTTTGCCCTGATCGTTTTGGGCCACATACATCAAATACGAAGTTTTACAAGTAAAGGTTCCTGCTTCGCGCCCTCTTTCCTTCAATTTAAAAAACAACAATCGTAATATCTCACAGTAAGCTGATATGAGCCACACACCTATCAAATCCGGTTACAGTAAGGCCAACATGGTTTGGGCCTCTCTGATAGTCATTATGCTGACTTCCATGTTTTCCCATGGGGCATATGCCCAGGACGAGGGGAAACAATTGTTTGAGAAAAACTGCCAGGTATGCCATAAGCTGGGTGGTGGAAAACTTGTTGGTCCTGAACTAGTCGGTGTTCCGGCTGTTCGCGAGAGGGAATGGCTGGTTAAATTTATCCGAAACTCAAAGGAGCTTATTGAATCGGGCGATCCACATGCCATTGAAGTCTTCGAGGCCAACAATAAAATTCCTATGCAGGCTTTTCCAAACCTTTCGGATGGCGAGATCAACAGCATCATCGATTATATCGCCAACTGGGAGCCTCCGAAAAAACCAGCATTTACTGTGGATGTTAACAAAAAATCAGGCTTTACAGAAACCGAGATACTCAGGGGTGAACGGATGTTTCACGGCCTGATTCCATTTGAAAATGGTGGCACAACAGCCTGTTTCACCTGCCATTACACTAAAACTACCGATAGCCTTGACTGGAACCCGTCTGCCCATGACCTGGCCGTGGCCTTTATGGAAAATGATGGCATGAATATGTATGAGTCTATGCGCGAACCCACTTCTGCCGTTATGCAGAAAGCCCACGCTGAATATAAATTGACTGAAGAAGAAACCTATAATATTGCCGCTTATCTTTCCGAATTCAGTCATGAGGAAACCAAGCCACTAAAAATCTTCCCGGCGCGACTGATGATTTTTCTGTTATTCGCCCTATTGATGACCCTCGCATTGATTGACTTGATTTTTACTAAAAAAATCAAATTCAAGGCCATACATTATACAATTATTATTATTGGTCTGGCAGTGCATTTCAATATTGCCATGGTTGAAGCTCAGAACTTAAGCCGCACCCCAGATTATGCCCCCGACCAACCCATAAAATTCTCACATAAAGTACATGCCGGCGACAACGAAACCGACTGTCAGTATTGCCATCACATTGCTGATTTCAGCAAATCGGCCGGCATCCCTTCAAATGATGTTTGTCTGAATTGCCATAACGTAGTTCTGGAAGGCCGGAATTCAGGCAAATTTGAAATTAACAAAATCAAACGGGCAGAGAAGACAGGCAAATCAGTTGAGTGGATCAGGGTGCATAACTTACAGGATCACGTATTTTTCAGCCATGCACAGCACGTAAATGCCGGGCAGATTGAATGTGAAGAATGTCATGGACCCGTTGCTGAAATGGATATCCTGAAACAATTCAATGATTTATCCATGGGCTGGTGCATTGAATGCCACCGCGACACTAAGGTAAACTTCAAAGGAAACGAATACTATTCCACTTATATGAAACTGCATGATGAGTTAAAAGCAGGCAAGATTGATTCAGTCACCGTTGAACAAATTGGAGGACTGGATTGCATGAAATGTCATTACTAAAAGCTTATCATTGAATTACCTAACAAACAGAAGCAACCATTAAAAGCATTTTTAAATGGAAAAGAAATACTGGAAAAGCCTGGAAGAGCTAAACAACCAGCCGGAACATAACCACACAGCCGATCACATTCCTGATGGTAAAAACCTTTTGGAAATGATTGACGAAGAAATTGCACAGCGACCTTCCTCGAGACGAAATTTTCTTAAATTTTGCGGATTCAGTTTTGCCACAGCTGCCATAGCCAGTAGCTGCGAAAATCCGGTAAAAAAAGCAATCCCCTATTTAAACAAACCCGAAGAAGTTACGCCCGGAATGGCCAACCATTACGCTTCAACCTATTTTGATGGTGCCGAGTACAATAGTGTTTTGGTGAAGGTAAGAGATGGCCGGCCAATTAAAATTGAGGGCAACACCCTTTCGCCCCTTACTCGCGGTGGGAGCAGCGCCAGGGCACAGGCATCTGTACTTAGCCTGTACGATGAGGATGCACGATTAAAGAGGCCAACAAAATCAGCACAGGGAACTTCGTGGGAAAATCTGGACAAAGAAATTACCACTAGTCTGAGCGAAATAAGTGCAGCCGGTGAAACAACTATTTTACTGACCGCCCCGGTAATCGGGCCTTCTACAAAAAAACTAATCAAAGAGTTTATTGAGATTTACCCGGGAACCAGGCACATTGTATATGAGCCAGTCTCCTATTCGGGTATGCTTGAGGCCAATCTGGCCAGCTATGGTGAAGCCATTATTCCTGCATATCAGTTTGAAAAAGCTGAGGTAGTGGTTTCTTTTGGGGCCGACTTCCTTGGCACATGGCTGACGCCTGTTGAATTCACCCGTGGTTATGCGCAAATGCGCAGTCTTACCAATGGCGAAAACAGACTTTCACACCACGTTCAATTTGAGAGTGGCCTCAGCACATCGGGCAGCAAAGCAGATAAACGTTTCATGATAAAACCTTCAGCGACTGCAGGTCTGTTAAAAGGATTGTACAATCAATTGTCCGCTCTTTCCGGCTCAACGGCCATTGATGGAGGCATTCAGCATGAAGCTTTCCCGGCAATTGCTGAAAAACTTTGGAACACCAAAGGCAAATCCATTGTAATATGCGGCTCAAACAACAAAAATGAGCAGATTCTGGTGAATGCCATAAACGAACTGCTTGAAAACACTGGGAATACCATAGATTTTTCAAAACCCATACTTACCAAACAGGCCATTGACAGCGAAATGGAAACTTTGGTTAAAGACATGAACGAGAATAAAGTAAGTGGTTTGATTTTATGGAATGTAAACCCCGCTTATGATTATTACAATGCACAGGCCTTCCAATCGGGTATTAAAAAATTAAAAATCAGTATTTCATTTAACAACGTTACCGATGAAACACTGGGAGATATTACTTATTCTGCCCCTGATCATCATTACCTGGAATCATGGGGTGATGCAGAACCCGTCAAAGGGCAATTAAGCCTCATGCAACCAGCCATCAGACCATTGTTCAGCACTCGTCAGGCGCAGGAAAGCCTGCTGAAATGGATGGGTAAAGAACCCGATTACTACGCCTATCTTAAAAATTACTGGCAAACGGAAGTATTGATAACCGGGAATACTGAATGGAACAAAGCACTTCAGGACGGTGTTTTTGAACTTGTCAATGAGCCTAAAACCTTTACTTATAATGCCGCAAGCCTCATCGAGGCATTGCCACAACTTAATGCTTCGTTAGAAAATACTGGTTTTGAGATCGTGCTTTACCAGAACCTATCTATGGGTCATGGTCAACATTCGAACAATCCCTGGCTGATGGAAATGCCCGATCCCATTTCAAAAGTATGCTGGGATAACTTCGCAGCAATCTCAGCGGCATCAGCATCACAATTAGGCGTTGCTACAGGCGATATTATAAAAATCAAGGATCTAGACCTTCCTGTTTTTATTCAGCCGGGTCAGGCTGAAGGAACCATTTCCGTTGCGCTTGGATATGGCCATTCTTCCTTTGGAAAAGTCGCCAACGGGGTTGGACAAAATGCGTTCAAATTGTCGGGATTCATTAATGGCAGCAAGCAATTCACACTTTATGGCGCACAACCAACCATTGTGGCAGGAACATATAAACTGGCATCCACGCAAATGCACCACAGCATGGAAGGTCGCCCCATTGTAAGAGAAACAGTATTAAGCAATTACCTTCAAAAACCTGATTCGGGCAATGAGCTACATGCCGGATATGTTGATAAACATGTAACTTTATATAAAGACACCGAATTCAAAGGGCACCATTGGGCACTGGCTGTTGACCTGAATAAATGTACAGGTTGCAGCACCTGCGTAATCGCTTGTCAGGCTGAAAATAATGTACCCGTTGTAGGTAAAGAAGAGGTTATGAAGGCACGCATCATGCACTGGATGCGTATTGACCGTTACTACAATGGCGACGAACAAAATCCGGAAGTGGTATTCCAACCGCTTATGTGCCAGCATTGCGATAACGCACCCTGCGAAAATGTATGCCCGGTATCGGCAACCAACCACAGCAGCGAAGGCCTCAATCAAATGGCATACAACCGTTGTGTGGGGACCAAATATTGCATGAACAACTGTCCTTACAAGGTAAGAAGGTTCAACTGGTTCAGGTATGCCACCAACGATAAATTTGACTACAACATGAATGTGGACCTGGGCCGACTTGTGCTTAACCCTGATGTTACAGTTAGGGAGCGCGGTGTTGTTGAAAAGTGCTCGTTGTGTGTACAACGCATACAGGAGAAAAAGTTACTTGCAAAAGACGAAAACCGGCCGTTGAACGATGGAGAAATTTTACCGGCATGTGCGCAGTCCTGCCCATCCGGCGCCATTGTTTTTGGAGATGTAAACGATCCGGAAAGCGAGGTTTCAAGACTCTTTAAAGACCCCAGAAATTATCATTTGCTGGAAGAACTTCACACTTTGCCATCGGTGGGATACCTCACGCTGGTGCGGAATAAGCCGGCAGAAGAAGCATAAAAACGAAATAAGGATACACTTACAAACGCATAAACGAGAGCCTTTATGTATAAAACAGAAGTGAGAGGACCGCTGATCCTGGGTGATAAAAACTATCGCCAGATAAGCAGCGACATTATTGCCCCCATCGATCAGCCCATACCAACCTGGTGGAAAGCCGTTTTTGGCGTAAGTATGCTGGCTACATTATTTGGGGTAATAGCCATCTATCGAACCGTTACCGTTGGAATTGGCACATGGGGCGTAAACAACTCTGTATCATGGGGTTGGGAAATTATCAATTTTGTATGGTGGATCGGAATCGGGCACGCCGGAACTGCGTTTTCCATATTCCTGCTTATACTGAGGCAAAAGTGGAGAACATCCATCAACCGCGCTGCTGAAGCAATGACTGTTGTTGCGGTTATCTGTGCTGCACTTTTCCCGGCGCTGCACATGGGTAGGGTTTGGCTGGCTTTCTATATTTTCCCTTATCCAAATACCCGAGGTCCTCTATGGGTCAACTTTAACTCACCGCTATTTTGGGACTTTATTGCGATTTCAGCTTATCTGTTGATCTCAGCCTCCTTCTGGTATTTTGGCATGGTTCCCGATTTTGCAACCATCCGGGATAAAACAAAATCAAAAATCAAAAAGGCTGTTTACGGATTTTTTGCTTTCGGATGGACCGGTTCCTCACGTGAGTGGTTACGCTACGAAGCATTGAGCTATGTGCTGGGTGGAATCGCCGCTGTACTTGTTGTTTCAGTGCACTCCATTGTGTCAACCGACTTCGCCGTTTCGGTTATTCCCGGATGGCATACCACTGTATTTCCACCTTACTTCGTTGTTGGTGCAATTTTTTCAGGCTTTGCCATGGTAATGACCCTAATGACCGTAATACGGAAAATTTACAAATTTCAGGATTATGTTACGAATTCCCACCTGAATGCCATTGCAAAAATTCTCATTTTCATTTCGCTGATCATGGGAACAGCCTATGCAACAGAAATATTCATTGCCTGGTACTCGGGAAGCGAATATGAAATGTTCACCTTCTTTAAAAACAGGGTTACCGGTGATTACACCTACCAATTCTGGATAATGGTCACCTGTAATGCCTTTATTCCACAACTATTCTGGTTTAAGAAGATAAGGCAAAACATCACCATCGCCTTTATCATTTCACTGTTAATCAACGTGGGCATGTGGTTCGAGCGGTTCAACATCATCGTCACCTCTCTTTCAAAAGATTACCTGCCTTCAAGTTGGGTTGCCTATTCGCCCACCTGGGTCGAAATTGGTGTTTACATCGGCACCCTGGGAATGTTCGTTGCCGGTGTGTTGTTGTTCTTCAAATACATCCCAATGATAGCCATTAGTGAGGTTAAAAGTGTACTGAAAGTTACCAGTTTAAAAACAAATGACAAAACAAGCGCGAGCCATGAATAATAATCACATCATAGGAGTGTTTGATGACGAGGACACCTTAATGGCGGCCATTCATGAAGTGAAGGACAAGGGCTATGAAATCAATGAAGTTTATACGCCCTACCCTGTTCATGAAGTCATCGAAGCCATGGGGCACAAAACACGTTTCACCATTGCAGCCTTCTTGTATGGCTTATTTGGCGCGTTGGGTGTATTGGCTTTTATGTATTACACAGCAGTAATTGACTGGCCAATAAACTACGGAGGTAAGCCTACCAACGCTTTCCCATCGTTCATCATTGTTGCGATAGTCATCACTATCCTTACAGTTACACTGGCGAGTTTGTTTACCTTCAGCATAAGATCGAAAGTATATCCGGGAAAAGCCTATACGCTGCCCGATGTGCGATCAACCGACGACAAATTTGTCATTGTTTTTGAATCTGCGAAAGTCGCCAATGATAAGATCATCCTGGAAAGCATTCTTCGCAACAAAGGAGCAGTTGAAATATATGAAAAAGAGTTACATCCACAAATTTAAGCAGCAAATGAAAACAAAACAGATCAACCGGTCAATTATCGCGGCCATTTGTTTGCTGCTGATGGGAAGTTCATGCGATCGTACACGCAACGACAAAGGATATGAGTACTTCCCGGATATGGCACATTCGCTTGCCGCGGAAACCTACGCGCCAAACTCCTACTTTGCCGACAGCCTGACCATGCGGTTACCGGCGGAGAATTCAATACCACGTGAAATGATTCCATATCCTTACGACAATTCGCTTGAAAGCAGGGCATTGGCTGCTTCAACGCTTATAAATCCGCTGGAACCAAGCACTGATAACATTGCAGTTGGCAAAGAAAAATATAATATTTTCTGCAAAAATTGCCATGGGGGAACCGGTGCCGGAGATGGATATTTATACACCAGTAAACGGTATGCCATTCAACCCGCATCACTGCTGTCAGAGAAAATGCTCGCTTCACCTGAGGCCGACATTTTTCATGTTATTACGGCGGGATATCAGGTGATGGGCGCCCATGGCCAGATGATACGACCTGATGACCGCTGGCGCATAGCGATGTTTGTAAAAAATGAATTGCAAGCCAATACTATAAAATAGAGGAGCTGACATGGATACGAAAATTACCTTTACGAAAGGCCTACAATACACAACCTTTGCCATGATGGGTGTGGGTTTGGCTGTTATTGCCTACAGTTTTGCAGCGGATCCCGCACGTGCCTGGGCAAACCTTTTGCTCAACAACTACCTTTTCCTCTCCATTGCAATTGGCGCCAGTTTTTTTATCGCCATTCAATACATTTCCCAATCGGGCTGGGCAGTTATGTTTAAAAGGGTACCCGAAGCGCTTATGGCATTCATCCCTTACGCAGCCGTAATCATGCTATTGCTGTTTTTTGGTATGCATTCGTTGTACCACTGGACCCACGAGGATGCCCTGGCTACTGACCCGCTCATTCAGCACAAAGCCCCTTTCCTGAATGTACCCTTCTTCTTTATCAGGATGATAATCTTCTTTATCTCCTGGATAATTATGACCCGCCTCATCCGCAAGGCATCACTGAATGAAGACAAACTTGGTGGAAGAACTTTCTTTGAAAAAAGTGAGCTCTACTCTAAAATTTACATTTTCATTCTGGCCATCACCTTCTCCTTTGCTACATTCGACTGGATTATGTCAATAGATGTACACTGGTTCAGCACTATTTTTGCACTCAAAAACTTTGTGGCAGCATTCCTCCATGGCTTGGCCACTGTTGTGTTGATTGTTATTATTCTTCATCAAAAGGGGCATTATAAAGAACTGAACAAGAGTCATCTACTCGACTTTTCACGTTATATTTTTATGTTATGTATCATCTGGGGATATTTTGCATTCTCTCAGTTTATGCTGATTTGGTACGGAAATATACCTGAAGAAACCGAATATTTTGCCTTCCGCTGGCATCACGGCTTTAAAATTATTTTTTATGTGAACTTCTTTATCAATTGGTTTGTTCCATTTGTGCTCCTTTTACCACAGGTTCTCAATAAAAACATAAAGGTGGTGCAAGGCGTTGCTGTTTTACTAATTGTCGGGCAATATCTTGATCTTTATGAACAAATAATACCAGGTATTTTACATAACCCCATCTTTGGAATTCCTGAAATCGGATTCTTTATTGGATTTGCTGGTCTATTCGTTTATATCTTTGCAAGGGCACTCTCATCAGTTCCTTTGATTCCAAAGAATCACCCATATCTTGATGAAAGCCTTCAACATCATCTGCATTAGCAACAGCACAAGCTGATTTAAAAATGGCCATAAAAATTTGAACAGATGAAAAGAACTCTGGGACTTCTTCTCTTAGTAACAATGCTGACCTGGCAACCTAAAGCCCAAACCATTCCGGCGGCACAGGACATCAAATCTCCTGAACTTGAAATAGGGATTGTTGAGCACCTCGACGAATACATTTCTGATGAGATTATGGTAATTGACACCAACAATCAACCGGTAAGTCTGAAAAGCCTTATTGATAAACCAACCGTTTTAATGTGGGTATATTACCGTTGCCCCGGCATTTGCAGCCCGCTGATGACAAGTGTGGCCGAAGTAATTGACAAGACCGATCTGGTTCTGGGCAAGGATTTCCAGGTAATCACCATTAGCTTTGATTACACAGAAGGCAGCGATCTCGCCATAAAGAAGCGAAAAAACTATCTCAACCTTATCAAAAAACCGGTAGACCAGTCGGGATGGCAATTTTATACTGCCGATAGTCTGAACATAGCACGTGGAACCGAAGCAATGGGATTCAGGTTTAAAAAAGCAGGGAACGATTTCATGCATTCGGCAACCGTTATTATGCTGAGCCCTGATGCAAAAATAACCCGTTACCTGCAGGGTACTTATTTTTTGCCTTTCGAATTTAAACTGGCACTTGTTGAAGCATCACAAGGCAAAAGCGGACCTACCATTTTCAAGGTTTTACAGTTCTGCTATACTTACGATCCTGCCGGACAACAGTATGTACTAAACGTTACCAAAGTGGCCGGAACGGTCATCCTTATCATTGCCCTGATTGTCTTCCTCATACTGATATTAAAACCACGCAAAAAAGTAAAAACTAACCAAGAACAACAATAATGGCAGAGCACATTAAAACCATGCCTGAGCCCAATTACCTTGAATACCGGGGTAAATACAAAGGACTACTTGGCTGGCTGACCACTACCGATCACAAACGGATCGGCCTGATGTATTTTTACTCCATGATGACCTTCTTCCTCGCTGGGGTTGTGTTGGGTTTGCTAATGAAGCTGGAGTTAATCTCACCGGGTGAACAAATAATGGGAGCCCAGACCTACAACGGACTTTTCACCATTCATGGGTTAACCATGATTTTTCTCTTTGTTATACCGGGAGTTGCAGCAGTTTATGGAAACTTCTTTCTGCCCATACTCATTGGTGCCAAGGATGTTTCCTTTCCCAGACTAAACCTATTTAGCTGGTACCTATACATCATTGGAGCCATTGTGGTACTTTCGTCACAGTTTATGGGTGACGGCCCTCCTGATACAGGTTGGACATTTTACGCACCATACAGCCTCAAAACAAACACCAACGTTGTTGCAGCCGTTACAGGCGCCTTTATTCTTGGATTCTCGTCCATTCTAACCGGATTAAACTTTGTTGTTACCATGCACCGCCTGCGTGCCCCAGGTATGGGCTGGCTAAGAATGCCACTCTTTGCCTGGTCGCTTTATGGAACAGGATGGATTCAACTCCTTGCCACACCGATTGTTGGGATCACGTTTCTTATGGTAATGGCTGAGCGCTTACTCGGTATCGGATTCTTTGATCCGGCACTTGGCGGAGATCCGATTCTTTATCAGCACTTATTCTGGATTTATTCACATCCGGCTGTTTACATTATGATTTTACCCGCCATGGGTGTGATTACCGAAATTATTCCCACGTTTGCCCGAAAAACAATTTTTGGATACACGGCAATAGTTATATCAAGTATGGCCATCGCTTTTGTAGGCTATTTTGTGTGGGGACATCACATGTTTACCTCAGGAATGAGTTCAACCTCCCGGTGGGTTTTCTCCCTGCTTACTTTCCTCGTTGCTATTCCTTCAGCCATCAAAGTATTTAACTGGACAGCCACACTATACAAAGGATCTATCAACCTAAAAACCCCGTTTTACTGGGCCATTGCATTCATCTTTGTTTTTATGATTGGTGGATTTTCCGGATTGGTGGTTGGATCACTGGCAACTGACATCCATGTGCATGACACGGCTTTTGTTGTAGCCCACTTCCATTACATCGTTTTTGGCGGCACAGGCTATGCTTTTTTTGGCGCATTACATTACTGGTATCCCAAAATGTTTGCCCGGGTTTACAATGCTGCGGTTGCCAACATTGGACTGATCGTATTCTTTATCGGGTTCAATCTACTGTACTTCCCCATGTTTTATCTGGGTATGATAGGAATGCCACGTCGTTATTATGATTATCTTCCTATGTTCCACAATGCCAATATTCTTTCAACCATTGGGTCATGGATAATGGCTATTGGTCTGATTGTAATCATTGTCAATCTGATCAGAGCCCGCAAATCAACTGGAAAAGAAGTGGATGACCCCTGGGGTGGAAAAACGTTGGAATGGACCATTCCTTCCCCTCCGATTGTTGAAAACTTCGATGAAATTCCAGTGATTGATCACGGGCCTTATGAATATTAATATCAGGCAACTATGGAAACAATAACCCCCACGGCACACGCCGGAATGCACCGCGACGATACTGCTTCCAAACTGGGAATGTGGCTGTTTATCTTCACCGAAATACTGCTATTTGGAGGTATGTTTATTGTATATTCAGTCTACAGGTTTAAAAACCCTGTTGCTTTTGAACTGGCGCACGAAGAGTTGAGTATTCCAATGGGTTTTATTAACACCATAATACTACTCATAAGCAGTGCCACAGTAGCCATCTCCATTTCTGCCATGCAGAAAAACGATAAAAAAATGACAATGATCATGTTGGGAGTAACCCTGTTGCTCGCAATAACATTCCTTGTCAATAAGTATTTTGAATGGGGCGCAAAATTCGAACATGGAATGTACCCGGGATCAGAACTGATGTCTTTTCTGGGAAATGGGGATAAATTATTTTTCAGCCTTTACTTCTTCATGACGGGATTACATGGTGTACACATTATTGTGGGAATGGTTCTGCTTGCAATCACACTATTTAAGGTTAAAAGTGGCAAGGTAAATACAGGGCAATATGCTTTGCTCGAAAACAGCGGCCTTTACTGGCATCTGGTGGATCTAATCTGGATTTTCCTGTTTCCATTGTTCTATCTCATCCATTAAAATCTCACCCATATGAGCAACGAAAAGCAACATATTTCATCATATAAATCCCATATACTGGTTTTGTTGGGTCTTATTCTGCTAACCGCTATAACTGTATTGATAACCAGTGTAGAGTTGGGACCATACAATACTGCAGCAGCTATTTTAATTGCTGTTATTAAAGGAACAATCGTACTCCTTTATTTCATGCACCTCAGATTCGATGAAAAAATCTACGGTATTATGGTTGCTATTGTTTTAGCAATATTCTCAGCGGTTATTGTTGTTACCTTTTTCGATTACCTTTACAGATAGGAGAAGTTATGTACTCAGGAGCTTCAAACTTTGTTTCCACTACCGACACCGCCTTTGTGGTGATTATTGGAATTTCCCTGATTTTTCTTGTGGGAATTACCGCAACCATGCTTTGGTTTATATATCGGTACAATAAAAAACGCAACCCTGTTGCGACACAAATTCACGGCAGTAATACCCTTGAAGTGGTTTGGACGGTTATTCCGACCATTCTTGTATTGTTGATGTTCTTTTATGGCTGGGCAGGCTATGCGCCAATGCGCAATGCCCCTGATGATGCAATGAAAGTTAAGGCTGTTGCCAGGATGTGGTCGTGGTCCTTTGAATATGAGAATGGCATAAAAACCGACACACTTTACGTTCCGGTTGACAAGGCGGTTTCACTTGACCTTATTTCAATGGATGTCATTCATAGCCTGTATATCCCGGCTTTCAGGGTCAAAGAAGACATGGTGCCGGGAAAAATAAATAAAATGTGGTTTATTGGTCAGAAAGAGGGCAATTTCGAACTATTTTGCACCGAATATTGCGGACTCTCACATTCCTACATGTTTACAGAGGTGAGTGTGATACCGCAGAAAGATTTCGACCAATGGTATGCTAAAATGGCCGATACTACCGGTCAGGCTGCCCTGGCGAGAGCTACTCCGGGCCTGAAAGGCAAACAGTTGGTACAGTCAAATGGATGTATTGCCTGCCATTCGATTGATGGAAGTAAAATCATCGGCCCTTCATTCAAAGGAATTTATGGACATGAAGTTACGGTAATGACAGAAGAAAAAGAACGCACAATTACTGTCGATGATGCCTATATAAAAACTTCCATTTATGAACCCAATGCCGATATAGTGCAAGGATATACCAAAGGCATGATGGTTTCTTACAAAGAACAACTTACAGATGAAGACGTGGGTGAAATTATTGAATATCTCAAAACGCTAAAATGAGAGTGAATGCATATGGTTATTCAAAACTGTTGGCTCAACTCTGCAAATTCAGAATTTCAGTCGCAGTAGCGCTAACTACTTTAACAGGATTTTTAATGAGCCACGGGGGATTTACCCGTGGCATTGTTTTTCCGGTATTCGGCGTATTTCTGCTTGCCAGTGCAGCATCAGCATTAAATCAGATTCAGGAATACAAAACAGATCTTTTAATGCCCCGCACAAAAAAAAGGCCGCTTCCTTCAGGTGAGCTAAGCTTGAGAGAAGCGCTTATCTGGATGTTGGCCCTCACTATTTCTGGACTTTTTATCCTTTGGTATTTTTCTGACTTGCTAACTGCAGGCCTTGGTTTGCTTACCCTGGTATGGTACAATGGCATTTACACACCTTTAAAGCGCGTTTCAGCTTTCGCGGCTGTTCCGGGAGGAGTTGTAGGCGCCTTGCCGCCCATTATCGGGTGGGTTGCAGCCGGTGGAAACTTAACCCACCCGGCTGCCATAGGTTTGGGAATGTTCTTTTTTATCGGCCAGGTTCCACATTTCTGGCTACTCTTGTTAATTTTCGGGGAACAATACCAACTGGCCGGTATCAAATCGCTTACGACAGAGTTATCGCACATTCAAATCCGGCGACTTACCTTCATATGGATTGTAGCAACAGCCGTTTCAGCAATAATTCTCCCGGCATTTTATGAATTCAATATGATCCTGACACCGTATCTTATCTGGGGATTATCCATTGGCTTAATCATCCTGTTTATCAGTTTACTACGGCCATCACTTGAAACCAGCTATTTTAAATCATCCTTCCTGCGCATCAACCTCTATTACCTGCTGATTATGATCCTATTCTCGGCAGATGCGCTATTCTAAACCAGCCATTCGGCAATGAAGCAGCCTGAAATCAGGTCTTCTTACATTGCCAGTGACTTCATGGCTTCATATACCAGAAAAGCCGGCCAGACTAATGATTTAAGCAAACCGAACACACCCATCCAGAAGCTAGTGGCAGTTGAAATGTAATAAACAGCGGCACCAACCACCCCCATTGCATAAATAGCCCCGGCAGGGGCTCCGTTTTGAACCTTGGTATTTGTCATGACGTTAATGTTTTGTAACAATAAAATTAACAAAATAATAAAAACAACATCAGTAATCAGGCATAAAAAAAAGGGCCGAAGCCCTTTTCAAATCCTTTCAACCAAACCTATCTTGGTGCAATCTCAATATCCTTAACCTCATCAACGGTAATGGTTTTACCATTATTATCGAAATTTTTCAGGACATAATTGATCACAGCAACGGCATCTTCATAATTATCCACCTGGGGTGGCATAGGCGCTGGATATTTGATATCCCCGTGACTGGGTACTGCCGCAGAGCCATTCAATACCTGCGCAACAGCCATTTTTGTGTTGTTCAGCAGAAAGTCAGATCCGGTGAGTGTGGGAAAAGCATTGGGAATCCCCTGTCCGTTGGCCTGATGGCAGGCAAAACACTTTTCATTGTAAATTTGCTCACCGCGTGCAAGCTGATCATCCATAGAGATGGCGGATTCCTGAACTGTTGTTTCATCAGTGGTTGTTTGCTGGTTTCCACCACCACCACAGGAGGTCATTATGGCTACGCCAATAAAGCCGGCCAATGCTGTAAAGAGTAATTTTCTACTTTTCATAAAAGAGGTTTTAGTAAATTTGAAAATACTTAAAGCTATTATAAAATTATTCCGGATGACAACATTGCTGTGCCTGCTCCTTAACCGGGGTGAGCATTTCTGACTTAGGACTTACATAGGGTATCCCCAATGACAACCCCCGCATTAAAATCAGTACACCGATTAAAACAATTACATAAGGAGAAAGTTTATTGATAAAAACCCTTAATTTCAACCCCATCATGGTCCCGGCCATTGAAATACCAAGCATGACCGGAATAGTACCAGCACCAAACAAGGCCATATATAACATCCCCGAAGTTACACTACCGGTGTTGAGTGCTCCTGCAATGGCCACATATACAAGTCCACAGGGAAGGATTCCATTTAATAAACCAATTCCGAATAAGGAACTATGTGAACCACGATGAAACAAACTCCGGAAGGATCCTAACAACCTGTGAGAATATCCCGTAAAGACAGTGTTCATGGAAGGCACATTCTTAAAAATAAGCGGTATTACAACGAAAGCAATCATTAACACCCCAATGATAATAGACGACCAACGCTGAAAACCAGCCATATGAAGGCTTTTGCCCAACAAACCGAAAACAGCACCGAGTAAAATATAGGTAATCACCCTTCCGGAATTGTAAAGCAACCCACTAAAGGCACGACCCGGCCAGTTATCACCCTTTAACGGAAGTGCAAGGGCGATGGGGCCACACATACCGGCGCAATGGGCACTTCCAACAATACCTACCAAAAAAGCTGTCCAAAGAAGCATAATTGAAACATTTATTGATGTTAAAATGATAAAGATTTACCTGGTAATCATCAGCGATTGTTCATCATAATACTCTTCCCCACTCATCGTCCAGGAGTACTTTACAATGTACTTGCCTGCCTGAAATTTATCCAGTGAAAAACGTTGATTAAGCAATGTATCTGGCTGCATAACTTCTCTGAAATCTGAACTTTGAGATGATGGACGATAAAAATAAACTTCACCTTTATCAAAACCCAAATCACGAAACTCAGGAGGATAGGCAACAACAACCTCATTATCAACCTGTTTAGCAAAAACAACTGCTGACAACAAATGTGCCTTAGCCTTTCGATCAATCTGTTGCTGATACTCAATCCCCTGAGGATAATAGGATTCTTCAACCAGCTCATTGTTCTGCTGAAAACTCAGGTAAACAATCCCAAGCATTGAAATCAGAAAGATGACAATAAAAATAAGTATACCGGTTCCCCAGTTGAATTTTATAGACATTTTAAATCATTTTTATTTACAAAAAAGTTATTTTACCCTAAGGGTATATTCAAAGATAAAAATAATGATGAAGAACAGGTATCACACTCAAGGTTTGTCGAGGCTGTTGGGACCAACGAAACTACTGCTGACCACATCAACCTCTTTACCATTAGCCAGTATCCTGAATTTCACATTTGTGAGTGAAGTTTTTACCACCTTTTTATCGAGTATCAGCAAAAAATTGGCTTTATTAACCTCTCCTTTACCAATATTCAACGCATCTCCCATCATTTTAACTTCGCCTGCCGGTTCAATCAATTCAATTTCAACAGGCATAGTTTCTCTGGTTTTATTGATAACCTGAAGAACGTAAATATTACTATAATGCGCTGCATCAACCTCCTGATACATGGAACCTGACATTCTCAAAATAGTTGCTTCTACTGTGGTACGCTTACTAAAAAGGAAGCCGATGAGTGTCAGCAGCCCAACAAGCACAGTAGAATAGAACAGAATACGAACATTAAAGCGCAAGGGTATTTTGTCAGCAATGGATCGCTCTGAAGCATAACGAATTAATCCGGCGGGTTTATTCAGGCGTTTCATAACACCATTACAGGCATCAATACAAGCCGTGCAATTAATACATTCAAGTTGTGTTCCGTGGCGGATGTCAATACCTGTGGGACAAACCAATACGCAACTACCACAATCCACACAATCGCCTTTGCCTGATTTTTCGCGGTCTTCAAGGGGTTTGTACAGTCCTTTTGGTTCACCCCGTTGGTGATCGTAACTTACCAGAATGGAGTTCCTGTCGAGTAATACACCCTGTAGTCGGCCGTAAGGGCAAATAATAACACAAACCTGTTCACGCAATTTGGCAAAAACCAGGTAATGTATTCCTGCCACAATAATTAAACCCGCTGTAACAGCCATGTAATTGCCAGGCCCTTCCCTGAGGCCGGCCAACGCGCTATCCATGCCAATCGCATACCCCAGAAACCAAAATACGGTAATGAGCGAAATAAGGAAAAAGACAATGTGTTTCAGGCCTTTTCGCCAGAATTTATTAAAATTCATGCGAGATTGATCAAGCTTTTGTTGCTTGACATTGTTTCCTTCAATCCAGTATTCAATCTGCCGGTAGATGAACTCCATAAAAATGGTTTGAGGACAGAGCCAACCACAAAAAATGCGGCCGAAAATTACCGTAAAAAGCACCACAAACACTATAAATGCTATCATAGAGAGGACCAGGAGATAGAAGTCCTGGGGAAAGAAAGGCATCCCAAAAAGAATAAATTTTCGTTCCAGCACATTGAGCAGTATAAACTGCTCACCTTTGATCTTTATAAAAGGGGCCAAAAAGAAAAATGCCAGCAAAATGAAAGAAACTATTTTGCGGTAATTATACAATCTTCCCCTGGGCTTTTTGGGATAAACCCATAAACGATTTCCGTCGCTGGCAATGGTAGATATCCTGTCGCGATAGTCATCAAACTCCTCAATGTTCTCCATAAAATAAACAGCAAAAAAAGAAACAAAGCTGTTGTGCCAAAACAACAGCTTTGTAAAATGAGGTAATTAACCTATGACTTCAAATTCATGCCCTTCAGGCGCTTTGGCATTGGCTGGATTGGTGCCTTGCAAAGTAAAAATGAAACTGATAACCTGTTGGAATTGCGTTGGTGTCAACTGGTCCTTATAGGAAATCATTCCCTTCTCAATCACACCTGTAAGCATAACCTTATACAGGTCCTGAACGCGAATGGCATTAATGGTGGTATCGCCATGGATCCAAAACATATCCGTCATATTAGGCCCCACCAGGCCCTCGCCGAACTTACCATGACAGGTAACACAAATCTTGTTATAAATTTCCTGACCAGCCGCGAGGTCGCCTTCATCTGTCATGGATGCCAGAGCATTCAAATCGATGGATTCATGTGGATTCACCGGTAATGAACTTTTAGCGGCAGCAATTTCATTTTCATATTCTACTTCCTGCAAAGGCCACCATTCGGTAATATGAAAGCCAACCAGGTAAATCACAGAAAAAATAATGGTAACATAGAAAAGATAGAGCCACCAGCGCGGAAGCTTGTTGTCGAGTTCACGGATACCATCATACTCATGTCCGCCAAGATAACGGTCGTTGGTCAACGCATCAATTTCAGGTTCACCATGATTCAGATTTTTATCTTCTGTAGTCATAAACTGTGTTTTTCAAAAGTTAAGATCATTTTTATTATCATCTTCGTCCAGTGGGAACCTTGCAAGTTGTTCAACCTGATCACTTTTCATTGTCCACGTATGGACGGCAATAGCGAGGAAAAACACCACAAAAAGAACCAGCGCAATCAGCGGGAACCAATAGACCCCATCAATATTGCGTAATAGACTGCTTACAATTCCCATAGTCTGAAAAAATTAAGTTATTTAGAACCAACATCAGTACCAAGTCGCTGCATATAGGCGATTAATGCAATTATCTGTTTAGTGCTTTCCACTTCTATGCCCTGCGCCCGCAACCCAGCAGCAATTTTCTCCGCCTGTGCTTTAACATCCTCATTGGCCACCAGATCATATCCATCAGGATAGGGAACACCCAAAGCCTGCATCGCCCTGATTTTGGAAGCTGTAAGACCGAGATTAATCTCATACCGGGCCAGCCATGGATATGGAGGCATGATGGAAGTAGCATTCATCTTTTGAGGGTTCATAAAGTGGTTGTAGTGCCAGGAATCGGGCTTATAGTTTCGTCCGGTTTTAACGCCCATTCGCCACAAATCAGGTCCGGTCCTTTTCGAACCCCATTGGAAAGGATGATCATAAACATATTCTCCTGCTTTGGAATACTCCCCATAACGTTCAGTTTCTGACCGGAATGGCCTGATCATTTGTGAATGACAATTGTAACACCCTTCGGCCACATATATATCACGTCCATGCAATTCGAGCGCCGTATATGGTTTCACGCTCGAAATGGTAGGAATATTTGACTTGATGAGATACGTAGGAACAACCTCAACCAAACCACCTATGAGTATAGCAACAATGGAAAGAGTCATGAATAACATGGGCTTGCGTTCCAGAAAGCGGTGAATTCCTTCACCAGGCTTGCGGTTTCCTTCTTTAATCAATGCAGGAGCCTCAGCTTCCTCATAGGCAACAAAAGAGCCTGCTTTAACCGTTTTATAGATATTATAGACCAAAAGGAAAGCCCCTACAAAATAAAGGGTACCTCCGAATGCTCTCATGTAAAACATAGGCATGATCTGAGAAACCACTTCCAGGAAATTAGGATACATCAGGGTTCCTGCATCATTGAATTGCTTAAACATGGAAGCCTCTGTCCACCCTGCCCAATAAAGAGGAATGGAATAGAAAAGTATGGCAAGGGTCCCAAGCCAGAAATGAAGATTGGCCAGACCGGTGGAATATAATTTTGTTTTAAACATTTTCGGGAAAAGCCAGTAAACCATCCCAAACGTAAGGAAACCATTCCAACCCATGGCGCCAATGTGCACGTGGGCTATAGTCCAGTTGGTAAAGTGGCTGATGGCATTGATACTTTTAAGCGAAAGCATAGGCCCTTCAAAGGTTGACATTCCATAAGCGGTAACAGCCACGACAAAGAATTTAAGAACGGGATCTTCCCTAACCCTGTCCCAGGCACCCCTGAGGGTAAGCAAACCATTGATCATTCCCCCCCATGATGGTGCAATAAGCATAATGGAGAAAACTGTCCCCAACGATTGCGCCCAATTTGGTATGGATTGATACAGAAGATGGTGCGGACCTGCCCATATATAGAGGAAGATGAGCGCCCAGAAATGAATGATACTTAGCTTATAAGAATATACAGGACGGTTGGCTGCCTTGGGCAGGAAGTAATACATCAACCCCAGATAAGGCGTAGTGAGGAAAAATGCCACCGCATTGTGCCCGTACCACCACTGAACCAAGGCATCCTGAACACCGGCATACACCGGATAACTCTTCAGGAAAGACCAGGGAATTTCGATAGAATTACCAATATGCAATACAGCCACCGTTACAAAAGTGGCAATGTAAAACCAAATGGCCACGTAAATATGCCTGGTCCGGCGCTTAAGGATGGTCCACATCATGTTCCAGCCGAAAATCACCCAAACAATGGCAATCATAATGTCAACAGGCCATTCAAGTTCAGCATATTCCTTTCCCTGGGTAAATCCGGCAACGAGGGTTACTGCAGCCATTAGAATGATGAATTGCCAGCCCCAGAAATGGAAATAAGACATCCATTTACTGGCCATTCCGGTTTTAAGCAATCGCTGAAGCGAATAATAGTATCCGGTAAAAATGCCGTTACCAACAAAAGCAAAAATAATTGCGTTTGTATGCACCGGACGCAGTCGCCCAAAAGTGGTATAGGCAAACGCAAAATTCAATTGAGGAAAGATGAGCTCGAATGCAATATGCAATCCAACCAGCATACCGACTATACCCCAAACTAAGGTAGCATAGGCAAACATTTTTACAATCCTATTGTCGTAGTAGAATTTTTGTAATTCCATAAGCAAGGGTTTTAACTAAACTTTGGTTTGGTCTTTATTTATTTGGTCTGATTCTTCCTCGTCTTCATTGTCAAAAAGTATCCGCACCGAAGGGGATACATCATCATCGTACTGACCTGACCGCACAGCCCACAGGAAAGCAATAAGAAAGCCTACTGCCACCATAATACTAAACCCGATCAATACAACAATCACACTCATTTAAGTATCCATTTACTTAATTAATCAAAAGTAGGAAATGAAATAATACACACATGCATCGACACACAATATAGATAGATTCTAAACAACTTCATATGTACATATAAATCAATATATTATAATTCAGGATATTGGCAGTAAAAAACAACAGAAAAATCAGGGAAGAAAAATTTTAAAAATAAATGACGTCTATCTTCACCCAGAACAGAAAAATTTAAAAAATCAATCTTTTCTGACACTTTGCATTGTAGCAAGGATTCTGAATTCAATGAGATACAAGCTTAAAAGTTAACCGGGAAGCAAAAAATATCTTCGATCATTGCTGTAAATGAGGCTAAGAAATACATAAAAACTATGCATCCATTTTCTGAAAGCGGGCCAATAACCTTACTGAAAGACTTGAAAACCCAACAACAGTAATCGAGCTTAATGGCATCAGGATAGCAGCAACCACAGGAGACAACAATCCCTGGACGGCAAAACTCAAACCAATAATATTGTATAAAAATGATATAGCATAACCGGCATAAACAAGACGCATGGACAAATGGGTAAAATGAATAAACCGGTGAAGATTTCCGAATTTTGATGATTGCAGGATAGCATCGCAGGCAGGAGAAAAATGGTAAACATCATCAGCAATGGTAACCCCTACATGTGCATTGAGCAATGCCCCGGCATCATTTAATCCATCTCCGATCATAATGACCTGATTCCCCTTTTTTCTTAAATCCCTGATATAATTCAATTTATCGGAGGGGCTTTGATTGAAATGCAGGTTTTCACCTGAACCTAAAATCTTTTCCAGATTATTTTTTTCAGCATCATTGTCTCCGGAAATCAGGTGCATATTAAAAGCAGACATTCCATTAACAACATCTGTCAAACCGTCCCGGTAGCGGTTTTCAAGTGTAAAATACCCTTTAACCTGATGGTTGATGGAAAGATAAACCACGGTGCGGTGAGCTGATTCATCCTCATCATTACCCATAATAAACTTTCTGGAACCATACATCACTGTATTGCCTTTTACATCACCGGCAATTCCCATTCCGGCAATTTCACGAAAATTTTCCGCAATATCAACCGGATTTTCGGGCAACCAGGCGGCAAGCATAACCGACAACGGATGCGCTGAGTTTCGGGCAAGGCTTCGCACCCATTGCATTTCATCCTCTTTCAGCGGTGATCCATGCCACTCAATGTTCATGCTACGTGCATGGGTTATGGTACCGGTTTTATCAAATACAATCGTATCAGTTTTCGTAAGGGCTTCAATAACCTCGGTATTGCGTATATAAAAACCATTGCGCCCGAATATTCGCATCACATTGCCGAAAGTAAACGGAATGGTAAGTGCCAGCGCACAGGGGCAGGCCACAATCAGTACTGAGGCAAAAACATAAACAGCTTTGGCAAAATCAAAAAATGACCAATAAACCAGTGAGGCAGTTGCAATCAACAAAATAATCACTGTAAAATAATGACTAACCTGGTTTACCAGGGATTGTAACCCGATTTTCTCCTCCTCCCCTACCTTTTCCTCATTCCAGAGCCGGGTAAGGTAACTTTGTTCCACAGCCTTTTCAACGCGCAACAACAATGCAGCCCCGGTTTGTCTTCCGCCAGCAAAAACGAAATCACCGATATTTTTTACCACAGGGAAGGACTCTCCAGTTACAAAACTGTAATCAATGCTTCCTTCACCCTTCTCGAGTATAGCATCCGCCGGAATCAGTTCGCCATTGCGCACAAGAATGGTATCGCCTTTCTCAAGCTCCTTCAGTTGTACAAAACTTTCTTCACCATTTTTGACACGGGTAACAGCTATAGGAAAGTAGGAACGGTAGTCCCTGTCAAATGAAAGCGACTGGTAGGTGTGACCCTGGTACCAGCGCCCAATCAACATAAAAAAGAGCAAACCAGCCAATGAATCCATATAACCGGGACCCATTCCATTGAAGATTACCCAGCTACTCTCCAAAAAAAGTGCGATAATTCCAATGGAAATGGGCAAATCAATATTTACAATTCCTTTCCGCAGGCTCTTGAAAGCTGACAGAAAAAAATCACTGCTACAGAAGGTAATTACAGGCAATGCAAGAATAAAGGACACAATTCCAAAGGTTTCCGACAAAAATTTATCGATTTCACCGCCACCGGGCAAATAGTCGGGAAAACTTAGCAGCATGATGTTACCAAACGCAAAGCCGGCAACACCAATCTTCATAAGCATCTTCCGGTTTGCTTTCTGATGATCATCCTTCTTTTTAGTACTGTGGCTCAGTTCGGGTATATAATGAATGGTGTGCAGCAGTTCCACCAATTGCCGCAGACTAATTTCATTGTCATGAAAGGTAATGTTCACTTCCTTGCGCACAAAATTAACATTGGAATGACTGATTCCTATGTGAAGCGTCTGCAGGTTTTCGAGTAACCAGATACACGAGCTGCAATGAATGGCAGGAATAAACAAATTTACCCTTGATATTCCACCATCAGAAAATTCAAGCAACTGTGATTTCACCTCCTCCTGATCCAGAAAAGCATAACGAGTACCGGTTTTATTCTCCTGGTCAAGCCGGATACCAGGTGTCGGCATCATGGTGTAATACCGGTTCATTTTCTTTTCATGCAGAATCTGGTATACCATGCTGCATCCTTCACAGCAAAAAGGCTTATCCTCAAAAATCACGGGATTTTTGCCACAATCCAAACCACAATGCACACATGCCGCCATAGTTAAATTATTGTAAACGCAAAAATAGGATTAAAAAATAAAGGCTGAACTTATTTATCATTTCATATCAATATTGGCGATGATTGCTGCCACAGGATTTTAAACAGGCCGATAATTTCTGGTAGAAAGAATACGAAAAAAAAGTTTAAAAATACCTGATTTCGTGAATACCAAAATGATGAAACAGGTATTAACTTTGTATAAAACAAATCATTAACCCTTAAGTCCATCGAAAATGAAAACAACAATTTCATCGATTCTGATCTATGCATTTCTTTGTCTAACCTCATTTAGCTTTGGCCAGAGTATTGAGGCAGAAAATAATGAAGAATCTTCTGCACAAGATAAGCCAGCCATGCAAACCTATTCCAGATTTGATTTCATCGCAGGTGAAAAAGTTATTTTTTTCGACGACTTTAGTCAGGATGCAATAGGAGATTTTCCTGCTTTATGGAACACGAATGGCTCGGCCGAAGTGGTTACAAATAGCATATTCCCGGGCAATTGGTTAAGATTTATCGGTGATGGTGCAACGTGGACAGATGAATTATTGATTTTGCCTGAAAATTATACCATAGAGTTTGATGTAATTCCTATTTCGGGCGAAGAAAATCAGATGGCTGGTTATGCCTTCAGGTTATTAAAAAGTATCAACAAAAATTCATATGACCATGGTGCGGTGCCAGGAGATGGCGGGTTTTTATTTAATTGTGAATATTTTGGCCGAACCAGTTACCGGGCATATATCAATGATTTTAACGGAGAGTTTTTCGATGTGTCGGGATATGAAGAAAATGAATCACTGTATCAAAAGATCAATCAGAGATACCATATTTCTATCTGGGTACAAAAATCCAGGGTTAGGCTTTACCAGAATGAAACCAAATTATTTGATGTTCCTAAGGCATTTCCACTGAAAACATTGAGCATAGACCGGATAAGGTTTGAAGAAGGAGCGGCACTCATTTCCAATGTCAGGGTGGCTGTTGGCACACCCGATATGCGCAGTAAACTGATGACCGAAGGGAAACTGGTCACTTACGGGATATATTTCGATGTAAATAAAGATGTCGTAAAGCCTGAATCTTACGGCACGCTCAAGGGGATAGCCGATATTTTAAATGAGAATCCCGATGTTCGTGTGAAGATTATTGGCCATACCGACAGCGATGGCGCTGATGCTGCCAACCTTGAGTTGTCGAAGCGCCGCGGAGCATCTGTAAAAAATGAGCTTATTAAAACCTTTGGAATTGATGCTTCGCGCTTCGAATCGGATGGAATGGGCGAAAGCCAACCAGTTGCGCCAAACGACACACCATCGAACAAAGCCTTGAACCGGAGGGTTGAATTTCTGAAACTTTAGCATTGCATTGAATTTATAGTCAACAAAACACAGATTCTAATTCAATTCTTATGAGAAAAATATTTATTGCCGTAATGATATCGGTTTCTTCCTTGTGCTGTACAGCGCAAAACAGCGCAATTGCCGAATCACTCCTCCCAATGGGGGACGTAAATCAAAAAATCCGTAAAGTCCGGCAAATGGTTTCGGATATGGGCATGATGGTGCGGATAGAAGTATTTGCCGACCTGAATAGTTATACCTCATGCAATAACGGGCCTGAGCCGGCAGGAAGGCTTGACCTGGAACTAACCCGTTACAATACCAACGATGAAACCGGAAAAATGATGCTTCAGATGCTTCACGATATGAATGGTATTGAGCAAATGAAAGAGTCATTCAAGCATTCATCAGGCATGGATGTGCAGGAAGCCAGAGAAGAGCAATATTTGGGAGGGACACTCTGGATAATCACCAACCAGAATGAGTGTATAAATGCGATTTCAGGGCCAACCGGAGTAACTGCTTACCAGACCATTGCCAGGTATTTCTTATTTCAAAATTCAACAATATTTCAGATAGACATTGATTGGGCATGTAAACCTGCAAAAGCCAAAGAGATGATCAGTCACATAATTGAAAAGTCGGAACAATTGAACTTCACAGACACTTCGGAAAACAGCGACAATTAATTAATCATAAAATCATCTCTTTTTACCCTTCAGACGGGCTAAACAGTCATTAAAAACAAATGAGTTGGTTTGTCGGACTGGCATTCCCTTATATGGCTTAGCTCTCCAACCTTTGCCAAAACTCCGTTAATAACCTGTGAAAACTTTTTCATAAGATACTGATGTAGCTGTCGTACTTTTGTATAATTGTAAGTTCATCATCTTCCCGGGATACTACCTAAATTTCATTAGCTTGCGATGCTCTGCTTTTTCAGAACAGTTACAGGTGCGTGCAGTTAAACAGGTTGCCCCGGTAATTATTCCATTAATAATCCTTTCTGAGAAGGCCTATGATTAATTACAAAAAAGCCAGGTTAATACTTGAAGATGGCACTGAAATTACCGGAAAATCATTCGGCCACGAACAATCGGTTTCGGGTGAAGTTGTTTTCAATACAGCCATGACCGGCTATCCCGAAAGCCTGACCGATCCATCCTATGCAGGGCAGTTATTGGTTGCCACCTATCCACTTATTGGTAATTATGGCGTGCCCGATGATGAAAAGGCAAATGGCCTGTCAGTAAATTTCGAATCTGAACGCATTCAGGTTTCTGCTCTCCTCGTTTCAGACTATACCGAAATGTACAGTCACTGGAATGCCCGTCAGAGCTTAGGTAATTGGTTGAAAAAAAATAAAATTCCGGCACTTTTTGGCATTGATACACGGGCACTTACCAAAGTTTTGCGGGAAAATGGCACCATGCTGGGAAAAATTATTTTTGACAATGACGATCCGGGATTCGCAGACCCAAATCAGTATAATTTAGTGGCGGAAGTGAGTACAGATGAAATTGTGGAATATGGCTCCGGAGAAAGCCGCATCTTACTCGTTGACTGTGGTGTAAAATACAACATCATCCGACATCTCATCAACCGTGGCAACACGGTAATCAGGGTACCATGGGATTACGATTATTCTAAAGTTGAATATGATGGCCTTTTTATTTCCAACGGCCCGGGAAATCCAAAAATGTGCGACACTACCATCAATCATCTGGCAAAATCGCTGAAACAAGACATTCCAATTTTTGGAATATGCCTGGGCAATCAATTGCTTGCACTGGCTGCCGGTGCCGACACGTACAAACTAAAATATGGTCACCGCAGCCACAATCAGCCTGTATTACAGGTTGGCACCAACAAGGCACTGATCACCTCCCAGAATCATGGTTTCGCCATTAATCCCAGCTCCCTTCCATCAGACTGGGAGCCCTATTTTATTAACCTGAATGATGGAACCAACGAAGGTCTGAGGCACCGGTCAAAGCCTGTTTTCTCAGTACAGTTTCATCCGGAAGCCTCCGGCGGACCTACTGACAGTGAATATTTGTTTGATGATTTTCTAACAAATGTTGAGTTCTACAAAAAATCCCACGCATAATAACACGTACATTCAATGGACCAAAATACAATCCTGAACTTGAAAAAAATCCTGATTCTGGGTTCCGGTGCCCTGAAAATCGGTGAGGCTGGTGAATTTGATTACAGCGGTTCGCAGGCGCTGAAAGCACTGCGCGAAGAAGGAATATCTACCGTACTTATCAATCCCAACATTGCAACAGTACAAACTTCTGAAGGTGTGGCGGATAAAATATATTTCCTTCCGGTTACACCATTTTTTATTGAAAAAGTTATCAGAAAAGAACGTCCCCAAGGCATTTTACTTTCATTTGGCGGACAAACAGCTCTCAATTGCGGCATCGAACTGTTCAAGAACGGCGTGTTGGAAAAATATGACGTCAAAGTGCTTGGCACACCAGTTCAGTCCATTATTGATACCGAAGACCGGGAGATATTTGCTGAAAGCCTCCGCCGGATTGAAGTTAAAACGCCCAAAAGCATTGCGGTTACCAGCATTGCGGATGCCATAACCGCTTCACAAAATCTTGGATTCCCGATTATCGTCAGGGCGGCATTTACATTGGGTGGACAGGGTTCAGGATTTTGCAACAACCTTGAAGAACTTGAAATACTGGCTGAAAAAGCTTTTTCCTACTCATCCCAGATTTTGGTAGAGGAATCGCTCAAAGGCTGGAAGGAAGTGGAATACGAGGTTGTGCGCGATCAATACGACAACTGTATTACGGTTTGTAACATGGAAAATTTTGATCCATTGGGCATACATACCGGTGAAAGCATAGTGGTGGCCCCTTCACAAACCCTTACCAATCAAGAGTATCATAAGTTGCGCAGCTTAGCCATTAAAATTGTGCGCATGGTTGGCATTGTTGGCGAATGCAATGTTCAGTATGCACTGGATCCTGATAGTGAAGATTACCGTGTGATTGAAGTGAATGCACGCTTATCGCGTTCATCAGCCCTGGCCTCAAAAGCAACCGGTTATCCACTTGCATTTGTGGCAGCAAAACTTGCGTTGGGCTATGGGCTCCACGAACTTAAGAATGCTGTAACCCGCACAACAACTGCCTTCTTTGAGCCAGCGCTTGATTATGTGGTGGTGAAAATTCCACGATGGGACCTGAATAAATTTATCGGCGTTTCGAAAGAGATTGGCAGCAGTATGAAAAGTGTGGGTGAGATCATGGCTATAGGCCGCACATTTGAAGAAGCCATACAGAAAGGCCTGCGGATGGTGGGCCAGGGAACGCATGGGTTTCTTGGTAACAGCGATATCGCGTTCACTGATATTGAAAAAGCCCTCTCAGAGCCAACCGATATGCGCATCTATTCCATTGCCAGTGCATTTGACGCAGGGTTCAGTGTTGAGCAGGTGCACCAACTGACACGTATAGACTTGTGGTTTCTTGTAAAATTAAAATCCATACACGATACGGCGACAGAACTTAAAAAATGCAGCCATATCGAAAAATCAGATCCCGATTTGCTTTTATTGGCTAAACAGAAAGGCTTTTCCGATTTTCAACTGGCCAGGTTGATCTGCAAAGTCAAAGGCAACCTGCATTTGGAAATGATGCAAATCCGCAACCATCGCAAAAAGCTTGGAATTGTGCCATACATCCGGCAAATTGATACCCTTGCCGCGGAATACCCGGCACAAACCAATTATCTGTACCTGACCTATTCAGGAAGTGAGCACGATGTTGAAACGGAAAAGGATGCAAATTCGGTCATTGTGTTGGGATCAGGTGCTTATAGAATCGGTAGTTCGGTAGAGTTTGACTGGTGCTCGGTAAACGCACTGGCCACCGCACGTAAGGAAGGCTACAGAGGTGTAATGATCAATTACAACCCCGAAACCGTAAGCACAGATTACGATATGTGCGACCGATTGTATTTTGATGAGCTTTCGTTCGAACGAACCATGGACATTATTGAACTGGAGCAACCCAAAGGAGTGATTGTGAGTACCGGCGGACAAATTGCCAACAATCTGGCAATGCGTCTTCATCTGGAAAACGTGCCTATTTTGGGAACTTCGCCCGAAAATATTGACATGGCTGAGAACAGACACAAATTCTCCTTATTACTTGATCAACTCAGTATTGACCAACCACGCTGGAGTGAACTCACCGAAATGGACCATATTTACCATTTTGCCGATGAAACCGGCTTCCCTCTGCTTATTCGTCCTTCGTACGTTTTGTCGGGAGCGGCCATGAATGTGGTAAGCAATCGGCAGGAGCTGGATTATTTCCTGAAACTGGCGACGCGCGTTTCGAAAGAATATCCGGTGGTGGTTTCTGAGTTTATCCAGAATGCGAAGGAAATTGAGATTGATGCCGTAGCCAATCAGGGGGAGTTAATTGCTTACGCCATTTCTGAGCACATCGAATTTGCAGGTGTGCATTCAGGGGATGCCACCATTGTTTTCCCGGCACAGAAAATGTATTTTGAAACTGCACGAAGAATCAAGCGCATTTCGCGTGATATTGCCAGGGCGCTAAATATAACCGGTCCGTTTAACATGCAGTTTCTTGCCCGCGACAATGATATAAAAGTGATTGAGTGTAACCTCAGGGCTTCACGAAGCTTCCCTTTTGTCTCAAAAGTATTAAAAATCAATTTAATTGAGTTGGCTACCCGGGCTATGCTTGGACTTCCAACAGAGAAACCGGGCAAATCAGCCTTCGACCTGGATTATGTGGGCATCAAGGCTTCTCAATTTTCATTTGCCCGTCTTCAGGCTGCCGACCCGGTATTGGGCGTGGAGATGGCTAGCACGGGTGAAGTAGGATGTCTGGGAGAAAATTATTATGAGGCCTTGCTCAGCTCCATGCTTTCGGTTGGATACCGGATTCCGAAAAAAAATATACTTCTTTCCACCGGCGATACACGTTCAAAGGTTGAACTATTAAAAAGTGCCCGCATGCTTATAGAGCGCGGTTTCACTTTATTTGCAACACCCGGATCGGCCAGATTCCTGCGTGACAATGACCTAAAAGTGGAAACATTATACTGGCCCGATGAAGAAACCCAACCCAACACCCGTGATTACCTGCGTGAACGCAAAATTGACCTGGTTGTAAATATTCCAAAGAACTTGTCAAAAACAGAACTTTACAATGATTATACAATCCGGCGTCTGGCAGTTGATTTCAACATTCCACTTATCACCAACGCCCGGCTTGCCAGTGCCTTTATTTATGCAGTTTGCCGAATTACACCCGATGATATTGCCATAAAAGCATGGGATGAGTATTAGTTTGCAAGAGAAAGCAGGCAGTTGGCAATACGCAGTTGGCATGCTGTTGTTAGCAATCCGTGTTCAGCATTTTGAAGTTAGCTATCCGCAATTTTAAGTTAAGGTTCTTTAAACACCGTAATCCAAATTCAATAGTCCGAAATCCGATATCTGAAATCCAAAATCCGCTATCAAAAAAAGCCTACCTTTGCACCCCCTTTCGGGTAATAGTATTTTTCAGGATAAATAACACAAGATTAAATGATTATAGTTTCGGAGCTTGGCATTCAGTTTGGTAAGAGAATTCTGTTTCAGGATGTAAATATAAAATTCACACAAGGCAACTGCTATGGCATCATTGGTGCCAATGGTGCAGGAAAGTCTACTTTCCTGAAAATGCTTTCCGGTGAAATGGAATATTCAAAGGGAAACGTAAGCATGGCACCAGGTGAACGTATGTCGGTGCTAAGCCAGAACCACTCCGGATTTGACGACCACACCGTGCTCAATACAGTACTTATGGGGCATGATCAATTATGGTCGGTGATGCATGAAAAGGATGAGATTTATGCAAAACCCGATTTTTCAGAAGCTGATGGACACAAAGCAGCTGAACTGGAAGAAAAGTTTGCCGAGATGGATGGCTGGAATGCCGAAAGCAATGCAGCCAGTCTGCTGAGCGGACTTGGCATTGCTGAAGACCTGCATCAAAAAGAAATGCGGGAACTTGATGGCAAGGTAAAAGTTAAAGTTCTGCTGGCCCAGGCCTTATTTGGCAAACCCGACAACCTTTTACTGGATGAGCCTACCAATGATCTCGACCTTGAAACGGTAAACTGGTTAGAAAATTATTTGTCCAATTTCGACAATACGGTGTTGGTCGTTTCCCACGACAGGCACTTTCTGGATTCCATCTGTACCCACATTGTTGATATAGATTTTAATAAAATTCAGCTTTTCCCCGGAAATTACACCTTCTGGTATGAATCGAGCCAGTTGGCACTTCGTCAGCAAATGACACAAAACAAAAAAGCGGAAGACCGCAAAAAAGAGCTATTGGAATTTATTGCCCGTTTTAGTGCCAATGCTTCGAAATCAAAGCAAACAACCAGTCGTAAAAAAATGATTGAGAAGCTGAATTTTGAGGAGATAAAGCCCTCTACCCGCAAATATCCTGGCATCATCTTCACGCCGGAGCGCGAGCCGGGCAACAACATTCTTGAAGTTACCAATTTGAGCAAAAGCATCAATGGGACCTTACTTTTTAAGGATGTAAACTTCACTATGATGAAGGACGATAAAATTGTTTTTCTTTCGAGGGATAACCGCGCAATGACTCAGCTTTTTGAGATATTAAAGGGCCATGAAGAGCCTGATAGCGGCAGTTTTGTATGGGGACAAACTATCCTTAAAGCTTATCTTCCGTTGGAATATGAAGATCTTTTTAATACTGAAATCACCCTGATTGACTGGCTGGGGCAATTCTCAAGCGACACATCAGAAATGTACCTTAGGGGATTTCTGGGTAAAATGCTTTTCTCCGGTGAAGAAGTCTACAAAAAAGCCAATGTACTTTCGGGAGGCGAAAAAGTGCGTTGTATGATTGCCCGTATGATGATCCGTAATGCCAATGTTATGTTGCTTGACACACCAACCAATCATCTTGATCTGGAATCTATTCAGGCATTCAACAACACGCTTATTAAATTCAAGGGTAACATCCTGATGTCGTCCCACGACCATGAATTTATCCAGACAGTATGTAACCGCATCATCGAAATCGGGCCGAAAGGAGTGATTGACAAGCTAATGGACTATGACGATTACATCAGTGATGCTAAAATCAAAGAACAGCGCAACCTACTCTATTGATTCAGATATGAATTAACAGCATTGCGTCAGATTTCGATTAATACTTGATTTTCAGTAGTTTTATTTATTGGAAACAACTATTTTGCCCGTCTTTGCTTGTAACGTTCAATAATCTCAGCTTCGCGACTCTTGTCAGAAATGTATATGGTGGTTTTGCCGCCATCGAGTACAACGGCATATTTTCCTTTTATTGAACCACAAGTAGCGGCAATCTGGGGAGTGAGTGCCTGAACAGTTTTTTGTCTTTGAGTTGCGAGAGGCCTGTTTTTCTTCATAATTCACAATTTTTGAAAAGATACGCATTTTAATTGAATCAGCATCAATCTATTGTATTTATTTATGTTATTTTAACAAATCTGATTCAAATCAACAATATACTTAAACAAGAACCCATCAGGCAAAACTAAATTTGTATTTTTGGATGCACAAACCTAAAGTTGAGTAATCAACATTATAAAAATGAAATTCCTGAATAAGCTGATCGCTAACCTGATTTTTGGCATTGCACGATTGTCTGGCCATCTTCCATTCGGGCTATTGCTATTTAAAGCCAGCCTGCTGCGCTTTTTTGCCGAAAAGGTCTTACGATATCGGTATGCGGTAATTATTCAAAATCTTTCCAGGGCTTTCCCCGGGAAGAACTATAACGAGATTAAAACCATCGCCCATCAGTTCTACCGACATTTTTTTGAGGTCTTCGCAGAAGTTATTAAAAGCCAGGGGATGACAGCAGAGGAGGCCAGGAGACGCTGCCATGTTGAAAATCCGGAACTGATTACCGATTTACATCAACGGGGAATCAACATCATCGCTTTAGGCGGCCACTGGGGCAATTGGGAGTGGCTGATCATGACGCCGCTGTTTTTCAATTTTAGCATTTATACACTCTATAAACCTTTAAGCAGCATGGTTATGGAGCCGATAATGGGGAAAATCCGCAAAAAGTTCGGAATAAAGCTGCTGCCCATGCAAAAAGCAGGAAAATTCATCCTTAGTAAACAGGATTATCCTGCCCTTTATTTTTTTATTGGAGATCAATCACCCTCGCACAAGGATATGGAGTATTGCTTCCCATTCATGAACCAGCCCAGTTTCTTCTTCACCGGAGGAGCAAAACTTGCAAAAGCAACCCAATCGGCAGTAATATACCAGTCCATCAAAAAAATCAGACCAGGATACTATACCATAACTTACCACACTATTTCGGAACCAGATGATAAAATGACCGTCAAGGAAATGCTTCAGGCTTATACCAGACTTTTGGAAGGCGACATCAGGAAGCAGCCATCACATTGGTTATGGTCACATAAACGGTGGAAAAACATACCTCAGGATTAAGTGCCATACCATAAAATCAGCTTATTTAATGATGATCCCACTATTTTTTTCTCACTGATCAGATATTAAAACTGGTTTTATATATCCGCCATAAAAAAAGGGGCCATAAGGCCCCCATTTTTTTTGTAAACGATCCCCCCGAAACATTTACTGATTCATTGGTGTGTACTCAATTGCCAGCAGTTCACCGGATTTACCAGGTTTAACCGGACAATTTTCAACATAAGTGCTTAATGCTTCGTCTTTCAGATTGCCAGTAACCGTTACTTTCACATTACCACAATTACAACTGGAATAATTAGAGATTCCTTTGCTTGAAAGCCAAACACCCTGATTATTCTCATTTACACCCTGAAAGTCATAAAGATACTTATTACGTAAAGCTATGGTATTAAGATAATCGCAGGCATATTTAAACTTTTCCTGTGCGGCGATGGTTGTATATTTAACATTCACACCATTCTCAAAATCATAAATGTGCGCCACATTTGATTTACTATCGTTCCCTGCGTCCTTGCAATAATAAACAATACGGTCAGGATAAGAAATCCTTTCCCAAAACTCCTCCGGATTCTCATTGTTCCATTGGGCATACTCCGTTTTTACAATTGTACTGTCAAGCCCAATCATAATACCGGGGGCTTTGGTTTTTCCTGTAACCCTAACCTGAGCAAATCCGGCGGAGAGGGCAATGAAAAACAGGATTATAGTGAGTTTAGTTCTCATATGATGTAGTTTTTAAAATCGTGGTCTTAATAAATCAACCCGCATTTAAGGAGTCCTTATTTGTAAAATAAAGCATCCAGAATCAGGTTGTAATATTATTTTACAAAATTATAGCTAAAATCAGGTCTTCGCAATCCGTCAAAATACCACTTTTTCAAAACAAACAATCGAATCACTACGTAAAAACACCCATATAACGGGTGTTTTAATCGATGTCACTCATCATTTGGATAAATAAAAACCGGGCAACCTTTTCAGGATGCCCGGCAATTGTAGAAGTTAATTTCAATCCTTACAAATCATCCGCGTCAATCATGCGCACTTCCATCAGACTACGGATAGCACGATCGCTAAAAAAGTCCATGGAAGGGAAGAGCATAAACGCGCCCTCTTTTACCACACCTGTCCGGGGTGCAAGCAGCAATTCCGCCTGGTCGTTGCGGTTGAATACTTCGCTGTAACTATAAATCCCACGATATCCATCCAATCCAGCGGTGATGATCATACCTGTGCGCAGGTTTTCCTTTGAAGATGGGAAAATATCTTCTGCAACTTCCTTGAGCAACACCCCCGAAAATGGCGTGGTACCATGAATACCTGAACCGCGTCCGTAGAACACATGGGCATAGGTGAGTATTGTCCAATCAGAGTCCACTGCTGAAACAGACCTCACAAGCTCATCCTTTAGCATAAAATCAACCTTCTTTGAGTACATTTCAGGTATCTGACGGTCAATCTTATAATTCACCGTGCTTGATTTCACCGTTATTTTCACCGGATTTTCGATATTTCTTTCCGTAAACAAATCGGCGGCAACCACCAGTTTGCTGTTCACCGGCATCGGCCACAAATCTTTGGTTTTTGAAGGCACAATGCGCCTGACCGTGGTTGCAATGATGATTTCGTGTTGGTGAACCGGGTAATAAATTTCGCCCCAACTCAAGACCACCTTTTCGCCGGCAGCATTTTCAACCTCAACATACAAATCAATGATTGGAGGGAATTCTGCTTCATTCTTTTTTTGCAGCACCGTCTGGTTCAAAATGTCATAAATGGAGTAGCCTTCGTATTGGTAAGCTCCGATGAATTTCCCATCCTTCCCATCAAAAGCAGTCTCCTTCACAATAACTGAACGCAGCGGCAAGGTAGAGAAATCAACCGTTCCTGGATTGGCCACTTCACCTTCCACCATCAACTTGGAGGTGGTCAAGGCGTTCAAAGTGGCATCATCATAAAAATCATTGGTTTGAGCCATTGTGCCTGCTGTAAAAAGCAGCGCTGTGGCGAACATCAGGAGTTTTTTCATGGCAATAATTTAGGTTATGTAAATAATAAAAATCTTTGCATCTCAGCGTTCCGAAAGCATCAGAATTGTCTGGTTTTTATGCTTCCTAGAAATTCATCTCCAAACCGGCTGTGATGAACCGCCCCGGTCCGACATTGTATTTGCTGTCGTAAATCTTCTCATCAAACAGATTTTGAAGGTTTAGCGAAGCCTTTAAGTGATGTCCGACAGGTCTCCATAATTTCAGGTCAAGTGTTGGATATCCGGCAAATTTATTTGAATTCAACACATCATCTACCGTATTCTGATCATTAATGTAAGTAGCACTCGTATAACGGAAAGAAACACCTGCGCTCACAATCCGGTTTGTCCAGGTGATGCCCGCATTGATGATGTGGCCAGGAACATCAGTCATGGTTTTACCCGAAAGATCAATGGTATCATTCAAAGCAATTTTGGTATAATCAAGAATGGTTGCACTCGCGTAAGCGTAACCGGCATAAAACGAAACAGCGGGGGTGATTTCATATTTCAGCGAAAACTCCGCACCGTATATTTCCACTTCGCTGATGTTGGCCCTGATCATTATCGGACGTTCGCCATATCCCATGTCAATGGTCTGACCATTGGTGACATAATATTGAAAGTCACTTCCATGAGAATAGTATGCTGAGGCCTCAATCAGAAAATTGGCCAGTAGTCCCCTGCCAAATGGCCTGAGGTCAATACCGGTTTCGAAATTATTGAGATATTCAGGCTTCAGTTCAGGGTTGGCAACTTTGAAACCGCCTTTGATGCGACCACTCCGGGTCATATCGTCAAGTACCGCGGGTCGGAATCCGCGCGAGTAACTTAAATAAACCCGATTGAAATTTCCCCAGCGGTAATGTGCAGATAGCCGTGGACTCAGGGCACTGTTGCGCTGCTCAGGCATCGCTTTTACCTGATAAATGCCCATGAAAACAGTTTCCTGGGTTGGGGCTTCAGTATAGAATGACCCATCATAAAAACAGGCAATATCGTATCGCAAACCGGCCAATATGCGTATTTTATCATTCCACAGGCCTATTTCATCCTGTGCAAACAGCGACCAGGTACTCATTTTACCCGCATTGTAAACAATATCGGTTGAAGTGAAGTATTTATCGTAAGCATCCACACTACCATTGCGAAGATCAAATCCCCCCGTCAATTTTTGGTGCGCACCTATAGGGCGGGTAAGTGTGGTAAGCCAGCCAAAATCGCGGCGTGTACTCAATACATCATACCAGGTATAATCGTCCTTAAGGTATTCATTTACTTTTTTATAATCTTCGTTCAGGAAGTAAGCCGATGAACGGATACTATATTCCCCCATAATTCCATTGTAATTGAGGGTAATACCGTAAGAATCATGATCGGTGGTATTGCCTTCAGGCTGATACACTTTTTCGCCGGTGCCACGATCATCGTTGTAATAATTGATGGAAGCACCAATGCTGTGCTTATCGCTCAATGCATATTCCGTGCGAAAAGCGGCGCCTACTTCCTGCAAATTGGACTTCACAATGTAAGGATTGGCGGCCACATCAGCATCCGACTGGGTAACATAGCCATCGCTCTGCCGGTAAAAGGTATTGGCCATCCAGATCCAGGACTGGCCGGGATTTTTCACATTAATACTGCCACCGGCGTTTATTTTTCCGCCAAGGGTGTTATAGGTTCCATATTCGAGACCAGCATTTACAAAAAGCTTCTCTGTGGGTTTTCGGGTAATAATATTGATGATACCGCCCATGGCATTCCCGCCATATATGGCTGATCCGGCACCTTTGGTTACCTCAACTTTCTGAACCAAACCTGCATCCAGCATATTCCAGTCAAAACCACCCCCATCACTTTTATTCATGGGGATACCATCCACCAGAATGAGCACCCTCCCCTGCTCCTTGCCGCTCATGCCGCGCATGGTTACAGTGGCTTTGGGGCTAAAAATACCGAAAGAGCGACTGTAATTCACTCCCGGAACGATTTTTAACACTTCATCAACACTTTGCAGCGGAAGGGCCTGCATTTGGGTGAGGCCAACTTCTTCGATTCTGACCGGGGTGTTTACAATGCGCGAATCAGTGCGGGTGGCAGAAACAACAAATGTTTCCATTTCAATGAGCGAAGGCCAAAGGCTGATGATAAGGTTTGATGAATTGACGGCGAAATTACCTTTTTGGGCTTCATACCCAATATAACTAATCGTAAGGCTTATAGAATCCCCTTTCAATCCGCACAGTTTGAAAACTCCATCGCGATTGGTAGTGGTTCCCTTCAAAGCACCTGCCAATATACTCGCACCCTGCAAAGGTTCGCCATTGGTTGCATTAACCACGCGGCCCTCAAGGCATTGTGCATCCAGACTGAACGTAAAAAACATCGTCATTATAACGACCAGCATCCATTTTATGTAAAAAACTATCCTCATCTTACCCTATTATTGCTGGATTTTTATTTCCATGAGCATGGTACCTTCTTCGTGTTCATCTGCCAGGACAATCTTGAGCAGACCATATTTCCCCTGTTGGGTTTTGAAAGGAATTACCTTACCGGCATATGCATATTTACAATTACCGCTGACCTTGGTGGGATTGTAACCCGTAATAAGCAAGCTGTCGTTGGTTGCCGCATCAAACGCTTCCACAGAAATCAGGTCATTGTCAGAAGTATTGTAATCAAAAAGTGTGGTGTTTTTTTCAGGCCAGTTGTTAATGACCGGATAATAGCCCACCACCGAAGTGTAACCCGGGCAAGCCAGCGAAGGTGAAGGCAATCCGGAAGTGTAGTAAAAATAAGCGACCATATCCACCGTATTTATCTTTCCGGAAACAGTAACAATATCGTAAACCTGACCCAGATCGGCATCCAGATAAGAAGGGCTGGTGGTGTTGTTTTGCATTCCAACCACAACATCGCTGTAATGGTGAATGGGACCAAAATTGAAGCCCGGAGCTTTGCGAACCACCAGGGTAGCCGTTGCAGTATCGCGATCAGCATTCATCACCAGCACACGCCAGGTTTCTGAGGCAGCATTCCCTTTCGGGAAACTAAAGTCCTCGTCCAATCCCGGACGTTCTTTGTAAATGCCACGATCAAGCTGAACGGTGGTATCCGAGCCGCTGATGCGCTCAATCCTGATATAGGTAAGTGCAGCATCACCACCCGAAGCAATCACCCCAATGCTAATGGTGGCACCCTGCTGGACTTCCACATTAGACGAAGTGTAAGCCACGCCGGTTTTCAGGATAACCGAAGCACGCTGAAGTGGTTCGTCCTGTTTGCAGGAAACAAAAAACAGCGCTGTCATTAGTAACAGGGTAAATGCAGGAATCCGCATAGTATTTATCATTAAGAGAAACCCATACAGCCACGGAAACTCCGCAACCATATGGGTAAATCAAATCATTTAGGAAGCTATTGTTTCTGAATTTTGACGGCAATCTTCAATGTTCCATCCTCTACTCCAGTCACTTCCAGCACTTTAAACAGTCCGATCAAACCCGACTGAATCTGAAACGCATAAACATCATTCACAGCAAGTACGCTGGCTTTTTTGCGGGCTTCGTCAGCATTGAATGAATCAAGCAACACTGCATCATCCGAAACAGCATCAAACTGAGCCGAAGTAAGTTCCGTTTTGTAAAAACGGGTCAGATTTTTAGTCGTGTAATTATCGGGAGAAGTCGCCCCGGTAAACACACCGGTTATGTTCGATGCCGGCGAACCCAACGACATCAGGTTCTGGTGGGTTGCAGTATTTTCGTAAAAGCAAAAGATATCTATCTTCTCCTGACTCTCAAAAGCCTGAGCCTGAAGATAAAGCGTTGCCGCATTGTCCTGCAGTGAAAGGAAACTTTCGGTGGTGGCATTATCCTGTGCACCCATCAGAATGGTGGTGTAGCTGTTGATTTCACCAAAAGTACCGGTGATGGTGATGGATTCCTCCTTGCGGTTTCCAGCTAAATCGGTGGTTGAAAAACTCCATACATCCGTAGGATTTGTTCCTTTGATGGTAAAAAAATTATAGGTAAAATTCTGAGTATTGATGGTTGAATCGAGCAGTGTTTGATCGTTGGCTTTCATCACAAATTTAATAAGGTTATCGGAGCCATTGCCCTTCAGAATGATACCGAAAGTCAATGTATCACCGAAAGCGGCAGTAGCATCACCTGTAATAAACCCGGCCTGCTGGTTAAAAGCAACAACAGGAAGCACAGGCTCTTCTTCATCCTTGGTACAACTTGTAAAAACAAGGCCGGTAAATAAAGCCAGGCCCAAAAGCGTAAACATTCTTTTCATGATGGTGGTTGGTGTTAATCGATTAGATTTAATATTCATATCGTCGGCAAATGTATGAAAACGATGGATAAATGCAATGGATTGGGAAAAATATGAATTGCCCACAACTTTTGTGGCGGGACGCATGTACACATATTGCGGTGCGATGCACATACAAATATTACGGTGCGATGCACCTACAAATATCGCGGTGCGCTGCACCTACAAATATTTCGGTGCGCCGCACCTACAAATATCGCGGTGCGCTGCACCTACAAATATTTCGGTGCGCCGCACCTATGATGTTCTAATGGCTATGATGTTCTACAAATATTTCGGTGCGCTGCACCTACTATGATGTTCTAATGGCTATGATGTTCTGGAAATATTTCGGTGCGCTGCACCTATGATGTTCTAATGGCTAAGATGTTCTGGAAATATTTCGGTGCGCTGCACCTATGATGTTGTATACGCGGTGCAGCGCACCGAAATATGTGTAGAATCATGTTCAGTGATTGTAAAATAAAAGGTGCAGAGCACCGTGATATTAATCATTTTGTGAGTAATTTTATCTCCTAAAATGGAACATCATGGCAAATACCTATACGCAAATATATATCCACCTGGTTTTTACGCCATACAGAAGGGATGCCCTTATTGGGAAAAGCTGGAAAGATGAACTGGAGATGTACATTTCCGGCATTATTCAAAATAATGGCCATAAATTACTTGCAATAAAAAGCCGGCCTGATCATATTCATATTTTCATTGGGTACAATGTAAACCAGTTGATTACAGATTTGGTTGAGAAAATAAAAACAAGCTCAAATACATGGGTAAAGGAGAAGGGGTTCTCAAAATTTAAATTTGCCTGGCAACGCGGCTATGGCGGTTTTTCTCATTCCCAATCACAGATTGATCCCGTAGTAAAATATATACTGAATCAGGATGAACACCATAAAAAAGAGTCATTTAAGACAGAATATCTGGATATTCTCAAACGAAATGAAATAGAATTTAAGGACGATTATCTTTTTGAATTCTTCGAAGGGGCAAACGACTGGGAGGGTAAGAAACCACTTATCAAAACATGGATTAAAAAAGCCTGAAAATTCATGCCAAATTATATTACACTGCGCTGCACCTATGATGTCAATCGGTAATCATTTATCTACACCAAATATTACTGTGCCCAGAACCTATTATGTTCATCCGGCAATCTTTTATCTACTGCATTTAAATTCCCTTTAAATACCCTTTAATCAAAAAAAAGCCCGGACAAAGTCCGGGCCTGAAATCCATGACTGTTCTTCAGTTTAGTTAATTCAAAACCGGGACAGGTAATGGTGTGAGGGTAAAATCTACCACAAGGCTTTCGCCGGAAGCAATCGTAAATTGCACAGGGGACGGTACTTCAAAGCCATAAAGATGACAGGTTACCGTATAATTGCCGGCGGGCAATTCATCAAAAAGATAATAACCATCTTCATCGGTATTTGCTATGAGATCGAGGTCGGGTATGGCAACGGTTGCCATTGACAGGGCATTGCCACTGCCTTGCATGGTAATGGTACCACTGATGTCAGCATCAGAATCTTCAACATTCGCAGTAGTTGACTTTATAGATTGTTTACGTCGTTTTTGCCGGTACTGCATAAAAAATTCCGGATGATCTTCTGAAACCAGGTTGGCAAATGTATCCATCCGGTTTTTCATCAATAATTCCATTTGCTGAAACCTGGTCAACAACTGCCGGCGATCCGATTTTCGCTCATTCGATTGAAAATGATACTGGTCAATGGCTGTTTTGAAAGCATCAAGATGAGCAAGATAGTCGTCATGCTGTAATTGGGTATATCCCAAACCGCTCAATCCTTCAAGATTGATTTCGGAAAGGTCTTTTACATGCAGGCCCAGTTCATAAAGCCGGACAATTGACAGTGTGCGGTATTCAAGCAGATAAGTCTTTAGAAGGCTTATCAATTGCTGATTATTGCTTTTGGATGCATAATGGAGCAGCATGGACAACATGCTCTTCATTTGTTTACGAAAATCAGCCGAAAGAACCTGCCTGTCCCGATAGATCAGTTGGTATGGCCTTGATAATTTTGAAATCAGGTTTCCAATTTCGGTAAGACTATTGGTAAATTCCTGTTTTAATGCAACTACATCAGGCATTCCGGCGTAGATTGCATTGTATTCGTCCAGCACCAGTTCAATGGTTTTGTAGCGCTGGAATCTTTTGTAAAACTGTTTCATTTGTGTTGTTTAAAAAATTCAAAAAATGATTTTGTGGTAAACGGGTCAATAATACTGTAAGGGGGCAGCAAACCTGAAGTAAAATATCCATATACCTGTTTAAACCTGAACTTAGGTGCACTGCTGATGCCATAATGATTTTCCTTTTTTTCTATGGCCAGAACAGGGGTACTCATTCTTTGGCTGATCACTTTGATAATGATTACTTCGGCCTTTGGAAGCAAATGTGGCATATCATTCATCAGGCCAGTTTCTTCCAGAAAACCACCACACACTAATTTTTTCATCAAGCTGATACTGCGCTTCATTTTTCAGGTTTTATAAATATCTTTCCTGCTTAAATAAATACTTCTGCGGGACAGATTTGCTGTATAATCAAAACGACACCTCAAAAATATTTATTCACAATATTGATAATCAGCATCTTGAATAGTTGATAATTTTTTACTGTTTGGATTTCCGGAATAACTATTGCTGATAAAAATGATCATCAGGGTATATACCCACGATTAAAATGCTGCAAAGTCAATAATTACCTTCAGATTCTTCTTTGAAAAAGCTGTGAAATCATGGGAAAAGGGTTCGACGTGTAACGAAAAATGTACGATGCGTAACGAAAAGGACTTAACGTATTGCGAGAAAGCTTCGGACTTTGAGAAAAAAGGTGCAATGCGCAAAGAAAAAGGTCTGATGTGAAACATAAAAGGCCCAACCTGGAAGAAAAAAGGTGTGATGTGCGCAGAAAATGGACTGACTTGTTACGTAAAAGACCAGATGTGAGAGAAAATAGTTGCGTAGCCTAACGATAAAGGTGTGAGGTGCAATGAAAAAGGTGCGATGCTTAGTGAGAAAGGTGTGACGTGTAAAGAAAAAGGACTGACGTGTGGCGAAAAAGGTGTGACATTATTTTTTATTGTAGCGGTACATTGCACATATAAATATTATGATGGAATGCATCGGCAAATGGGTATATTCAGAAAAGTGTGTCAGGATATCTTTGCCGGGCATCGCCTTGCAGCGATTTTATTCTAATGGTTAATGCAGGAGTATGCACCATAAAAACATCACCTTGAGATGTAAATAGTAATTAAAAATATACCCTGCGTATGCGTTTGAAACTTTTTTTCGCGCAAACTCATTTTTTTTTGAAATTTGCTCCAAAAAGTGTCCCGTGGAAGTATTTATATAGTATACCAATTATAGTTGCGCGATGGAACATGCATACAAAGATGAGCTTACAAAACTGCATGATGCTGATTTATTGAAGCTGTTGGATGCCAATACTAACAATGTCATTAAACTTGATGCTTACTGGATCTTGTATAATAGATATGAGAAGTTGCTTTGGCTACAATGTCAAAAAGTATGCAAAAGATCGGAGTATTTCGATCCGAACCTACCGTCAATTGTTTTTGAGAAAGCCATGGAACAGTTGTTCAGTAAAGGTCATTTAATTTTTAAGAAAAGATTAGTACCACCCGAAGAGCAGGGCAATGTTGTGTTAGCCTACCTGGGCAAAGCTGCAAAAAACTTTCTTATAAAACATTTAAGCACTTATGGTGAGGTTATAAGCCATGAGTTACCTGATGATTTTAATATTGAATGGATGCCAGCTTATGAACCTCCGCCCGATGAATACGACGATGCAACTGATGGCATTTGGAAGGAAGCACTTGACAAGCTTAAACCCGTGGATAGGGACATCCTCCTTACTTATGCGCAACATGCAGGCAAGGATCACAGGATTCCTGAAGAGTTCCGGCAAAGCCTCAAGTATGAATACAACCTGACGGATGACAATCTTCGCAAAAAACATCAACGAGCAATAAATAAACTCCTCAATATTATAAGTAAAAAAAACTACCAAAATGAAAGCAAACCACGAAAGAGAGTTGCAAAAAATGGAAAAAGCCCTGCAAAAACACCTGCGGCGCCAGGGCTTTCTGTTCTCGGAAACTCCCCTCCAGGCAAAAGAGCTAAAGGAGGCAAACCCCGACGAGAACCTTCCCACTTATCCGGGAAACCCGCAAGCCATCTTCAACCGGATCATGAATACTGAGGCTCAATACTCCCCACCCACTAAAATAGAAGCGCTGCCCAAACTCAGAATGATAGCCCGTAAAGGTTTAAATCTTTCAGATGAAACCCTCAGAAAAATGAATGAAGAATAAAAAAACTCCGGATTCTACCTTTAATTGTATCAATGAAAATCAAAAAATCAACATTTTTACCACCGGATGCTGCACATCCGGTTTTTTTATGGCTTTTTCTAAATAAAAATACTGACCGTCAATAACTTTTTATGGAAATCAGGAACAGGCTTCATAAATTTATGCCGTTAAATAAGCAAAGCAGAACCATAAGGCGAATACAGCAACATGAATATGGCATTGTTATGAAGAAAATACTTACAGAAGAAGGAAGAAAGGATATCAGCTATTGGGTAAACAGGGCACGCAATATGGCAGGCACAAGTGAAATTATTGATCTGGAATCACTTGCTCTCCATGCAGGCATAAAAATAAAACGGGGAAACTATAACAATGAGTTTCTGGGTATGCTTGTTTACGACGGCAATCAGTTCACCATACATCTCCATGTGGAGCCGGGCGACAATCTTACTTCACCCTTCTTAAGGTACACGCTGGCCCATGAACTCGGACATTTTTTTATATTCAGTCACAAAGCCAGGCTTTTACGGGGCGAAGGTGCCTGGAAAGAGGGTTATATACTTGTTGGTGATGAGCTTACCGAAAAGGAAGCAGAGTATTTTGCCTCCTGCCTGCTTATGCCTGAAGAATATATTGTGCCCCTATTCGAATCGGCGCCTTTAACACACCGTTTGTTGTGGGACTGCGCCAGACACTTCAAGGTTAGCCTTGCCGCAATGACGGGTCGCTATGCGATGTTGGGCCCTACGCCCATTTTGATGGTCTGGAGTTCAAACGGACAGTACGAAAAAGCAAATAAGTCAAAAGGGTTTCCCTTTTTCAAACTCAACCTCGCAACAGGAAACCGAATGCCTGAATGCTGCTTTGCCGCACAAATAAACCAACTGAATGGCACCAATGAAACCCTCATCCAATCCCTGCCCGCCCGAAGTGTTTTAAAATCAAGCCGTCCTATTCCCGGGGATATGACCCTGATTGAGTTTTCCTATTTTCTACACAGGCCATCGGGTAAGATGTTGAGTGTGTTTTGGGAGGATGGGGTGTGAAGTAGAATTTAAAAATGAAAACTTTGTCAACTAGCTGGTAAAATAAGGTTTTTCAACAAACGATTGCTTTTAAATAATGCATTCATAAAATTACCATCGTTTTATATTTAAATTTGCATTGTGGAAAACAGAATACAAAACATAAACAGGCATATTATTGAATGGGCAATTGATCGGGCAGGGAATCAATTGGAGGAATTCTATCTGGTTAACCCAAAGGTAAAGGACTGGGTTGAAGGTGTGAGTTTTCCGACGATTAAACAGCTTGAGAAATTCACCCAACAGGTACATGTTCCGTTCGGTTATATGTTTTTTGATGAACCGCCACAGGAAGAAATACCCATTCCTTTTTTCAGGACTGGCAGAGATAATCCCAAAGCCGAAAAGGTTTCTTTAAATGTTTACCACACCATTCAAATTCTACAGGAAAGGCAAAACTGGTTGACCGATTATCTAACTGACCTTGACTATGCTGATCTGCCATTTGTTGGTAAAATCAATACAGGAACACCCTATCCTGCTATTGTTCAGGATATTAAAAACACCCTGGGACTGACCAACGATTGGGCAAGCAACTTTAACACCTGGGAAGAAGCCTTAAATTACCTGACCATTCAGATTGAAGAAATTGGCATCATCGTTTCCTACAATGGCGTTGTAGGCAACAATACCAAAAGAATTATTCAGCCGAGTGAGTGCAGGGGATTTGTTCTGGTGAACAAAAAGGCCCCTTTCCTTTTCATAAATTCCGGTGATGCCAAAGCTGCCCAAATGTTTACCATTATCCACGAGCTGGCGCACATCTGGCTGGGTGAAAGTGCCGGTTTTGATAATAAGCAACTCATACCTGCAAATGACCCCATCGAAATTTTGTGCGACCAGGTTGCAGCCGAATTTCTTGTACCGGAAAGATTTCTGATCGAAAAATGGAAAGAAACCCATGATTTTAAAACCCTGAGCAAACTTTTCAAAGTCAGCCAGATTGTTGTTGCACGCAGGGCTTTAGACCTTGACCTGATTACAAAAGCCATGTTCTTTAGTTTTTACAACAATTACATGGAGCAATTCAGATTGAAAAAAGAGAATGCCAAAACCAGTGGGGGGGATTTTTATGCCTCGGCAAAAAAAAGAATCAGCCTGAGGTTTGCCGGTTATGTTAACAATGCAGTAAAGGATAACACACTATTGTTCAGGGATGCATATAAACTAACCACCCTCAAAGGCAATACCTACAATAGATTTATCAACGAATATCTGTATCAGGCATGAGGTTGCCGTTTAATTGTTAAAGGAGTTAGGGGAAGTGGTTTAGTGGGGGGATTGGAAGTTGAAGTAATATTTATTGGTGATGTCAGGAAGCAGGGTGGTTTGAAGAAAATTTGTATTTTTAACGGAGATTTTAAGGTCTCATTTATGTTGGTCAAAAGAGTCGGAACTAATATTAATGCTTTTCTTCACATATAACCTACTAATATGTTCAATAGACTATTCAGAATAAATGCTAGCAAAAATAAAACAGGCATCTATTTCGTTGAGGGTAATAAGCTCACCGAACTTGAAGAAAGCCCAGGCAATGGTTCCATAAATAGTATAATTGAGATTTTAGGGTATGAGATACCACAAATCCATACTATTTTTACTTTTGATTCAAAAAATATTGAATGTATTGGGGTTAAGGTTTTTTCAAAAGAGCCAATATTCGTTTTAGCCAAAAAAAAGAATTCTCAGATTG
>JAVEVB010000088.1:0-10510 GCA_034005265.1 Lentimicrobium sp.
CACACCACGCACCCGCACGGGGAGCGACTGCCACAAATAAGACAATTCTAAACGCCACAGAGTTACAAACCACGCACCCGCACGGGGTGCGCCCTATCTAATTCAGATAATAATATATCCTGAAATGTTTCAATCCACGCACCCGCACGGGGTGCGACTATAAAGGGCTTCTTGTATTTATTAGTATCAGTGTTTCAATCCACGCACCCGCACGGGGTGCGACGTAACTCCGACCGTGAACTGCTGAATATCCCACGTTTCAATCCACGCACCCGCACGGGGTGCGACAACCTTTTCTGCTGACGGTGGGAAAGAGTATTTAGTTTCAATCCACGCACCCGCACGGGGTGCGACTTCGAGTGTTAGTTATATCAGAGGCTACATTGACGTTTCAATCCACGCACCCGCACGGGGTGCGACTTCAAATGTCGAGTTTAATATTTACCCGATGAATGTTTCAATCCACGCACCCGCACGGGGTGCGACCTTTGAGACATGCCCCGGACATTATCATCATTCAGTTTCAATCCACGCACCCGCACGGGGTGCGACAGGGTGTTGACACCTTCTGGGAGTGGTTTGAAAGGTTTCAATCCACGCACCCGCACGGGGTGCGACTGCGAACGCATTAAATCACTATTGCAAGACTATGTTTCAATCCACGCACCCGCACGGGGTGCGACTATACATATTGTATTTAACTGTATATCTGCATATTACAATACATTTTCCGCGAATGTCCATTTTTTAGGTCTTATCTTTTCTGATTTTCTCCATTTATTCATCTTTATCATTCCATTACGTCAAAGAACGCGGCTTCCCGGTGCTTTTTATGATAACTTAATTTTCGCAGATTCATATTATCAGCGTGTCATCCTCAGGATTGAACGAGTCCTTTGCTCCGATATGCTCCACTTTATTTTCCCAATTACTGCCTAAATGGTAAAACCTTAAACTGTCTTTCTGTTCATCAATTATACTTTCAAGCCTGTGTTTCAAAATAATAAATTGTGAGGGGTCAACGACACACTCAAATACCGAATTCTGAACCCGCTGTCCAAAATTGACACACTGTTTTGCAACCTTTCTTAAACGGGCCCTTCCCTTTGGTGTAGCGGTTTCAACATCATATGTAACCAATACCATCATAGTTCATTTCATTACAAATACCGGGTAATTGTCAACATCACCTCTGACAAACCTTGAGAATAAAAGGGCCTGAGTATAGGGCAAAAGCCCAATTGGTACAGATTCCTTCAGGAAAGGATGCTGTATTTCGTCCTGCTTTCTTTTCTGCCAAGCAGAAATTACTTCCTTCCTTGTTTCATCATCCATGATCACCCCGGATTCTTCCCTTTCCTTAAAACCGTTTGGACTTACCTGCTTTCTGTTTATTAATGTGAGCACCAATCTGTCTGCCAGATACGGCCTGAATTCTTCCATCAGATCCAGCGCCAGACTTGCCCTTCCGGGTCTTGCAGTATGAAGAAATCCCACGTAAGGATCAAGACCTGCGCTTTCAAGAGCCGACTCTGTTTCGTGTGCAAGTAACGAGTACACAAAAGATAACATGGCATTCACCCTGTCCTTTGGTGGTCTTCGTGACCTGCCGTTAAAAATAAAATCATCCTTCTGTGAGATAATCAGATGATTGAATACCCCGAAATATGAATTGGCGGCATCACCTTCAATTCCGCGCAATGAATCCATATTCTCTGCTCTGAGAGCTTGTTTCTGTCGTACATCAAGAGATACCGACGCATCAGTCAAAAATTGAGAATTAACCTCTTTCCCATGATCGCGGACGGCTCTTTGTAAAACATTCCGGCAGTTTGCAATTTTTCCTGCAACAATAATCCTGCTTATTTCCAGCGCAGCATTGGAATCATCCGCCATCCTGAATTGCTCTCTTCTCAATAAAACGTTTCCTCTGACAGGACCCGAAACTCGTCCCCAGAATCTTCCGTTCTCTGTCAGAAAACTAAGTCCAATATTCCGTTCAGCACATAACCCCATTAATGAAGGGCTGGCGCCCGGATATCCGAAACAAACTATTCCTTCAATATTATGTACCGGGATCCTGAATTTTTCAATATCAGCCACCCTTACGACAACATTTTCACCATCTCTTGACAGATAGGCTTCAGGATTTGTTACATATAAGGTATTGAGAAGCTTGCGCATATTTCGGGTTATGTTAAAAATTAAGGACCTGTTTTAAATATCCTGAAGCTGAGACAGATTTATCCATTGTCCCGGGAAGACAAATATCTTTCAGGGAACAAGACCGGCATCGGGGTTTATATAGAGCCGGGGGTGTTGTTCCATTAGTATATATCTCATGCATTCTTGTCGCATAGTGTTCTGCCAGTTCCCTGAGCTTGCCGGTGAAATTTACCCCGTTACGGCGCCTGATGGTGCCATAGTACAGGTACCCTTCATCTATGTTTACATTGAACATTTCTTCCAGACACATTGCCTGGGCACATAACTGGACTTCATCACATTCATCAGGTTTTGGCTTTCCCCTTTTGTATTCCACAGGTACCAATTTCCACCTGCCGTGTTTTTTGTCTATTGAAATGGTATCAGTCACATTGCCGGTCACTCGTACAAGTTCGACAACATCAGCGCGTCCCAGCAGCCCAAGTCTGTAAGAAGTCAGATAGAGAGCTCTCCATGTTATGATATCATTTCTGGATTCATCTTCAAAGGGATCATTAACCCTATCATGAAGAAACTGACCTTCAATGGTCAATACATTTTCTGCCCATTGCTGTTCAATATGGATCAGCGCCCATTGCCTTTCGCAGAAAGCAATGTGCTGTATGCCTGATAACATCAGCATGTCATCGTCATTGTAACTATCCTGCATCAGAGCTCTTTTTTAAAGACCTCTTCAATTCGATTTCTTTAACCGTTCTGTCAAAGTCCGATTCCAGTATCCTTTCCTGCTTTATTCTGTACTTTTCAAATTCTTTCTCTGCCAGAGTCAAGGCTATTTCATGAGCAACCTTACCCGAATGTTTCAGGATTGCTTCCTCATTGAATTTAAGGAAAGCATCAAGCTTCTCAACCCAGTCGTCCATATACATGACAATCCCTTTATTAGCCTGGTTCTCCGCATAATCGAGATACATTGCAACTATCCTGTTCAATCCTTCCAGTTCTTCTTTCCGGAGATAGTTCTTGGCAATGACCACATCAGTTTTTCTTATTCTTCCGTTTGGAGCATGAGCCCAGCTTGTCAATCCCATATTAGCCTTTGAACTATCGGCCCTTGTTGCAATTATTTCAGCTGCGGTCTGTCCGGTGATTGCCCAGTGCAGTTTGTTCTGCACAGTGGCAAAGAAAGATTTTGTGGTTTCAGCATCAGCGTTATAATCTGCGCTGCACTGAGAATAGATGTCCGTTATCTTCTGGTAAAACCGTCGTTCACTTGAACGTATATCCCTGATACGCTCAAGGAGTTCATCGAAATAGTCTTTGCCAAAGATGTTATCAGGCTTTTTTAGCCGCTCATCATCCATAACAAAGCCTTTGATGATGTATTCCTTTAGCCTTTCGGTAGCCCAGATACGGAAATGGGTAGCCTGAACGCTGTTTACCCTGTACCCTACTGATATTATAGCATCAAGGTTGTAAATCTGAGTACTGTAGGATTTACCATCAGCTGCAGTTAGTTCCATTTTGGAACATACTGCTTCTTCCCTGAGTTCACGTGTATCAAATATATTTTTCAGGTGTTTGGTAATGGCGGGCCTCTGAACCCCGAATAAATCGGCGATCTTCTGCTGCGTAAGCCATACGGTTTCATCCTGCAGGTATATCTCAACTTTAACATTGCCGTTGGGTGTGGTGTAAAGAAGGATTTTGTCGAAACCCTCATTTACGGTATGGTCTTTTTCTTTGGTCATTAAACATTAACTAAAGCATTTCTATCAGTTCGACTCCGGGAGGAATAGAAGACTTATCAATGCTTAGCGCATAGTCACTAAAAGCACGGACAGGTTTTGTCTGATCCTTCCTTTCAATCTTAATAGCATCAAAAAGCTGGTATGCAGGTGCATTTCCTAAAGCAGTTTCGTGTTTGAAAACGATAAGTTTACGGGTGCACATCATGCCACGGGCGGCTGAATGATCATGATCGAACATGTTTTTTAGTGCTTCCCAGAAAAGGCTTAAATCATCTTCGTTAAAACCTGTTTGTGCAGCAAGATGAGCTGAAATAAAGCCTTTTGAAAAGTACAACCCATAAGGTATGGTGAATTTACGACCCATGGTTCTGTTGTCGCCTCCCTGTTTCTGTGCCTCCGCTTCGGTTGCAACAGCCATACGGGTAATGCTGTGTTCAAGTGCTACAACTGGATCAACCGAACGACCGAAAGTGAATTGTATCGGGCCGCGGACTTGTCCAGCATTTTTACCCGTACTTAAGACTGCACCAAAAGTCCTAATATCGTAATAATTAGAGCACATCCATTTTCTTGCTGCTTCGGTTTTATCTCCGGATTTCTCTTTGTTTTTCACTTCATCTTGTTCGTGCGATTCATCTATTAGCTGGTTCAAGATTGACTTTTCTTTTATGAAAATATCATTAGGTTTTTCTGCATTTTTTACCATATATACAAAGTTTCTAACTTTCCGTTTCAAGCAAACGTCGGTTACCAGCCCCATGCCTGTTTCAGCATCAACGCGGGGTAAATTTCCAGCATCGGGATCGCCGTTGGGGTTCCCATCTGTTACATCGAATAACAATGCAAAGTCGTATCGATTTTTAATTAATTCTGGCATAATATTATCTCCTGTATTTTAATTGTTTTTATCTTTTTTGGTATATAAATCCTGGCGCTGATGGTAATAGCCAATTGCAAAACGGCTTTGGTCATCGAGAGAAAGGTGCGTGGGTAATCCGTCGCTCTTCACACTGCTCATTATCTCCTGAATCATTTTTTCGTAGTATGTTTTACTCCCCCCACCTAATTTTGTCAAATGATGATTCGTAAGATTAAGTAACCGTCCAAAAACGGTAATTGGAGTGCTTGAAGCCGCTCCATAATAGCGATCTTTGATGGTTGCATTGATTCCAGGCTGTGCGTCTTCCTGTATTTTTTCAAGCACAGCAAACAATCGGCCGCAGAGATAGCCTTGGTTTCTATTGTCTAAATCGAGTGCCATAGTTATTGGTTTTTCATTTGTACTATTATTGATTTCGTTCTTTCGGTTTAAATAAGCTTTCAGAATTGCAGCACGGATGCGGCTAATGTGTTGTTCGGCACGTATACGCCTGATGCATTGCTGCTGTAAAGTATCAGGGTATTTTGTCCCATCAAGGATGCTTTCAATGACTTTACCTGTCAGATTAGGTGGCGCATTGTCAATATTGTATTCAAACGAAATATTTGAAATCAAATTAAAAATGGTGAAATACTCCTTTTCATCATTTTTGCCTCGAATAATATCAAAATCATCAAAATGTTTTGATATGTGAGCAGCAAAATCAATAACCTTTCCTGTCTTCCAGAAACGAATTGATATACGAGCTGCATTGGGGGCAAGACCTAGAATGTAAAAAGGAATATCTCCATCGGTATTGAGCTTGCCTGTATGGATTGATTCAAATAACGCCTTAATTTCCTGTATATTTCTATCGGGATCATCTTTATCCGGAGCATTGAAGAAAAATGAAAACTGATTTTCAAAATCAATATGTTGATGTGCCCAAAAGACAATAGAGGTATCCGAGATTCTGAATTTGTTTTTAGAATCTTTTCCCAATAAAACATTTAATGCAGTTGTATAGGCATCTTCTGCCTTCTTTGAGATCGGAGCATTAAAACCTTGTTCTTTATAATAAGAATCATATCCGGAATTTTTTTGAAAGCCAACCAGTTTTGCTCCACTTTTCCCTCCCTGAATGGGTGTAGCCGAGTGTAAAACCGCAATCGATGACCGCTCACCAGTTATCAGACAAATACTGTCAGGAACTAAAACTCCTTCATTTTTGATTTTTCCATCGTTTACCTCAATCTCGTTTATCAGATCATGATGCTCAGCAACAATGGAAATTTCTCCAGAAATCCGAAAAGAAAGATTGCAGCCGGGTATTTTATAGCAATCCTTCCAACTTTCATGACATAGAAGTTTTTCAAGTTGATGGCTTTGTTCATAGAATTTATATACGGCTTGAAACTGCATATTATCAGAATATTTCTCTGAAAGATGTTTTACTTGCGCAACAAACGTAAGATTCTGTTTTTTAGCATCTTCCTGCAATTGCAGTAGCGTTTTCTTATCATCTTTTTCTTTGGGCTGTCCTAATACAAATCCCCAATGATCCCAAAATACGTTAGCAGTCTCTGAAGCCCTGGAACCCGGACGACTTTTAGTTTTTATAACGAGAAATGATTTCCCCCTTTTTACTTTACCCTCCCCCACACGTGTATCTTCAAGGTTAAAAAAATGCCCTTCTGTATCAATTACAATAATGAAAGGTATTTCTTTCCACTCAAATCCCATTGGGGCAATATTCGATTCCGGATCAGCCTCTTTACGCTGGTAATAATTATATAAAGCCTGTAGTATCATTTCCGTACCTCCTCACTGTCAATGGGTGGAACCTCAATGATGCCATTTTTAAGTTGCGCTCTGAAGAACATTGCCTTGGGATTATTTTCGTCCGAAAAATCCATATCATATAGCATAAATCCCAGATCTCTTGTTTCATCAATTGGAACTTTAGTTTCAGTTTCCGGTTTATCAATATATCTGAAATTGCATGAAAATTCACGACAACCCAGATAAGGCTGGTTAAAACATTGTCCTTTTATCGCCCTCCGCACAAACATGGCATTATATTTTCCCGGATTCTCGGTACTGAGCATGAGTGTCTCCTTCTCCGGTTGCTTAAGTTCATCAGGAATTTCAACCCTGCTACGTTTTCCAACAGGTATGTATTCCATTTGGGCATATAAGCGGTAAGCCACATCACGAAGGAACAATCCAGCACGTTGCTGCCGTTCGTCTTCAATAAAAATTCCACTCGACTTTGCACTTATCAATTTGCCCACTTCATTCCGTCGAACAGAAACCCAGCGAATAGGATTCAGCACCTCAATTTTTTCCACCCGCCATTTTATGGCAGGTTTCCAGAAGATTGCTTCGAATACGGCGCGAGCAGCCGATGGAGTAATTACATCGTAACTTACCCGCTCAACTTTCATCTCGGGACGGGTAAAACACGCATAATCACCCCACACTTCCATGCAAAAATGTTTATTGTAATACTCCATAATGGTTCATTTATATGATATGTATCTCCTCTAACCATTTACCTTTCAATTGCAAACCTGAGTGAATGTTGTATAGTTTTTGATAATCCTGAACCCAACAACCATGAATTTCAACAATCAATCCGGCCTTTTTAATATCCTCAAAATCACGTTCGTTTACTGAAACGGTATAACGTTGCAGTTTGCGCATTAACCAAGGTTCGGGCCCTTTTCGTTTTAAGAGTTCTATCAAATCGTTCCCCTCTGTGTATGTTACCAATATATTTTGCGCATTCTTGTCATCAATCAATTGAAATTCTTTAGCCGCGGTTGCAAATTGAAATCTCATTTGTTGTGCATCCTGCCATAATGAACACTTTATATCCGGTTTATCGAAATTTTCAATCCTACTATAGAAAAGTCGGAAATAATCAATAAAAGCCTGTGGTTCCAACAACGTAGCTTCATTCCGGAATGTTATAATTTCCTTAAAAGTATCGGCTCCTTTACGCATTAATCCAATAGGCGTTCCTTTAATCGGGACAAAAACTTTCATTAATCCCAACTGGTTCTGTTGATTTAATCTACCTTCGCGGTTGCACCGCCCTGCACACTGAGCTATAGAGTCCAAACCTGCGATGGCTCTGTAAACAACAGGAAAGTCAATATCCACGCCTGCTTCTATCAGTTGCGTACTAATAACCCGTACAGGCATTTGATTTTTCAATCTGCTTTTTATCTCTTCAATGCAATCCATTATATGTGCAGTACACATCAAACGGGAAAGATGAATAGTGTCCTCCGGCATCAAATCACATAACTCTCTACATTGGTTCCTTGTGTTTACAATACATAGTACTTGTTCGTATTGTTTCAGTTCGTCAGCAATAACCTGCCAATCAACAGTATCATTCAGTCGATCAGGCAATTTAATTTCAACCCGCTTTAAATCTTCGAAAAGGGTTCCGGTCTCTTTTATCACTTCCCGTACAACATTACCGGGAATCCCTTCGAATGTATTTTGTCCTTTCCCTCCAATCTTGCCAGTCAATGCAGGTTGTGTAGCAGTTGAAAACATGATTGAAACGCCAAAATTATGAACAAGTCCGTTCAACACGCTTAATATTGGCCGTAGGAACTCCGGTGGCAGCATTTGTGCTTCATCCAAAATAATAACGCTATTCACCAGATTATGTAGCTTTCTGCACTTTGAAGTTTTGTTGGAATAAAGCGATTCAAATAACTGAACATTGGTTGTAACAATAATAGGAGCATCCCAGTTTTCGACTGCAAGTTTTTGCTCTTGTGTATTAAGACTTTCATCAATATTGCTATGATGTTCAACCACGTTGTTCTCACCGAAAATTGAACGATAAATCTGTGCTGTTTGGGTAATTATACTGGTATAAGGAATTGCAAAAACAATTCGTGATTTATTATATCTGAGCGCATGGATCAGCGCCCAAGCCATTGACGATAAAGTTTTTCCACCTCCCGTGGGTACTGTAACAGAAAAGAAGCCTGGCTCAAGTGGTCCTGCTTCGATACAATCTGTTAAAATCCTTTTTCGGATTATATTAACCTTAGTTTGTAGTGAATTGGACAGCATGCTATCCATGTATTCATCAAATCGCCTTTTAAGTTCTGGAAAAGAATCATATTTTTCTCTTCGCTTAAACGATTCAGGATTCATAAAACGTTCAGTATCCAGAAAATCAGCGTCGACCAAACAGGAAAAAAGCAGGCGTATCCATAAATTGATATGTTCTGGTGATATACCCTTTCCTCCAGGCAATTCAAGACTCCTTTTTTCAAATAATTCTCTGGGAATTCTGCCCCTTATTTTTTCCAGAAATCCAGTCTTTTTTAGCCTATCGGATAAATCCCCGCTAATACCGGGTTCAGGTAACCAATTGTGTAAACCTGCGTGATGTCCCGCAATACAATATGAGATAGGCGGCCATTGTTGCAGGTAAATTTCTTTGGCCAGAATTGCGGCTGCCGAGGTATGGTCTGTTTTGCCTGACTTCTCACCTTCCTCGTAACCCGAATTCTTCTTAATGTAATCTTGAAATTCATCCGAATATTTACCTAAATCGTGCCACAATCCAACTAATTTCCCCCATTCTTTATCATTAAATCTTGATGCAAATCTCTCAGACAATAATGCAGTTCCTTTCAGATGATCTTCTAATGGTTGTAACTCAAACTCGCTATTACCTAAGCTCTTAATATGCGCTATATAACACATGACATCAATCAGTCTAGGTTGAAAACAATTTTATAAAGTTAGTTGGAAAAATCGGACATATTGACCACCCTGGATCGTTTTTGAGAGACCATGCTTTTCCGGCTGCCAAAGACCACCCTAAGTTAACATCCTTTTTTGCCTCATTTTCATCATAATTTACAGGGTGATTCTACAAAGTTATTTTTTTAGTCTGTTTCTCCAAGTAATATATTTATTTTATTAGTCTGTTTTCTCATCGATTCACCAGAGAGTTCTATACGATGTGACTGATGTACGATGCGGTCCAATATAGCATCTGCGATAGTATTTTCTCCTATAATCTCATGCCATTTTAAGACCGGGAGTTGTGAAGTGATTATGGTAGAACGCTTATCATGGCGATCCTCAATAATCTCCATGAGTGAAGAACGGCTTTGATTATCAAAGGGCTGTATCCCAAAATCATCGAGTATTAACAAGTCCTGCTTTTCAATGCGTGCTATTTCTTTTATATATGAACCATCAGCCTTTGACATTTTAAGTTTAGCAAATAGCTTTGTGGTATTGGCATATAAGACTTTATATCCCAGCATGCATGCCTGATTACCGATAGCTGAAGCCACATAGCTTTTCCCAATGCCTGTGCTCCCTGTGATAATAATGGTTTCTGATTTATCAATAAAATGACAATCGGCAAAGCGCATGATTTGGTTCTTATCAAGGTTTCTATCTGTGGCAAAGTCGATGTGCTCAATGTTTGCCTTGTAGCGAAAACGGGCTTGAGTTATATGCCGTTCAATGCGGCGGTTATTACGATAGTCCCATTCTGATTCAACCATGAAAGCTACCATCTCATCTGCGGTCATCGTGGCCATACGCCCATCTTCAAGTGTGGTTTTAAAGGCCATGGCCATACCCTGGAACTTCATTTGTTTTAGTTTCTGTAATGTTTGATCATTCATATATTTATATTTTTAAAGTTAGTAATTGGATTAATCCAGCCACGGGT
>JAVEVB010000089.1:0-10320 GCA_034005265.1 Lentimicrobium sp.
CTGTTAATGGCTTGCCCTGTCGGATATGTTCGGCTGCTTCCTTGCTGAACTCTTCCCAATTGATTTTTTCTTTCATAGCTTTGTCAAATCTAAGTTTTAAATTTGACACAGTTTAATGAGCACCCTCCAACCTTTCCTTTAAAACAAGATTAGCAGGATTGATCTTCCAATATTCCATCATTCCATTCTTCCCGCCACTCTATCGCTTGAGTCGTTTTGTTCTTTCCATCTCACCTTGTCACCTTGTCTTCCCTTCCAATCTTACTTCACCACCTTCGCACTCCCCACAGTCTTATCTTTATAAACCAGCCTGAGCTGATACATCCCAGGTGCCTATTATGCCCGCTAAGTTAACAAAAAAAGAAAAATTTTAAACTATGTGCTACTAAAAGGGGGAAAGAAACGTATGAATGACTTAAACACTTTTTAGTGAATTCCTTCTTTCTACTTCTAATCTCATACTTCTTATTCCCAACTTTTAAACACTTAGCTGCCAGGCAAAATCCTACTTCCCACTTCCTACCATAGTCTTGTGGATAAAAAACCTCAATATGTAGAGTGCCATAGGTATTCTGGTTTACAGAGGTGCCAAAAAAGAAATATACCCAAAAACTCTATAACACTGATTTACATCACATTAAATCAACCTTAAAGATAATTGCCTGTATTGGCATAGAATTTACAATACCGACTTCAGGTGGACAGAATCCAATAAACAAATTGCATTGGCTTCTGCAAATCTGAATATCAAATATTTTTAGCTAAAAATCATTAAAACCATAATTTTTGCAACTTTTAATCACAAAAAACAACTAAAAATGAAAACAATAACCAGCACTTTACTGTTAATATTGTTAGAGATAGGGTCCGCCTCCCTGGCCCAGGAGTCATCGGTAGGCATTAAAGGAGGACTGAACCTTTCAACCATCAGTACTGACGAAGGAAGTAACAAGAACCTGAAACCCGGATTTCATATTGGTGTATTTAATAAAATCGCACTGAGTGAAAGTGCGGCATTGCAACCTGAGTTGCTTTTCTCTACCAAAGGGCTTAAAATCAATTATGATGAAAGTCCGATAGCAGATGGTGAAACACGGTTCAATACCAATTACATTGACTTGCCCATTTATCTGGCGTTGAATGTAAGTGAAGCTTTTCAAATTCAATTCGGCCCTTATGTAAGTTACCTGATAAGTGCCAATGTGGATACCGATGCCGAAGTATTTGACTTTTTTCAAATAGATTCAAATGATGAACTGGACAGAAAGAATTTCAATGCTTTTGACTATGGAGTTGCTGCCGGTGTTTCATTTGACCTTGACCCATTGGTTATCGGGGTAAATTACAGCCTTGGCCTGAACCATGTAGCCAAAGAAGATGAGCCTTCACGTGATATGCTTGGAGATGCTAAAAATTCAGTAATACAAATTTTTGCCGGAATTAAGTTCTAACCTTTAAAACCTGTCAACTATGTTAAGATTAATCATCACTTTTTTGGTTATTGCACTCATAGCAGCAGTGTTTGGATTCGGAGGAATAGCAGCCGGTGCTGTTGAAATCGCAAAAATAATTTTCTTCATCTTTATCGTTCTCTTTGTCTTATCGCTCATTTGGGGCGGAATTAAAGGATTTCGTTAGAAATAATTTTCAAATAAATCATTAACCTTTTAAAACTAAAAAAAAATGAAAACTGGAAACCTATTGATTGGATTAGCCATTGGCGCAGTAGCCGGAGTTATTACCGGAATTTTAGTGGCCCCTGATAAAGGCACTGAAACACGCAAACTGATTAAGGACAAGTTCAAGGATATGACCAAAAAAGTGGTCGATACTGTTGAAGATCGTATTGACAATCTTGAGGGAAAAATCAAAAACATGAAAAACAAAGCCGACAAAGCCGCTGACGGCGCAGTATAATTCGTATTCACACTATTGAGAAACAGGTTATGAGAACACATTTGGCCGAAAGGTTTGTCAGGTTAACGAATGCTTTGGAAGAGTATCTTCTGCTGAGTGTTGACCTGGTAAAACTAACAATATTAGAAAAACTTACCAGAGTTACCGTTATGATAGTAAGTATTATGGTATCCGTAATACTAGGCGGTCTATTTATTTTGTTCGCATCTGCAGCTTTTGTGGTCTGGTATGGGCAACAATATGGTGACTATCTCACTGGTTTGTTTATCATTTCCGGTTTTATAGTCTTTCTTAATGTGTTATTTTATATCCTTAAGCGGCAACTGATTACTTCAAGCATTATAAAGGCTTTATCTCGAATACTTTTTACAAAAGAGGAGGACTAAGCTATGCAACTGAATTCTATAAAGACCCTCAACGAGATAAAACTTTCAAAACAAAATTACAGGCACAAACTCAGGTTTGCTTCTGATAAAATTAAACTTGAAGCCAATGGTGTTGTCAGCGATTCCAAACACATTGCCAGCATTGGCCTGCTGAAATTTGGCACTGGATATCTATCCGGAATCATCCAAAAGAAGCTAATCCATTATTTTACGAAGTAAAGGACTGTGTTGTGTAGTCCCCAGTAATTGTTGTGTAGTGAATTTGAAAAGCCCTTTAATCGGGGCTTCTCGCATTTAATATTAAAGCAGCAAGGCCATCAAAGAAAATTGACAGCCTTGCAGAATAGATTCTGGCTTAAAAAAGTTAAATTACAAATGTCATAATTGACCGTGGCAGGCTACTTGCAGGGGCTGCCTTACCATCAATCCAAAGATAAAAATCTGCTTTAACATCACTTTCATTCATCACAACCACCACAATTGAACCATCAGGATTCATGAAAGCGGTACTGATCAGTTGGCTGCGGCTCGGTGCAGCAATAATACGTTTAGCGCCGGGCTGTATAAATTTTGAAAAGTGGCCAATGTAATAATATGAATTGGTATAAATCAATTCGTTGGTACGCGTATCTCCATGCAAAGGGGCAAAGCAAAAGTTACCAACATGGTTGGGGCCTCCTATTTCATCCAGCAGAATATTCCAGTCGGTCCAACCAACCGCTCCATTATTGAAATCATGGATCATTGATCGGCCATACTCTTCCCCAAGCACCCAGGCATTATACCGTTCAGCATTAAAGCTCTCAGCACAACCCTCGGTAAACAGAAGATTCTCCTCGGGAAAAGCTTCATGAACCCTACGCACATTCTCAAACACCGACACTCCCCCACTCCAGTCTTCATACCAATGAAAACCGATACCCCAGGCGTATTTGGCCACTTCAGGGTCGGAAAAGTATGTAGTAGCCCGTTGAAACATCAAGTCGCGATTATGGTCCCACATTACAATATTTTTATCGGCAAAACCTTCCCTGTGCATAGTTGGTCCAAGGTAGTATTTAAGAAAATCGCGTTCTTCTTCAGCAGTGTACAGGCAACTTTCCCAGGTCTGGGCCGCCATAGGTTCATTTTGAATGGTGATGCCCCAAATAGGAATCTTTTCAGCTTCGTAAGCCTTGATAAATTTAACATAATAATCTGCCCAATGCTGATAATTCTCTTTTTTGAGTTTTCCACCCTGAAGCATATTGTTGTTGTCCTTCATCCAGGCTGGAGGACTCCATGGTGAAGCATAAACCACCAGGTTCTCCCCCACTTTTTCCATTGCTGCCTTAATCAACGGAATCCGGAATTGCTTGTCATGGTCAATGTTAAAAGTAGTTAGTGCTGTATCTCCATCTTGCACATAGGTATAGCTCTCACTTGAAAAGTCGCAACTATGAATGTGGGTACGGATAATATTGTAACCAATTCCTTTATCCTTACTAAAATACGCATCAAGAACTTCTTGTTGCCTGTCAGGTGAAAGTTTGTAAAATGTTTCTGCTGAGGCATCTGTAATGGCTCCACCAATACCTAAAAACTCCTGAAATGTTTTTTCAGGATCAACAAAAACACAAATTTGCCTTTCGTTGGGTTGACCAAATTCACTAAAACTGATGTCAGTGGTTTTGGTCAAACGAAGGTTGGTATCCATAGCAGTGGCATACACTGTAACATTTTCCCCCTCAGGGAGAGAGGAGCTTTCAACTTTTTCAACTGGTGCACTCTCATGTGTGCAGCCCCAGAGAGATGCTGCAACCATTAAAAAAAATAGCTTTTTCATTGCTGTTTTGATTTGGTTTATAATGATGTTAGAACCTATCCGACTTGGTGTATTCTTTACACTAAGATATTTCTATGCAAACATACTCGAAATCCTGAACTTGTACAAGACGCATTTTAAAAACCAAACTTATTTCACTTCTTACGCTTATTAATTCTTAGTCTCACCTCACTAAAAACAACTAAAATATTGAAAGATAATATACTATAAAGTTTTACTTCTTATTCCGGCAACACTGATCCACTCAACTGCATCAATGTAATTTCGAGCAGACGAACTTCATAAAGTGAATTGATAAGGCGATCGTTTGCCAGCAACTGGTTTTTTTGTGCCTCGCGGAATTCAAAACCTGAAAGTTCACCCAAACGGTAGCGCTCACCGGCAATTTCAAAGTTTACGAGTGCCGTCTCAAGGTTTTGTTTCTCAAAGGCAACCATTCTCAGCTTATTTGTGTAAGTGGTAAAGGCTGAAAGTAACTCTGCCTGTAATTGATCCTGATAGGCCTTGAATTCGAGTTCGGCCTGTTCAATACCAATGCGGGCATTTTGCTGCTGACGGTTCAGGTTAAACCCATCAAAAATATTAACACTGGCGGAAATACCATAATTAAAACCGGAAGTCCTGCTGGTTTTCAAAAATCCCGATTCACTCGTCTGATCATTAAAACTATAACCCACATTCACGCCCAAAACAGGGGCTCGACGACCTCTTATTTCTTTTAAATTAAGTTGGGCAAGTTCCTGATCGGATTGACTAATTAGTAAGGACGGATTATTTTGCTCCATCTTTAGTTTTAGCGAAGCATAATCCATTACCGATGCCACTTTGAAAGTATCTTCTACCGTAAATTTGGTAGCAGCATCACGAGCCATCAATTGATTGAGCGCAATTGAAGCCTCTGTAATGAGGTCCTGTAAGTTGATAAGTTCAGAATTATCGGTATTCAAATCGACTTCGGCCTGCAGCAAGCCAAGTCGCGAACCCGCACCCAACATTAGCATATCGTTGGCAATACCAACCCGCTCCTGCCCAAGCTTTACCGCTTTTTCAAGCACAGCCTTCTTCTGGTTTAGCTGTACAATATTGTAATAAACAATGAGTGCATTAGACAGGGTTGACTCTATCTGCAGCCGGGTTTGCAATTCACCGGCTTTCAGCTCCTGTTTGAGCATATCATAAGAAGTAAACATACGCATTCCATTAAACAGGGTCCAGTTGAGGGATGCCCCTGCATTTATTGAGCCTGATTTTGCATTGTCACGCTCATTTATCTGCCCCGACAAATACTCCTGACGGGCATTGGTGACACTGTTGTTGGTTCCTGCAGTTGCATCTACCTGGGGCAAAAATCCTGCATTTCCGGGAGTTACATTATTGTTTAACACTTTCTCATCAAGTTGGGCAACCCTGATGGAATAATTGTTTTCCAACACAATGGCCATTACATCGGCTTCGGTAAGCATCTGTGCAGAGACCAGTTTTGGCGTTACAGCCAAAATTATTGCAAGTATCAGGTACTGAAAAGCGCTTTGTATATATTTGTGTCTTTGCGTCATTGTCTAATTCTATGAATTTTACGATATATCATCTTTTGAGTCGCCCTTCAAACTATCTTTTGCATCAACCATTTCATCCACGTTGGAAACAGAACGGGTTTTCCCCGAAATATAGTCGTACATCGCGGGCACCACATACAACGTGAGTAAGGTTGAAAAAGTAAGTCCTCCAATTATAGCTGTTCCCATACTCACACGGCTTTCGGAACCGGCCCCCAGGGCAAGAGCAATAGGCATTGCACCAAGGATGGTTGAAAGACTGGTCATCAGAATCGGCCGAAAGCGACTGACAGAAGCCTCGCTGATAGCCTGCAGACGGCTTAATCCCGCTGCCTTTCGTTGATTGGCAAATTCCACAATCAGAATTCCATTTTTGGTAACCAGTCCAATCAACATGATTACACCAATCTGGCTAAAGATGTTCAGCGTTTTTTCAAAATACCAAAGGGTAAGCACCGCACCTGCCAATGCCAAAGGAACGGTGAACATAATGATAAAAGGATCTTTGAAACTTTCAAACTGCGCCGACAACACCAGATATATCAACACCAGAGCAAGTATAAAAGCAAACACCAGACTGGATGAACTTTCGGCAAAATCTTTTGAAGCTCCGGTAAGGGAAGTTGAATAGCTATCATTTAGCACCTTACCGGCAATACGATCCATTTCGGCAATGCCCTCACCTATAGTGAGACCTTCGGCTGGATTGGCTGAAACCGTAGCCGAAACAAATCGGTTGTATCGGAATAACTGCGGTGGGTTTACATCCTCGGTAAGGGTAACAAAGTTATCGAGTTGAAGCATTTCTCCGCGGTTGTTGCGCACTGTAAGACTGCGTAAATCCAATGGACGGCTGCGGTAAGCTTTCTCCATCTGCCCAATTACCTGGTACTGCTTTCCATCCATAATGAAGTAGCCAAACCGTTGACCGCTAAGCCCAAGTTGGAGCGTCTGTGCAATATCGATTACTGAAACGCCAAGATTACGGGCTTTTTCACGGTCTATGTTCACTTTCACCTCTGGTTTGTTAAAACGCAGGTTGAGGTCGGCAAACTGGAATTTGTCGCTTTTTTGCACCTCTGACATAAATTCGGGAAGAATTTCCTTAAGTTTATCGAGGTTTGGTGCCTGAATTACATACTGAACCGGCAAACCGCCGCCACCACCTCCACCAATAGACTGATCCTGTGACACATAAGCCCTGGCTATGCTAAATTGTTTGACATCACGTGAAATTGCTCCGGCAATTTCCTGCTGGCTTCGTTCCCGATCATCCGGATTTTTTAATTTGATACGCACGAAACCCGAGTTGGTTCCTCCACTCCAACCCGGAGAGGTAATACTAATGATGGCCTGTGCTTCGGGAACTTTATCCTGGATCATTTGTGTAACTTCAGTCATATATTGATCCATGTATTCAAAGGTAGTTCCCTCAGGTGCCGAAGCAACCAATCGCATTCCGGAACGATCTTCAAGTGGTGCAAGCTCCGATTGCAGCAGGCTTCCCAGCCCCCAGATCATTAAAAGTGAAGCCGCACTAATGGCCAATGCCAGCCAGCGATGCGCCAGAAACCACTTTAATGAGTTGGCATAAGCACGATTCAGACTTACAAAAAATGGTTCAGTCACATTGTAAATCCAGTTGTGTTTTTCCCTGCGCTTCAAAATTTTTGTTGCAAGCATTGGCGTAAGCGTGAGGGCCACAAATGATGAAATAATGACCGACCCCGCCAGCACAATACCAAATTCCCTGAAAAGGCGACCGGTAATACCTTCAAGAAAAATTACCGGCAAAAATACAGTTGCCAGTGCAATGGTGGTGGCAATGATGGCAAAGAAAATCTCAGCCGAACCCTCAATACCAGCCTGAAGCGGAGGCATGCCCCGCTCAATTTTAGCGTATATATTTTCGAGCACCACAATGGCATCGTCCACCACCAGACCAATGGCCAGCACTATTCCCAAAAGAGTAAGTACGTTAATGGTAAACCCTGCAATGTACATGATGAAAAATGCACCAATCAGCGAAATGGGGATAACTATGACCGGGATGATGGTGGTACGCCAGTCGCGAAGGAACATAAAAATAATGAGCACTACCAGCAAAAATGCGAGGTAGATGGATTGCTGCACCTCCTTAATAGAATCCCGGATAAATTCAGTAGTATCAAAACCTATACCGACAGTAACATCATCAGGAAGATCTTTTTTAATTTGCTCCAAACGACGGTAAAATTCATCGGCAATTTCAATGTGGTTGCTCCCAGGCTGAGGAATAATAACATCGCCCACCATAGGCACGCCATCACGACGCAGAATGGAACGATCGTTTTCAGTGCCCAGTTCAGCATAACCCACATCGCGGAAACGTACAATCTCATCACCTTCCTGTTTAAGAATGAGGCTATTAAAATCTTCGGGAGTAATCAGACGACCCATGGTGCGCACGGTAAGTTCAACCGTACTGCCTTCAATACGGCCAGAGGGCAATTCCACATTTTCGCGGAGTAATGCATTTCGGATATCAACCGGCGTGAGGCCAAAAGCCGATAGTTTTGCAGGATCCATCCACAGGCGCATAGAGTAACGCCGTGCTCCCCATATCTGGATCTGGCTTACACCAGGAATGGTTTGCAAGCGCTCCTTAAAAGTTCGTTCAGCTATTTCGTTGATTTCTAGAAGGGTGCGCTGTTCGCTGCGAATGTTTACAAAAATAATCGGACTTGCATCGGCATCAGCTTTGGAAACCACCGGAGGATCAACATCGGACGGTAACTGACGAATGGCCACCGAAACCTTATCACGTACATCATTGGCAGCAGTTTCTAAATCCACATCCAGGTCAAATTCCACGCGAATGTTGCTTCTTCCGTCGCGACTGGTAGAGGTAAGTGTTCGGATGCCCGCAATGCCGTTAACCGATTCCTCCAAAGGTTCAGTAATCTGCGATTCAATAACATCGGCACTTGCACCTACATAGGATGTGCTGATGCTGACAATGGGCGGGTCAACGCTGGGATATTCGCGTATGCCGATGGAGACCAAGCCGATTACACCAAAAAGTACAATAGCTATGGACATAACCGTGGCCAGCACCGGGCGGTTTATGCTGAGTGAGGATAAACTCATGGTTTGGCAGTAGTTAATTGATCAATAATTACCGGCATTCCTTCCCTTACCTGTAGAATCCCGGTAGTGATAACGGTATCACCGGCAACCAGTCCATCGATGATTTGTACAGCGTTAGAAGTACGGATGCCCACGGATACTTTTACAGCTTCGGCAATCCCCGATCGGTAAACATAAACCTTGTTTCCTCCCAATTCAGGCACAATGGCCTGAGCTGGCACTGTGAGGGCATTTTCCATATGATTAAGATCAAATTCCACTCGGGCAAAACTGCCGGGATTCAACTCATTTCGTGTATTGGGATAAAGTGCCCGAACAGTGAGGGAGCGGGTGAGCGGGTCAATGCGGGGTTCAACAGCATAAATGGATGCCTCAAGGGTTTGACTGTTGCCTTCGAAGGTGAATTGAATTCGACTGCCTTTCTTGACGGAACCGGCGAAACGCTCAGGTACCGAAAATTCGATTTTTACCGGCTGGGTTCGGGTAAGAGTGGCAATGCGCTCACCTGGCATTACATAGGCCCCTTCGCTCACCTGGCGCAAGCCAACAATTCCACTAAAAGGCGCCAAAATGCGGGTTTTCATCAATTGAGCATCCAACACTGAAGCTTCGGCCTGTACAGTATTAAGATCGGTAAGGGCTTTATCATAAACTTCCTGGCTAACCGCTTCGCGCGATAGCAGTGTACGCTGACGGGCTTCACGCTCTTCAGCTAATTTAAGGGTGAATTTATTCTTTTCAATCTGAGCCAATAGCTCAGCATCATTAATGGTAACAAGCAAATCGCCTTTTTTCACCGGAGCCCCCTCATCAAATCGAATAGAGGTAATTCGCCCTGATACCTCAGCACTCAGGTTCACCTGCTCATCAGCCAATACTGTTCCTGTGGCCACAATCATGTCGGTCAAACCTCCCTCGGCCAATACTACGGCATTAATCGACAGTACTTCCGGCCCGGTCTGCATTAGACCGGCTTCTTTTTTTTGAGCGTCAAACCAACCTGCCTTGCGACCAACAATAAATACAAGTAAAGCAAGAATCCCAAGTAGGACAAGCGTTCGTTTAAGGTGTTTGTTCATAATAGTTTATATTGCTGTAAAGGCAGATTTCTTTATAATAAGCAAAGAATGAATAAAAGACAACAGGAAAAATCAGTAGATGTTTGGAATTTGCAAATTTAATTAAAAAGGTCAAAATGAGAATTTATTGTTGAACGCAGTACAATACTGAATGAGTTTATTGTTAAATTCATGACATGACGCCACCTGATGGCTTTATTAACCAATAAAACTTCCATTCGGCGGAAAGGGAACAAAATCGGCGATTTTTCACAAAAACAAGGCTTACTAATCACAAAGCCCCTAAAAGTTTTGTATTTTTAATCACTGTTGTCCGGTAAAATTAATGAGTTAGGAAGTGCATGAAGCACAACCCAACTCATTTTTGTAGTTTTGGGTCACCACAACTTAAAACTACATGGATAAAAGTACACATTTTTTCGGTTCAT
>JAVEVB010000090.1:0-10103 GCA_034005265.1 Lentimicrobium sp.
AAAGAAAAACATTAGCTGATGCATATATTGATGTTAACGACTTGAAAAATGACTGGAAAAAATCCAAGAATAAAGAATTGAGGATAATTGGGTATAAATCTAATCAGGATAGAGAGTCGTTTACAAGAACACAAGATAGTGTATTGTTTACTATTTATAGTAAGTTTCTTAAATCTAATGAGTTGAAAATTGAAAAAAAAGATAAAAAGACAAATATTGTTAATGTGGATTTTATAAGTAAAGATGAGGAATTCGCAAAACTTTTCATTGAGAATCTTATAACTCAAACATATGAATTCTATAAAGAAACTAAAACAGCCCAAAGTAAAGGTAACATTCAAATAATGCAACATGCTGCTGATTCAATAAAAATGCTTTATGAGAATGCCTTAGTGAATAGCGCAGGGATTTCACAGGTAAATTTGAATAGTGCCATGCAGTTGGCACTTGTTCCGAGGATTAAACAGGAATATAATGTTCAGTTATATGGAGCTGTTTATGCCGAAGTACTGAAGAATCTGGAGTCTGTGAAGTTGGAGATGTCACGTGAAACCCCAATTTTTCAGGTAATCGATAGCCCCATTTATCCGCTAAAAAAAATTAAGATTGGTAAAGCAAAAGGGATTGTTTTTGGAAGTTTTGCAGGTGGGGTTTTACTTGTATTATTTTTTATGGGTAAGATACTATGGGATGATTACCTAAATTAGGATAGTCAGATGTACGAATGAAGTTTCGAAGAAAAATAAAAAGTGAACTTATAAAAGTTCTTGGTTTGACATTTTTGGCAAATCTAATTAAAATAGGCATAAATTTAGTTACTACTAAGATTATAGCTGTATTGATAGGTCCAAACGGTGTTGCAATAATCGGTCAGTTTACAAACTTCATCAGCACTATTACCACGACTTCAACAGGAGGGGTTTCAAATGGAGTTGTAAGATATTCTTCAGAGTTTAAAGATGATCATAAATCCTACTCTGCATACTTAAATGCAGCATTTACAATCACCATTGTTTTTTCAAGCATAACTATGTTTGTTTTGTTGTTGTTTGCAAAACAAATAAGTATTGCTCTGTTTGATGATTCAACTTTTCTTTCTATAATTTACATTACCGCCTTAACGCTATTTTTATTTTCTATAAATAATTTCTTGTTGTCAATCATCAATGGTAAAAAATTATATGATAAATTTATTCTGATAAATATTGTTTCATCCATTACAGCTTTTATTTTTACTGCATTATTGGTATATTTCTTTCAGATCTATGGTGCACTTATAGCATTGGCTACATATCAGTCATTGGTAATTTTTATTACCATTTATATTGTAAAAAAGCATAAACTTTTATCAATTAGAGATTTAAAATTGAATTTTACAAAGGAGCATTGGTTGAAACTCTCATCTTATTCACTAATGTCAACAGTAGGATTAATATGGCCTTTAATCAATATCTCAATCAGATCAACCATCATAGATCAGCTTTCAATTGAAGCCGCAGGGATATGGGAGGGAATGACTAGAATTTCTGGATTAATAACAGCAATAGTTGGTGCAGCTATTTCCACATATTTCTTACCCAGATTTTCTGAAATAAAAAATAACACTGAACTTAAAAATGAGGTTGTTTCTGGATTAAAAATCATATTATTTTCAACATTTCTACTCGTTTGTATAATTTATTCATTTAAAAAAATTATTGTGTTAGTTTTATATACTGAGCAATTCTCACAAATGACGGATTTGTTTTTAATTCAGTTATCAGGAGATATATTTTGGGTGGGTAAAATGACTCTTTCAGTGGTTTTAATTGCAAAAGCAATGATGAAAAAATATATATTATTAGAAGTGTTCTTTGGATTAATGTATCTTTTAGTTTCAATTATTCTTCTCGGTAAAGGATACGGAATAGTTAGTGTTCCCATTGCTCACCTTATTTATAATTTATTATATTTCATGTCTACGATTTTTATTTTTAAGAATATTATAACAAAAAAAGGTGTTGTTGATAATTTGACAAAATAGTGTAAAACTTATTTTAAATATGATTGTATATATACTCATATTCTTATCATTATTAATATTCTCCTTTGTAGAAACTCTACTAGATGGGAAAGCAACTCCTAAGTTGAAACTTCTGCAAGGAGTGTTTTGTTTTTCTCCTCTGTTTTTATTAGTAGTGTTACGGTCAACAGGCTTTGATTATGATGTTTATGAAAGTTCATATGATATCTTGCATTTTTCCGATTTCATTGATTCATTTGGAGACATTCAATTTGAACCTAGTTTTATTTTATTAAATATTATCTCTCCATCATTTGCATTCTTAATTGCGTTGATGGGAGTTTTAACTTTATCAATCAAATATCTTTTTATTAAGAAAATATCACCATACCCAGTACTATCCTTATTGGTGTTATTTCTTGCTTATGTTTTAAATTTTGAAATGGGACAGATTCGACAAGCTTTGTCTATGTCAATCATGCTATATTCTGTTCTATATTTTCAGGACAGAAAAAAGATTCTATTATTTATATTGATAGCTGCATTGTTTCATTATTCAGCATTAATATTTTTATTAGCTGTTTTTTTACCAAGAACGGTTAAGAAGTGGTATTTTTATGCATTCTTATTGGTGCTTTCAGTCATACTTTATTTTATTGCAGAGCCTTTTATATATATAATTTCAAATTTTTTACCTGGTTTTAGTGGAGCAAAACTTTTATTATATTATGAAATGGAAAAAGGTGAGATTGATATAAGCATACCTCTCCTCACACTTAAAGTTGTGTTAATTGTGTTTTTTTATTTATTAAGACTGAGAAGTGTTGATATTCAGAAAAATAATAAATATGACAATATCTTCAACATATACTTTCTTTCACTTTTTATTTATATTGCTTTTGCATTCTTTCCTCAGATATCAGGTCGAGGTGGCGCGTATTTTGGGGTGTTTGAAATAATACTTGTACCTATTATATTAAAAGGTTTTAATCTTTTATTATATAGAGTGATTGCCTTTTTGGTGTTCATTTCGATTTATTTTTATATCTTTATTAAATTTTTAATTAAATGGGGAGAGTCATATATTCCCTATACAACATGGCTATTCTGACACATGAAAATAGTTTATATTATACACGGTACATACAATACCGCTGGAATGGAGAGAACGCTGTCAATAAAAGCAAATTATTTTGCTGATGTGCTTGGTTACGAGGTGTTTATAATAACGACTGATCAACGAAATCGTCCGGCTTATTATATTCTTTCAAAAAAAATCCGATGTGTTGATCTTGACGTAAATTTTGATCAATATTACAACAAACCTTTGTTAATTAGCATTTTCTCTTTTTTAATAAAACAATTTATTTGTAAAGTTAGGTTAACTAGAAAGTTACACGAGTTAAAAGCGGATATCGTCATCAGCATGATGGGGAGAATTATATCATTTCTTCCTAAAATTAATGATGGCAGTAAAAAAATATTTGAATATCATTTCAATCGCTATGTTCGAGAACAAATGTTAGAAAACTCAACATGGTTTAAGAAACTTGTGTATAGAATAAGGGCTAATTCAGAGTTAAAAAATGTTGAGAAATTAGACTCATTTGTTGTCTTGACTCATGAAGATGCAAGCATGTGGGGTAACTTTAGAAATATTCAGGTTATTCCCAATGCAATATCGTTTTTCACAAAAGAGAATGCAAAGTTGGATAATAAGATAGTAATATCTGTAGGGAGATTCGAACATCAAAAGGGCTATGATATGCTTTTGTCGATATGGAAACCTGTAGTGAAAAAGTATCCTGACTGGAAATTAATTGTATATGGTGATGGTAGTAAGAGGGATAGTATTATGGCCCAGGTCAATAAGGAAGGTTTAAATGAATCTTTAATAATTAAAGACCCTGTATCTAATATTGAATCAGCATTACTGGATGCAAGTATTTATCTTATGACATCTCGTTATGAAGGATTCCCTATGGTTTTGGTAGAAGCAATGGCTTGTGGGTTACCTGTAGTTTCTTTTCGTTGCCCCTGTGGTCCGGCTGATATAATACGACATAATGAGGATGGTTTCTTGATTGAGAATGGGGATGTCGAAAAAATGTCGGAGTATTTATCGTTGTTGATTAAAAATGAAGTTTTGAGAAAAAAAGCTGGAGAATTGGCACGTGTGAATATTACCCGATTCACTCAGGATGTTGTAATGTCAAAGTGGGAAGCATTATTCAAAGACTTAATTGCTAAGAAATGAAAAGGATATATTTTTATTCAAGCGTCAAAGATATTGGTTTGTTTGAAACGCAAAAGTTTTATAAAATAGATATTGATATATTAACCGACTTGGGTTATGAAGTTTCAGTGACAAACAAAATAACCGACTTTTTCAACTTTAAACAGTATAACATTGCTTATATATATTTTTACAGATATGGTCTTTTTGTGGCGATTATTGCTAGATTGCTGGGTAAAAAAGTGTTTTTTACAGGGGGAATTGATTATCTGGATCAGACATATGCCTCAAAAAAAGATTTATTTATTCAACGTGTGTTTTTTAAACTTTGTTTGATGTTTTCAACAAATTGTATTTTGGTCTCGACTGCAGATTTGCATAATGTTATGCGTATTTATAAAGGCAGATTGTCTGAAAAAATAAAACTATCATTTCATGCATTTAATGTGGAAAAATATAAATGTGAAGATTATGAAGATAAAGGTTATGATTTTATAACCATTGCCTGGATGGGTACTGTTCAGAATGTGATTAGAAAGGGACTGGATAAAGCTATTGAACTGTTTGCAGCTTTACGTCAGAAATATCCTGAATACAGGCAGTCTAAATTCTTTATTGTAGGAAAACAAGGCGAAGGTTCTGAGTTTTTGAAAGAGAAAGTGAAAATTCATAATGTCGGAGAATGGGTTGTGTTTACTGGAGAAATGAACGAAGATGAGAAGGTTAGTCTGTTGAAGAAGAGCAGGTTCTATTTTCAATTGTCATATTATGAAGGATTTGGTGTTGCTGCAGCAGAAGCTTTAGCTGCAGGAAATATTGTACTTAACTCAGGGAGAGGTGGGTTGAAAGATAGTGTTGGAGAACATGGTGTTTATGTTGATATAGATTCTGATATGAATAAACAGATTGATAATATCCATTTGGAGATAAAAAAAAATAATGTAGAAAAGCTAATGGTAGGTAGTCAATATATTGCTGATTGTTTTTCATATGAAATTAGAAAAAGAGAGATGTTAAATATTGTAAGATAAAGTGTTGTAGTAGTTTTAACTTATGAATATTTTATTTCTTACCATATACAGAATTACGAGTATCTCAGAGCGTAACATCTACACTGACCTGATTCGTAAGTTCCGGGATGAAGGACATCGTGTGTGTGTGGTTACACCCGCCGAAAGAAGATACAGGGAGGATACAGGATTGATATACGACGAAGGTGTCGGCATCTTAAGAATAAAGACCCTGAATTTTCAGAAAATCAATATAATCGAAAAAGGTATTGCTACATTGTTGTTCGAGCAACAATACAAGTCCGGGATTATTAAATATTTGAACGATACCATTTTTGACCTGATTGTGTATTCAACACCACCCATTACATTCACAGGTGTAATAAAATGGATAAAGAAACGTGATCATGCAACATCCTATTTGTTGCTTAAGGATATTTTCCCTCAGAATGCAGTGGATCTCGGCATGATGAAAAAGAAAGGATTGATTCACGGATTCTTCAGACGAAAGGAAAAACAACTGTATGCTGTGTCTGATTTTATTGGCTGTATGTCACCCGCCAATGTTTCATACCTGCTGAAACATAACCCGGAGTTATTGGAGTCCAAAGTTGAGGTTTGCCCAAACAGCATAGCACCTGTCACTATCAATCAGGATTATTTTACTCGTACTAACTTGAGGAACAAATATAAGATACCGCAGGACGCTTTAGTCGTGGTGTACGGGGGGAATCTCGGCAAACCGCAGGGACTTGACTTCTTGCCTGAAATTCTTGACACTAACCGAAACAGAAAAGATTATTATTTTCTGATTGTCGGTTCAGGAACAGAAAAACCTAAGATTGAGGAATGGTTACGGGAATCTAAAGTGGAAAATTGTCGCCTGATAAGTTCATTGCCCAAAAATGAGTACGATGAACTTGTGAAAGCCTGTGATGTGGGACTCATTATGTTGGATAAGCGTTTTACCATACCTAATTTTCCTTCCAGGCTGTTGTCATACCTCGAATTTAAAATGCCCGTCTTGATTGCAACAGATTTAAACTGCGATATGGGGACTATTGCGGAGAATTATAAATTCGGGTTGTTCTCCTTACATGGAGATTTGAAAGCATTTAACCAGAACCTCGAGAAGTTCCTGGATAACAGAAGTCTGGTTGAAGAAATGGGGTTGAACGGATATCAATACCTGATGAAGCATTACACTGTTGATCAGTCGTATCAAATCATCATGCAACATTTTCATTTATAAAGAATATGTACAAAAGTTTTTTTAAGAGATTACTGGATTTTGTGATTGCTTTTATCGTGCTGACAGTCGCGTTACCGATATTACTGGCGGTAATTCTCTTTTTATTGATTGCAAATAAAGGAAAAGCTTTTTTCGTGCAGGAACGACCCGGTAGAAATGCTAAGATTTTCAAAGTCATAAAATTTAAAACAATGACTGATGAAAAAGATGTGAATGGAGTTTTATTGTCAGATGAACAACGTTTGACAAAAACTGGTAAATTTGTACGCTCTACTTCGTTGGACGAGTTACCTCAGTTGATTAATGTATTGAAGGGAGATATGTCGCTGGTTGGTCCGCGTCCGTTGTTAGTTCAGTATTTACCGCTGTATAATGAGGAGCAGGCAAAAAGACATTTGGTACGACCCGGGATAACCGGTTGGGCACAGATAAACGGTCGAAATGCTATCAGTTGGGAGAAAAAATTTGAATATGATGTGTGGTACGTAAATCATGTATCTTTCTTGTTGGATATCAAAATTATATTGAAAACGATTATCAATGTTTTCAGAAGAGATGGAATAAATTCAGACACACATGTTACAATGGAGTATTTTACGGGAAATAAATAAAATATGCATATATTAATTACATCGGCAGGGAAGAGGGTTACGCTTGTCAGGCTTTTTCAGGAAGAAATAAAAGCATTAGGTCTTGCAGCTAAGGTATATACGGCCGAGTTGAATCCGGATATGTCACCTGCCGCACAGGTTTCAGATGGTTTTTTTAAAGTTCCCCCTGTTACTTCTGACGGGTATGCGGGTATTCTGCTGGACATCTGTAAGAATAATAATATTGGATTGGTAGTTCCAACAATCGATACTGAGTTGTTGTTATTGTCACGACAAAAGAATATTTTTTTACAGCACAATATTGAGGTGTTGGTAGCCGATGAGGATTTTATTTCGATGTGCAGGGATAAAAGGAAAACACATGATTATATGTTACAAAAGGGAATCAGAATTCCGAAGGCGATAGATAAATTTAACCCGGTATTCCCGTTATTTGTAAAGCCTTTCGATGGCTCGCTGAGTAAGGACGCTGCTATGATTAAAAGTGCCGATCAGCTTACGGATGAGATGCTGAATCACCCAAAACTCATGTTTATGGAGTATATCAATAAGAATTTCTATAAGGAATATTCTGTTGATATGTATTACGGAAAAGATAACATCGTTAAATCAATCGTTCCAAGAGAAAGAACTGAAGTGCGGGCAGGCGAGATAAACAAGGGTTTTGCAAGGAAAAATTATCTTGTTCCTTATTTGCTGGAACGTGTCAGTTACCTGCCGGGAGTTGTTGGCCCTGTCTGTATTCAACTGTTTTATAATGCTGACAATGATGATGTTGTGGGGATTGAGATTAACCCGCGTTTTGCCGGAGGTTATCCGTTGACTCATTATGCCAGGGCAAATTTTATTTCCAATATTTTGAAAGAGTATTTTCTGCATGAAGAAATTCAATACTCAGAAAACTGGATTGATAATACCCTGATATTGAGGTATGACAGTGAGATTGTAAAATATCCCGAATCATGCATGTAGTAGTATTCGATTTAGATGATACCTTGTATAACGAAGTTGATTTTCTCAAATCAGCATTCAGGGAGATTGCACGAATATTAACCGCGGGAAGGGATGATGCCGATTTTGTTTATAATGAGATGCTAAGCAGTTATTCCAGGGGAGCTAATGTTTTTGATGAATTAATTCAGCATTATAAACCAGCCTTTTCTGTTGAAGAACTTTTGCAACTGTACAGAAATCACAAACCTTTGTTGTCGCTTGATGAATGTACAAGAAATGCACTTTGTGCCCTGAAGGATGCCGGATGTGTGTTGGGATTGATTACTGACGGGCGAACTGTCACTCAGAAGCATAAAATTGCATCTTTGAAATTACATGAATTTATTGATGAAAGCGACATCATTATTTCTGAACTTGTTGGTACGGAAAAACCAAATGAAAAAAACTACCGTTATTTTTCAGAGAAATACGGATGCGCACAATATTATTATGTGGGTGATAATGTGAAGAAGGATTTTATAACACCTAATTTATTGGGATGGATAACCATCTGTGTGAAAGATAACGGACGGTTTATACATAAACAGAATTTTGATTTGGATAAGAATTATCTTCCGCAATATATGATTGAACATATCGGAGAAGTTTACAGCATAGTACATACAATAAAAGAAAAAGCAGTTAATAAAAATGAATAAGAGAATCTGGCTTTCATTAGCCGAGATGGGTGGTGAAGAACAAAATTACATCAAAGAGGCCTTCGAGACAAACTGGGTCGCACCTCTTGGCCCAAACGTAGATGCCTTTGAAAAGGTTTTAACAGATTATCTGGGATATCAAAAGCACGTAGTGGCACTTAGCTCGGGGACTGCCGCTATACATCTGGCTTTGTTGCAATTAGGGGTGGGGCAGGGAGATGAAGTTATATGTCAGTCATTTACTTTTGCAGCTTCTGCCAATCCGATCAAATATCTGGGTGCTGAGCCGGTCTTCATCGACAGTGAGGCTTCAACCTGGAATATGAATCCGGTTTTTCTTGAGAAGGCAATTCTGGACAGACTGGATAAGACGGGAAGAAAACCAAAAGCAATTATCCCGGTGCATCTTTATGGAATGCCTGCCAACATGGATGCAATAACAGAAATTGCAGATAAATACGAGATTCCCGTTTTGGAAGATGCTGCGGAAGCATTAGGGTCTCTCTATAAAGGTCGTAAATGCGGAACTTTTGGCGATTTTGCCTGTTTGTCATTTAATGGAAATAAAATAATTACCACATCGGGTGGAGGAGCATTGGTTTGCCCCAAAAAGGAATCAGCAACAAAGACTTTGTTTTATGCGACACAAGCCAGAGATAAAGCCATGCACTATCAACATTCTGAAATCGGGTATAATTACAGGATGAGTAATGTGTGTGCCGGTATTGGAAGGGGACAAATGCAGGTCCTCGATAAGTATGTTGCCCGTCGCAGAGCGATACATCAATATTATGTTGATCAGCTCTCCGGTTTGCCGGGTATAAGTTTTCTGAATAATCCTTCAGCAGCGTATCAGTCGAATTACTGGCTGACTTGTGTGTTGGTTGATTCTGATATTGCCGGATTCACAAGAGAAGAGTTGTGTGATGTGATGGAAAAGGAAAATATTGAAACCCGACCTTTGTGGAAACCGCTACATTTACAACCCGTTTTCTCAAATAATGCATTTTATGGTGACGGAACATCTGAAAAGTTGTTTGAATCAGGTTTGTGCCTGCCTTCAGGTTCAGGTTTGCAAAATGAGGATTTAGACAGGGTTATTCAGGTTCTCAGAGCGATGTATTGAAGCGTATAGTTAGATTACTTATAAAAACAATACCCATGAAAATAATTGATTCCGAGTTGTTAATTAAATTGTCCGAACAAGCGTGCAATTCCCCCCGTCTCCGTATGAACCACAACCTGCATGCTTCACTTGAGGACAAGGTGCAGCGATTGCTGAATGCGATGGAACCCGGCACAGAACTTCCTGTTCACCGCCATAAAGATACGGATGAGAC
>JAVEVB010000091.1:0-9893 GCA_034005265.1 Lentimicrobium sp.
ATGGGGTGCGACCCTTCCTGTAGATGAGCTTCAATAACTGCTCCAGGTTTCAATCCACGCACCCGCATGGGGTGCGACTTCAGGGTACGGATGCTTACGATCATCAGGCTGTTTCAATCCACGCACCCGCATGGGGTGCGACTATACGCATTGTATTTAACTGTATATCTGCATATTACAATACACTTTCCGCGAATATCCATTATTTGAGGTCTTATCTTTTTTAATTTTCTCCCTTAATTCATCATTATCATACCATTACGTCAAAGAACGCGGCTTCCCGGTACTTTCAGTGATAACTCAAGGTTCGCAGATTCATATTATCAGGGTGTCATCTTCAGGATTAAACGAGTCCTTTGCTCCGATATGCTCCACTTTATTTTCCCAATTGCTGCCTAAATGGTAAAACCTTAAACTGTCTTTCTGCTCATCAATAATACTTTCAAGCCTGTGCTTCAATATAGTAAATTGTGACGGATCAACAACACACTCAAAAACCGAATTCTGAACCCGCTGCCCAAAATTGACACACTGTTTTGCAACCTTTCTTAAACGTGCCCTTCCCTTTGGTGTGGTGGTTTCAACATCATATGTCACCAATACCATCATAATTCATTTCATTACAAATACCGGGTACTTGTCAACATCACCCCTGACAAACCTTGAGAATAACAGGGCCTGTGTATAAGGTAAAAGACCAATGGGTACTGATTCCTTCAGGAAAGGATGCTGTATTTCATCCTGCTTTCTTTTCTGCCATGCAGAAATAACTTCCTTCCTTGTTTCATCATCCATGATCACCCCGGATTCTTCCCTCTCCTTAAAACCTTTTGCACTTACCTGCTTTCTGTTTATTAAAGTGAGCACCAACCTGTCTGCCAGATACGGCCTGAATTCTTCCATCAAATCCAGGGCAAGACTTGCCCTTCCGGGTCTTGCAGTATGAAGAAATCCCACGTAAGGATCAAGGCCTGCACTTTCAAGAGCCGACTCTGTTTCGTGTGCAAGTAACGCGTACACAAATGATAACAAAGCATTAACCCTGTCTTTGGGAGGTCTCCGTGATCTGCCGTTAAAAACAAAATCATCCTTCTGTGCGATAATCAGATGGTTGAATACCCTGAAATATGAATTTGCAGCATCACCTTCAGTTCCTCGCAATGAATCCATATTCTCTGCTCTGAGCGCTTGTTTCTGGCGTATATCCAGAGATACCGACGCATCGGTCAATACTTGTGAATTAACCTCATTACCATGATCGCGGATTGCCCTTTGTAAAACATTACGGCAGTTAGCAATTTTACCGGCAACAATTAACCTGCTTATATCCAGTGCAGTATCGGCATCATCCGCCATCCTGAATTGTTCTCTTCTCAATAAAACGTTTCCTCTGACAGGACCCGAAACTCGTCCCCAGAATCTTCCGTTCTCTGTCAGAAAACTAAGCCCGATATTCCGTTCAGCACATAACCCCATTAATGAAGGGCTGGCGCCCGGATATCCGAAACAAACTATTCCTTCAATATTGTGTACCGGGATCCTGAATTTTTCAGTTTCAGCAACCCTTACGACGACATTTTCACCATCTCTTGACAGATAGGCATCAGGATTTGTTACATATAAGGTATTGAGAAGCTTGCGCATATCGTTGGTTATAATTTCACTAAAAATCCAGGACCTGTCTTAAATACCCTGAAGCTGAAACTGAATTATCCATAGTTCCGGGAAGACAGATGTCTCTCAGGGAACAGGACCGGCAACGAGGTTTAAATTCTGCCGGAGGTGTTGTGTGTTTAGAATATAGCTCATGCATTCTTGTTGCATGATGTTCTGCCTGTTCCCTGAGCATACTTGTAAAATTTACCAGGTTCCGGCGCCTGACAGTGCCATAGTACAGGTGCCCTTCATTAATGTTCACATTGAACATTTCTTCCAGACACATTGCCTGGGCACATAACTGGACTTCATCACATTCATCAGGTTTTGGCTTTCCCCTTTTGTATTCCACAGGTACCAATTTCCACCTGCCGTGTTTTTTGTCTATTGAAATGGTATCAGTCACATTGCCGGTCACTCGTACAAGTTCGACAACATCAGAACGTCCATAAAGCCCAAGCCTGTAAGAAGTCAGATAGAGAGATCTCCATGTCATGATATCATTTCTTGATTCATCTTCAAAGGGATCATTAACCCTCTCATGAAGAAACTGACCTTCAATGGTCAATACATTTTCTGCCCATTGTTGTTCAATATGGATCAGCGCCCATTGCCTTTCACAAAAAGCAATATGTTGCATTCCGGATAGCATTAACAACTCATCTTCGCTGTACATAAGTTCCCTATTTGGTCTTGCGTAAGCCATGCTTTTTGAGCTCCTGATCAAAATCCGACTCAAAAAGTTTTTCCTGTAGAATACTGTACTTATCAAATTCTTCTCCTGCAAGTGTCAGGGCCACCTCATGCGATATTTTTCCCTGATGATGCAATACCGCCTCTTCGTTAAATTTCAGAAATGCATCAAGTTTCCTCACCCAATCTTTCATAAACATCACAACCCCTTTCTTCGCCTGATTTTCGGCATAATCGAGGTACATGCCAACAATCCTGTTCAAACCATCCAGTTCCTGTTCATTCAGGTAATTTTTGGCAACAACAATGTCTGTTTTACGAATTGCCCCTTTAGGGGCATTTTTCCAATGGGTAAGTCCCATATTTGGTTTGGCGCTGTCAGCTCTTGTCGCTATGATTTCTGCAGCAGTCTGTCCTGTGATGGCCCAATGAAGCTTGTTTTGAACCGTAGCAAAAAAGTCTTTTGTAATTTGTGCATCTACAGTATAATCGGCACTGCATTGTGAATAAATATCGGTGATCTTCTGGTAAAAACGCCGCTCGCTGCTACGGATGTCTCGGATGCGGGCAAGCTGCTCCTCAAAATAATCCTTTCCGAAAATATTGCCGGGATTTTTCAGACGTTCATCATCCATGGTAAACCCCTTGATGATGTATTCCTTTAGTCTTTCGGTAGCCCACATCCTGAAATGGGTTGCCTGAATGCTGTTCACCCGGTACCCCACTGATATAATGGCATCAAGGTTGTAAAATTCAATATTCCTGGTAACCTGTCTTGCCCCCTCAGTTTGAACTTGTGCAAAATTTGCACAAGTTGCTCTTTTCTTTAATTCACCTTGTGCGAAAATATTTAACAGATGCTTGGTTACCACACTCCTGTCCACCCCGAACAAATCAGCAATCTTCTGCTGCGAAAGCCATACGGTTTCATCCTGCAGATAAATTTCAACCTTTACCTTTCCGTTAGGTGTGGTGTAGAGGAGGATTTCGTTGAGACCTTCGTTCTTTGCAATTTTTATCACTTTTGCCATCGAAAGTAAGGATTAAAGCTTTATAGTTAGCTCTATCCCCTGAGGCAGTTTCTTTTTAATTTCCTCCTCAGGTGTAACTGAATAATCCCTCCACTCTCTAGGTAAATCAACCTTCTTTTCAATTTTTACCAGATCGAATAATTCTCCTGAACGGGCATTCCCCAAATGATTGGCGTGTTTGAAAATGATGAGTTCACGAAAGTTCATTTCTCCGCGGGCGGCAGCACGATCGTGTTCAAAAGCATTGATTAGAGCTTCCCATAGAAGATTTATATCTTCATCATTGAAACCTGATTTTTGGGCATCAACTGCCGATATAAAACCGTGCATGCGGTATAAAGCATAAGGAATTGTAGACTTACGACCAAAGGTTGATGCATTTTCTCTTTTTTCTTGAGCCTTTGCCTCCTTCTCTGTCGTAACACACAAACGTGTAATTGAATGTTCTGCTTGGTAAATTCTGTCCTCCGAACGGGAAAAAGTAAATTGTACAGGGCCTCGTACCGTTCCTGCACCCTTTTCGCCAACGCTTAGTACAGCTCCAAACGTACGAATATCATAATACTTTTTACATAGTTTTTCTTGACGTACCTGAGGTATATCTCCCTCTGTTTTGTCAATTATAGGAGCAAGAATATTTCCTTGTCGTATAAAGATATCGAATGGCGAATTTAAGAGATGCTTTAATTGCACATAGTTTCTCACTTTTCTTTTAATACAAACATCCGTAACCAGGCCCTCCTGGTTTTCAGCATCCACTCGCGGCAAATTAGCCTGGTCGGGGTCTCCGTTGGGGTTTCCGTCTCTTACATCGAAAAGAAAAACAAAATCGTAGCGATTTTTTATTGCACTGTTTTCCATATTATTATTCCTCCTTATAATTTTCTATTAATGATTGCATTTCTTTATTGTTTTTATAATTATCATAATCTTCTTGCTTTTGATGATAATAACCAAGAGCAAATTGTCCTTGTTCTTCAAGTGAAAAGATTGGAGGGAAATCATATATAAGACTGCATAACTCCTGTAGTTGCTTATCAAGAGTAATCGCTAACCCAGGCTTCTCGTGTTTTAATTTTGAAATGTGATTTTGTGACAATTTCATAAGCCTCCCAAAAGCCGGAGCCGGACTGGTTGACGCAAAAGAGAAAAAACGCTCTCTTATACCCGCGTTAATTTCTTTGCCTAAAGCGGCTCGCTGAATACTTTCCATCACAGCGAAAATTTTTCCGCATACAATTGCCGAACTCTTATCGTTCGGATCGTTTTGTTCTTTGATCATATAACCTCCATTTTTATTATTCCTGTTTAATACGAATCTTAATAAGGCAGCTCTTTCAGGGGTAACAGAATCTCTATTAGGTTGACCATCTGTCGTTTGTTCGACAAACCTGATCCTTTTTAGAACTGCGGTAAGTATCCATAAGGATGGCACCGCATTCTTAAGGGCAGCATTCCAAAGTTGAGTTGCAATACGCGAATTTGTTGGATCAGTATCGGACTTGGTATTATGCGCTGCTCTGGCAAGCACATAAAGCGGAAAATACCTTTTTTCCCCGTATGCCCGAATAGCCGTATCTTCAAACCACAATGCAATATTTTGTTTATATTCATCGAGACTTATTTCAATCCAGTCCCTGATGGCAATTCGTGCTGCCGCACCTGAAAGGGTGAGCGAATAAAACAGGTTGGTTTGTAGATTTGTTGCCACTTTGTTTTTGGCACTGGCAACAGATTCAATAAGGTTGGCCACGCGCCCGGCGTCGGGTTTATCGAACCAATTCATTTCATCAAGCGCTTCGGGCTCTCGTGTCCAAAAAACCATGGCTGTATCAGAACCAAAATTTTTACGGTTAGTGGGCATAAACTTTGGTTTTGTTTTTCCGTTTTGTTCTGACAATACCTCTGAACCATTATTCAGCAACCAGTTTAATCCAATAATATAGTTCTTAATACAGTGGGTACAGATTGTCGAATTGTCATTTCCCTTAAATCCATATGATTCAAACGAGTCAGCATTATATGAAATCAGGCTACAACCGGCCGGTTGACCATCGGGCACTCTTTTAACTACTCCATGAACTGAAACATTTTTCGTCCTATAGTCTGTCTCTCCACAAACAGAACATTTAATATTGTCAGTGCCTTTTCTTAAAGCCTCTTCCTTTTTATATTTTTCAATTATTGCCTTATAAACATTCGTATTTTCATGAAGAAATTTATTATCATCAGCAATCAAAAAAGCAATATTTCCTTTTTCGTCTATCTGCTTGTTTTTTACTTTAAAACTAAAATCTTCATAAGCTGCCTTAAGTCCGGATTCCTTTTGATAGAATTCAAAAACAGGTTCAAGGTCTTTAATATTTAAATATTCGTAAAGTTTTTTTACAAACTTCTGATTACACTCAATGGATCTTTTCTTGTTTTCAGGGAAGCCTAATACATATTGAGCATTATCAACCAATAATCTGGGTAATATCCCACTAGTTCGACCTGCATCTTCAGTTCTGATAACATCTTCCACTCTTGTGTCTTTTTCAGTAGCATAAATATTTCTAAAAGCTCCTTCTTTGGATATCTCAATAATAAGATCAATGTGTTCAAATTCAAGAGCATCTTCTAAATTGTCTATATCTGTTCTTATTCGCTTTCCGAATTCAGCAAGTTCCTTAATCATAGTATGGCCTCCTTTTCTTCTGAAAGATTGTAACTATATATAACTGCTGAAACCTCGTTGTCCATATCGGGCCGAAGGTGTGTTGCCTGCATCATTTTTTCATTTTCGGCTTGCGGGCATTCCAATATGCCATTAACAACAGCGACATCGTAGAAAAAAAGAGGTGAGGGATTTCCCTTTTCATCATAAAAAATATCGAACAACATGCTCCCAATAGGAATGGTATCGCTTATAGGCTGTTCACTGCCGTCTGGAATTGAGAATTCGGCAGCAAACTCGCGTGTACCTAAATAAGGCCTGCGCCAGCACTGGCCTTTCTTTACCCTGCGTTTAAACATCTCAGCATATTTTTTTGGCGGATTTGCCGGGTCAAATTTCTTTTGATATACCGAGGCTTCAATAATATATTCTACATCTCGCAAAACTATACTGTGCCGTTGTGCTCGGTGAACTGGTTTGCCATCTTTACCAATCAAATCAATTTCAATAGGTTTCTCAGATTGTTTGTTTTTCAATTCGTTTCTCTTTACCGAGAAAAAACTTACTGGTTTTAATATTAATATCCGATGCGTCCACCATTGGAACTCCGGTTTCCAGAGTATTGAGTCGAGCACACCACGGGCTGCAGAGGGTGTCATACAGGGATAAGTCATGCGTTCAACCTTTAAATCAGGACGTGTAAAACAGGCAAATTCGCCTGATACTTTAATCCTTACTATTTCATTGTCTAGCATATTATTTGATTATTTTAGTGATCAGGAAATCAGAAGCGGATTTTCAGTACTTATGCCGTATTCGTTGCTGTAATCACCATGCCATAACCAGTATCCCTGCGGTTCACGGCCTAATTTCCCGATATTGTCTTTTACAAAGTGGTCATAAACTTGTACCGAATACTGCTGCATAGCCCTGTAGTCATTACGGGATAAGTGAGGTTTATAGCGAATACTTTCGTACAAATCCCTACTTTCATCGCATAAAATAAATACCGGGGTTGTGACATTGTCAATAAGATGATATGACTCTGCGACTTTTTTGTAATTAAAGTCCTGCCGGTTTTTTTCAATGTTATACTTATCTTCCGGGATAAACAACTGAAAAGCTTTTCGATAATACTCACTGAAAAAATCATGTTCAAATAACAATTCCTCTTTGCCGTTATATAAGGTGTTTGCAAAATCAGCAAGTGAGTAATATTGTTTCATTGGCCCTGGTCTTTCTTTCAATGAAAAAATATACACTTCTCCCGGATTGCGCATTTTACCCTCCCTGTTACAACGTCCGGCCGACTGAATAATAGACTCTAGCGGTGCAATTTCACGATAAACACAGGGAAAATCAAAATCAACTCCAGCCTCAATCAATTGTGTAGAGGCGACTACTATATTTTCTTTGTTTTTGAGACATTCGCGGATATTGTCAATCACTCGTTTCCGATGTACAGGATACATACCTGTTGAAAGATGAAAAGCCCTGAAACCTGCTTTATTTCTGATTTCATCATAGAACAAAAATGTCTGTTTCTTAGTATTAAAAATATTTAGAGATGATATTTCCTTTTCCAGTACCAGGTTTGCCAATTCCGAAATGGTGACTGGTTGATAATGGTTTATTGGTGAATACTTAATGCGTTTGGTTGCATCAAAAACTTCTTTTGGATTCTCGACAAGCGAAACTATATTTTCAATACCGTTAAATTTATCGGTTTTTCCAAAGGCAGGCAATGTCGCTGTACAAAACAAGAATGAAGTTCCCATTATCTTTTGAACATTACGTAACATCGACAATGTGGATAAAACCAATTCCTTAGGTAAAGTTTGTACTTCATCGAAAATGACTACTGATTGGGCAATGCTATGTACCTTGCGGCAGCGTGATGGTTTATTGGCAAATAACGATTCGAAAAACTGTACTGAAGTGGTCACAATGATGGGAAAATCCCAGTTTTCTGTAGCCAGCCTTTTTGCATAGTCGTCGTATGAATGATTTTCGCTTGCAATTTCGTTGTTTGCCAATTCATCCTCATTGAAGTTGGAGTGATGCTCCAAAACCATTTCCTCGCCAAAGATGCGCTTAAGCTCCTTAGCGGTTTGGTCAATAATACTTATAAATGGTAGTACTATGATTACCCTTTTAAGATTATTGTGCCTCGCATGGCGTAAAGCCCAGCTCATGGACGCCAGGGTTTTTCCCATACCTGTAGGTAAGGCCATAGAATAAAAACTAATACAGTCTTGCGCTTTTGACACAGCAAAATCCCTTACCTTATTACGTAACTGGTTTATATTTCCTTCTTTGCTTTTCCTTGCAATTTCCTCCTCTAGTTTTTCAATCAATATATCAGCATTAAAATCAGGGGCCTTTCGTTGTGTGGATATTTCACTATTGAAATGTTCTTCGGTATTGAGCCAGTCAGCATCGGTTAAAGCGCTGAATATATACCTGATCAGTAATTCCCTTTCTGATTGTTTTATTTGGAAGGGAGTAACTATAAAGTCATCCTCTCCTAACTTCATGTCATTCAGAAGCAAATCCTTCCCTGTATCTCGAAATTCATCGCTTGAATTCATAAGTGCATCACAATCGTCCTTTAAATCCGCTTTATCCGGTAATCCTTTGTGGTGACCATCAATTGCAAAAGCAGCTTCATAGAGTTTATATTGTAAAGCCAGAAATGCTCCCCAAGCCGAATGAGGCACACTTCCTCTGCGACCGCCTTCCCGAAGGTACTTCTGAAAAGATGTTTGATACTTGCCGAAATCATGAAGCAGGCCGGTAATTCTGAACAAATCCAGATAATCAGGGTCAGGATCAAATGATTCCATTCTGGAAGCTACTCCTTCCAAATGATCCCGTAGTAAATGACCCAAATTTCTTGAGTTATATGAATGTGCAAGGTACTCCTCCTCCCCTTTTTCTATTGATTCTGACATTTCTGGAATATCTTAACAATATTTTATCAAGAATTTATGATCGTATGGAAAACTCTCCTGCGTGCTAGTTAACATACTGATTAAACAAGGAATATATAATCACCCATGAATCTTTACTCTCACTCTATCAAATTTAAGAAATTTTAGGATAAAAAGAAAATAACCAAACTATTTGTAATATAATTATAGGCTTTTCCAGTGGAAAAGCCGCAGACCTTTACCACCTGTCGCTAGTAAAAATTGGCCACTTCACACCAGAATTAATCGTATGATTTATAGACAAATATAGAAATGTTAGGTTTCCGGCAGAATGTGGTTAAAGCGACCGGCATATGCAATTATCTACTGAATCCTTGGCTGGGATGAAAGGAGGATTTCAAACTCCCTCAGAAGGCTCGGACTGTTTGAGGACGCTCTTTCTTTTTATGACAAATAAACCACAAAAAAAAATTCTGTGTATTCGATTGTGTGTTCAAATAAAAAAGACAGTCATAGTTTTTATCTAATAACTGCCTGATTATCTGTGTAACGAGAGGGGGAATTGCCTGTGGCGATTCCTTTAGGGGGTGCTTAACAACGGGAAGCCCGACATGCTGCGCGTGTCTCAGGGCTTTTTGTTTCATCCTGTCGCTTGCAAGCAAGCTTGCAGCTCCATCCTGAAACAAAAAGCCCTGGCACTGCGTGCCGGGCTTCCCTTTGTAGCGAGAGGGGGAATTGAACCCCCGACCTCATGATTATGAATCATGCGCTCTAACCATCTGAGCTATCTCGCCCTTTGTCCTCCGTAGCTTCAGCGAAGGAGGATCCTTTTTGAGGGTGCAAATATAATGAGTTGTTGCTAATATTCCAATTCGATTTTTTCTTTTGATATTTTTTTCTATATTGCAGGGAAGATGCCTTCAA
>JAVEVB010000092.1:0-9769 GCA_034005265.1 Lentimicrobium sp.
GGAAAATTAATCAGTAGTGGCCGGGTAAAATTGTTAAGATTTCTCTCCCGCAAAATGCGGCATCGGAATGACAGGCTTTTGTAGGTTTGGGTCGTTGGATGGGGTGGTTTGGCGGCAGCACCGCCAAACCACCCCATCCTACGACCACTGTCAACTTAATTCGCTGTCATTCTGAGCGAAATGCAATGGAGCGAAAGAATCTATTTTTTTATAGGTCATTAGTGAAAATTAATAACAGTTTTATACGGTAAATGTTGGGAAAGTAAAATGAGAAGCTATTTTCGGGTACTTATTGATGTATGTTTCATTTGTTTGATTACATTTACCGTTTAAAGCTTAATCAAAAACCTTTTAAACCCTTTTAATATGACCATAATAGTAGTTGGTATAATCGTACTTTTGGCAGGCATAGTCCTGGCCAAGACGGATCCGCAGTTTAAAAAATACCTTGGAACCATTCGAATCGTTGGCATTGTGATTATTATCGCAGGTATCGCCTATGCTTCTGTTTATCAGATTGAGCCGGGGCAGGTCGGCGTGCAGAAACTCTTTGGCAAGGTCAACAACAACACCCTTGAGAGTGGATTGAACATCATCAATCCGCTGGCCGAAGTGGTTACTTTCGATATCCGCACCCAGAATTATACCATGTCAGGGGTTTCTGATGAGGGCGATAAATCTTCCGATGATGCCATCCGGGTGCTTTCAGCCGATGGGTTGGAAGTGGTTATTGACCTTACCGTGCTTTATAAAGTGATCCCCAATGAAGCTCCCCGCATTTTGCAGCAACTGGGTACGGACTATAAAAACACCATTGTCCGGCCTGTATGCCGCACCAAAATCAGGGACAATGCCGTGTATTACGATGCGGTGGCGCTGTACTCCACCAAAAGGGATGAATTTCAGGCGAAGATATTTACTTCTATAGAAAATGATTTCAAAGCCCGTGGATTGGTGCTTGAACAACTTCTGGTGCGCAACCTTACTTTACCCGAATCCGTTAAGGCCGCCATAGAATCAAAAATAAATGCCGAGCAGGAGGCGCAAAAAATGACTTTTGTATTACAAAAGGAAACGCAGGAAGCTGAGCGCAAGCGGGTGGAAGCCCAGGGTATCGCCGATTATCAGACCATTCTTAGTACCGGCCTTAGCGACAGGCAATTACAGTATGAAATGATCAAAGCCATTGCTACTTCGCCCAATGCAAAGCTCATTTTTATGGATGCCAAAAAGCCAGCATCAATAATTGTGGATGGGAAGTAGGGTGGATTCCGGTAGCTATTGAGGACTTGAGTTTTGACAGGATTGCGCCACGAGATATGTCGATACGTCTGAAATATGCTTTCAGGTATTATATTGAGTGCTTTCAAAGCGAATCTGAATGTTATTTTTGCAATATTAGTTGATAGAGTACATGGAAGATAGAAATACGTTAACGCAGGAGGATAATAGCGAATACAGGTTGTCGCTCGAAAAGGTGAGGGACTTATGGGCCAGAACATACAATACTGAAGGTAAGCCCGACTGGTCGCATATACTTCCATACTACGACAAGGATGTTTATTTCAAAGATTCCATTCAGGAAATGCGTGGAATGGATGATTTCAAGGCAATGACGGAACGTCTTACCAGACGCTCAAAAGACTTGAAAATGAATATTGTAAATGCAATAATGCAAGAGAATATAATTTTCCTTGAATGGGAAATGACCATAGGATTCAAAAAATATCCCAATTCAATTATGTATGGCTCCAGCCGCCTTACAATTAATGAAGAAGGGAAAATAACAGAACAGAGAGATTATTACGATTTGTGGGGAGATATTTTTGACAATATTCCACGATTTGGTAAAGCTTACAGAAGATTTATGAAACGAAAATTTGGTTAAAAGCTGGTATGAATAAAAAAATCTCAAAGTATATTAAGGAATATCAATGGTCTGACATATTTGCGATGATCAGGAATAATCGTCGGCATCCAAATATTTGTGACAGAGATTTTACCAACAAACTTGTGGTGATCACCGGAGCTACATCGGGCATTGGTTATTTAACAGCCAGAAAATATGCCTCTAAAGGAGCCAACTTACTTTGTATAAACCGTAATCAGGAAAAATCCGAAGCGTTATGCAGGGAAATTGAAAAAGATTTTGGCGTAAGCTGTGATTACAAACTGGCTGATTTAAGCAATCTGAGGGATATTCATGCCACAGCTGTAGCGTTAGCCAACCTGAACCAACCAATAGATGTACTTATTCATAATGCCGGTGTTTATCTTACGAAAAGGGAATTGACTCCCGATGGGTTTGAAAAGGTTTTTGTGGTTCACTATCTTTCTTCCTTTATCATCAATTACGTTTTGATGGATAAACTCAAATCCCAGGAAAACGCAAGAATTATCCTGGTGAACTCTGAAGGTCACCGGTTTGCGGTTTGGGGAGTAAGGTTGGATGATTTAAACTGGGAAATACGTCATTATTCGGGCTTGAAAAGTTATGGCTCTGCCAAAACTGCCCAACTATTATCAATGTTGGTTTTTAAGGAGCAATTTCAACATTCGGGTGTAACCATAAATGCCATGCACCCTGGAGCGGTTAAAACTGAAACGGGACAGGAGAATGGACCAGTTTACCGATGGTTTAAAAAGCATTTTTTTGACAAAACGTTAAAGTCTGCAGCGTTATCTGCAGAAGCCTTGTATTATATTGGCGTTTCTGAGGAACTTAAAACAGTTAACGGCAAATTTTTCAACTTGACTACTGAAGAAGTACCTACCCCTCCTGCACTGGATATTGAAGTAGCTTATGCACTTTGGGAAAAAAGTGTTGAAATGGGTGGATTTACTGATAATAAAATAGTCGATTCATTGTAAGTATTACATAAGGCAATTTAAGGTATATGATTGAATATAAATACGATGCAATAATTGTTGGTGGTGGTATTGCAGGATTAACTGCTGCAGTATATCTTGCCCGTGCAGGTCAGAAGGTGCTACTCGTTGAAAAAAATAAAGCGCTAGGAGGACAGGTAAATACATTTAACCGTGATGGATTTCATTTTGACGCCGGAGTGAGGGCGCTGGAAGATGCAGGGATAATTTTCCCCATGTTGGCAGATATAGGTATTCAACTCGATGTAGTGAAGAGCAACGTTTCAGTTGGTGTGGAAAATGAAATTGTTCATATAGATGATTTAAAGAGTTTAACAGCGTACAAAAATCTTCTGATAAAATTATATCCGGAAAGCAAAGATGAAATTAAGGAGGTGCTGAAAATTATCCGGAAAATTATGAAATACATGGATGTGCTCTATGGCACAGAGAATCCTGTGTTTAAAGACTTAAAACGCGACAGAGCATTTATTTTTAAAAAACTTCTTCCCTGGTTACCCAAATTTATTTTTACCATTGGAAAAATCAACCGGATGAATATGCCGGTTGAAGATTACTTAAAAACAGTGATAAAAAATCCGGCACTCAGGGATATTATTTCACAGCACTTTTTTAAGCATACACCTACATTTTTTGCGCTCAGTTATTTTTCATTATATCTCGATTATTTCTACCCTAAAGGAGGTGTAGGGATGCTTACTGATGCTCTGAGAGATAAAATCCTTGAATTTGGTGGTGAAATAAGGACCGGAACAAAAATTATTGAAGTTCTGGCGGACAAAAGTAGTTTGAGGGACGAAAATAATTCGGTTTATGTATATAATAATCTTATTTGGGCTGCTGATTTAAAAACGTTTTACAATAATACAGTAACAGATGGTGTTTCGACAAAAATAGCTGCAAAGTTTGAAGAGGTAAAAAAACGAATGAAAGACAGCCGGGGTGGTGATTCAGTGTATAGCATTTTTCTTGAAGTAGATGAACCTCTTGAAAGTTTTAGGAAAATTGCAAATGGGCACTTTTTTTATACGCCTTCAAAGGTCGGTATGGGTGAAACACACAGGGCGGAGTTACAGGAATTGCTCGCCAATTGGAAGGGTGTTGATAAGGGCCATATAATTAAGTGGTTAGATAAGTTCACCAGACTAAACACATACGAAATATCAATTCCTGGCCTCAAAGATCCTGATTTGGTTCCTTCAGGAAAAACCGCCGTAATCATCAGTTTCCTTGCCGAATATGATTTGTTTAAGAAAGTTCAGGAATCCGGTTGGTATGATGAGTTTAAAATGGAAATTGAAAAACAGGTACTTTATGTAATTTCAAATTCGGTTTATCCGATGTTGAAAGATAAAGTGATTTCTCAGTTTTCATTCTCACCTATAAGCATTGCTGACAGGGTTGGCAGTTCAGAAGGGGCAATTACAGGTTGGTCATTTGAAAAACCTATACCAGTCGTCCATAAAATTCAATTTTCGGACCGTTCGGTGGTAACGCCAATTCCTTCAATTTTTCAAGCCGGGCAATGGGCTTTTAGTCCGGGAGGCGTGCCAATGTCTATACTTACAGGTAAATTAGCAGCAGACAGAGTCATAAAGAAAAGCAGAAATTAGTTGTTTTTGGAACAAGTAAGACATGCACTCACTTGGTTGGCATATGACCGATCTGTTCCGCAATCAACCATGAGTCATCTGTAAACAATTCATCCGGCCAGTTTTTATTGCAGGCTAATCCAGCCAGCAACTTCCTGATTAAGAATATAGTGATGCAACAATTCTATAAGCAGTCAATGAACTATAGTGTCTGTTAGTGGTTAAGTAAATACTCCGGATTTTATAAGCTAACCAATCTCAATAAAATTGTACGAATGTTTAATAATATCAGATTCCTGCTTCTTGTAGTAACTTTTTTAATTTCTAATTATAGCTATGCACAAACTGTACCCTTTGAAATTAGTATTGAACCCGTTAGCATTCCCGGTTTAGGAGGTATACAGTCATATGCCTTTGGCCAATATGATGGCAAATGGCTTATTGTTGGAGGCAGGTTGGATGGCCTGCACCAAAGGCAACCCTGGGCATCTTTTGATATTGCTGGTCATAACAATCAACTCATAGTAATAGATCCTGTGAGTCAGCAAAAATGGACAGCACCACTTACTTCATTACCTACTTCCATTCAGGAACAATTGAGCTCCACAAATATGGAATTCTATCAGGAAGATGAATACTTATATTTCATTGGAGGATATGGATATAGTGCCACAACTGCCGACCACACCACCTACAGTAATTTAACCGCGATAAAAGTTCCTGATGTAATAAATGCGGTAATCAACAATACAGGTTTTTCTGGATTTTTCAGACAAATTACAGATCCGCAATTTCAGGTGACAGGTGGGAGATTAAAAAAAATAGAAGACACCTATTTTTTATTGGGTGGACAAAAATTTATAGGGAAATATAACCCAATGGGTCCCAATAGTGGACCTGGATTTATTCAGGAATATACCAATTCAATCAGGAAGTTCAATTTATCAGATGATGGTTCAGTAATGACAATTACCCATTTAACGCCTCATTTCGATACGGTTAATTTACATAGAAGAGATTATAATGCTGAATCGCAGATTTTTCCAAATGGGAATCAGGGAATTACCATGTTTTCAGGCGTTTTTCAACACGCTGCAGATTTGCCATTTTTAAATTCAGTAACAGTAGATACTGATGGATATACTGTTAATAATACATTCCAGCAATATTACAATCATTATCATTGTCCGGTTTTGCCAATGTATTCAGAGATAGATAATGAAATGCACACCGTGTTTTTCGGAGGTATCGCACAATTTTATGACAATGCCGGCACCCTGGTACAGGATGACAATGTTCCCTTTGTAAATACGATTGCAAGAGTAAGCAGAGATACGAATGGAGATATGGCGGAATATAAATTGCCTATAGAAATGCCAGCACTATTGGGTGCAGGTGCAGAATTCATTCCAAATTCAGACTTTCCTCATTTTAACAACGATGTATTTAAACTAGACTACATTACAACCGATAGCGCATTAATAGGTTATATTTTTGGAGGAATCAGCAGCTCTGAGCCCAATATATTTTTCATAAATGATGGTACACAAAGCGATGCATATACTCAGATATTAAAAGTCTTTATTAAAAAGCCAGTTGCTGTTTCTGTTGACAATTTAATGAGTGCTGGCAAAAGTTTACGCAATCTGATCATCTATCCAAATCCGACGGATGGAGTGCTAAACATCTCATTCAATTTATCTGTCGAAGAAGAGGTTACCATATCCATTTTTGATGCTAAGGGTGCTTTAATTGATAAAATCTTACTGACTGACCTAAAAGTTGGGCGGAACCATTATACAGAAAACATGAATAGCTTAATGAATGGTAGTGTTTATTTTATCTCTCTGGAAACTTCCAGCGAACAGATAACACATAAATTAATTATCGCCAAGTAAAGCCAGCAGTAAACAGATAAGATTTACAATTCTCGCCTGGGTTGAAAATTATAGCTGGGGGTGAAGTGTATTTCGATTCTAAAACCGACTAAAATCAACGATATCCGCAAATGTCATTCCTGCGAAAAGAAAAAGCCTGCAATTTATTGAATAGCAGGCTTTCATCTTGTCTATTGGCGGTATGGATGGTCCTCGAATCCGTCTCGTCCCGAAAGCCGAGATGACCGGCACGATCCAACCTCCAGAGGAATAAAAAGAAAAAAAGCTCCCTTTTGAGGAGCTATGTTGCGTGATAGTTTCTTAGGCTTGAACCCGGTACGTATTCTATCTACCTCAGATTATTAAATGGAAAAATTGGGTGATTTTGCAAATGTTGTACCTATGTTGTATCTATCAAAATAAAAAGCCTGTAATTCAATGAAATACAGGCTTATATCATGTCTATTTGCGGTATGTATGGTACTCGAATCCGTCTCGTCCCGAAAGACGAGATGACCGGCACGTATTCTATCCAATGATTGTTTTTATGTCAGGTGGTGAATTATTTATTAAAGATTCAATGGATTTCCGGTTGAGTCTTTTTATTCTTTTTTCTTCTATCAGGGCCTCGCGTTTTGTTTCGTAAGCTTTTTTATAAACCATTGTCCATGGTCCTTTCCCACTTGTATAACTGCTTTTATCATTATTGTGCTCCCACAATCTATGTTCAGGGAGTGAAGAGCTACCTTTATAGTAAATATCTTTAGATGAAGAGTATAGAATGTAGGTATAATGCATAATGGAAAAGCTCCGTTGTTTGAGTTTTTTAGTAGAAAGTATTATGACACTTTATGCCGATACGTAAGCTCGTTTTAGAGTGTGAAGATAGTAAATAATAGGAAATATTATTTTGCTTCCTTTTGAGGAGCTATAGTTTCGTAATGGATGGTACTCGAACCCGTCTCGTCCCAAAAGACGAGATGACCGGCACGATCGAACCTTTATGAGGTGAAAATGAAAAAAGCTCCCTTTTGAGGAGCTTTAAGCGGTCCGGACGGGACTCGAACCCGTCTCGTCCCAAAAGACGAGATGACCGGCACGATCGAACCTTTATGAGGTGAAAATGAAAAAAGCTCCCTTTTGAGGAGCTTTAAGCGGTCCGGACGGGACTCGAACCCGCGACCCCGTGCGTGACAGGCACGTATTCTAACCAACTGAACTACCGGACCAATATTCAGAAGAACTATCTCGTAAATGAGAGCGCAAAGATAAGCACATTTATCAATTCTACAAGCCCTTCAAAAAATATTTTTCAGAATTATTGGAATTAATCATTTTTAACCCTGACCTGCCGCTGGAATTCAGCCACCGGCAGGCAACTTTGAACTTAAAATTTAGATTTCAGACATTTTCTTTACCAATCTCCCTTGTCGTTATCCCGCTCGCAAATCACCTTAAACAGACAGTTTTTACAGCGTTTTTCGTGATCGGTGCGTACAAAAGGTATTGCAGGGTCATATATTTCTTCCAGCGTACCTTTCAAAAGGGTTTCAAATTCCTCCATGGCTTCGGCAGTGGTCATTTTCTGAATGTTGAGCGAAAGGTAACCTTCATTTAATTTTCTGAAGGTAATGATGCCGGCACTCAAACTTTCGGCATCCGTAGCAATACCGGGGGTATGCAGCGACATCAGCAGGTAAAAGTAAAGCTGAAAGGCCTTTTCGGGAAGGGTTTCTTTTTCATTGTTGAAAACCGCATCGGGGTTTTTCTTTAAATCCGATGCATTTACATTGCCCGTTTTGTAATCAATTACGCGTGTAATGCCATTTACGCGGTCAATACGGTCGGCCTTGCCTGTTAAATTTACTGCCAGTGTTTGATGGTTGAAATTGATTTTCAGGGTATGGTTAAGTTCTTTTTCCAAGGCAATAATGTGGTCTCCGTTTTCGGGGCGGTAACGGGCTTCAGCTTCCATTTTCAGGTATCGTTTCAGCCAGGTTTCGGCCACTTTCACAATCAGCAGGTTTCGTCCCGTTAAGGTGTCACCTCCGGGGTAATGCTTGTTCATGGCAACTGCAATAGATGTTTCAACATTTACAACGGCTTCCTTATAGGCGATTTCAGGCGGGAAACTGCCAATATATTGTTCATAAAAACGCTGCATAACCTCATGCACGGCAGTTCCAAGTGTCCTGAAGTCGATGGTTTCTTCAACTTCATCGGTTTCGCCCAGCCTCAGTACACTTGAAAAGTAGAAGCGCATTGGGCAATTCAGGTATTGGTTCATGGTGGTGGGCGATAAGCCTTTTTCTGCCATTTCGAGCAACCGGGCCATCACTGTTTCATCCTTCGGGATGATTAAATCTTTGGGTGGCGCATGGGTAGAATCCATCAGCGGACTGACTTCAGTAATGATATTCAGCGGGCTGTAGGAGGGCAATTCCTGCATAATCTGGCTGATAAACCTGCTTTTTTCGCCTCCCCCCAGACCATCGGCTTCCGAATCGTAAAGTAGCCATATGTTTTTGGCCCGTTGCAATAAGCGGTAAAAGTGATAGGCATAAACTGCCTGTTGGTCGTGATGCGTTGGCAGGCCAAAATTACCTCGTATATCGATGGGGATAAAGCTGTTGAAACTTTTTCCGGAAGGGAGCTTATCTTCGTTTACCGACAGCATAATGATGTTCTCAAAATCGAGGGTACGGGTTTCCAACATGCCCATCACCTGAATGCCTTTGAGCGGTTCACCATAAAAGGCCACCGGCATGGTTTGGGCCGCTTCCCTGAACAGCGTGTGCAGCGTTTGCGGCGATTCCATCAGGCCAGCTTCGGCCGACAATGTTTCCAATCGCTTAAGGATTACGGCAATGTTGTAAAGCATTTCAGCTTCGGGACTTACTTGCAGATTGTTTCCACCGGCCTTGGTGTTAAGGGCAGTTTTTAATTTTTCGGCAAAATCCTGAAGCAATCGAATGAGGGTGGCTGCTTTTTCGGTTTTTTGCATCAGGGGCAGCACAATTGGCATGAAAGCATTGCCTTGTTTCACGCTTCCCAGATGGGTGATTCCGATAAACGCACGTTTCATATTGCGGATATGTTTCAGTACTTCCCGTATGGCTGCATGTGGCGCCATGTGTTGCATGTGGCTGTGCTGTAGCACTTCCAGCAGGTGCTTGTGGTAGAATGTGCAGTTCCCGTCCTGATCTGTCGATGCATTTATGTGCATTTCGAGGATGCCGTCAAACAAAGCATACAACGGTGCCTGTGTTAGCGGGAAGCCCATTGTTACGTTAAATTGACCAGTTTCGGGAGGGATGGCATTCAGCAAAGGGATGAGCAGGGATTCGTCGGCCAGCACTACAGCCGTGCGGCTAAGGATTTCAGGGCCGGATTCATTTATCATTTTCTGTA
>JAVEVB010000093.1:0-9700 GCA_034005265.1 Lentimicrobium sp.
AATTATAATGAGTTGTATCAAGCTCCTGTTGGTAAATAGTTGTTATGATGGAGATTAATATTATATCACGCAAATATGGGAATATTATTAAAAGCTAAAACAAAAATTGTATTTGTCGGATTAGGTGGAGTAGGTGGTTATTATGGCGGATTAGTTTCGCATTATGCTGAAGATAAGCCTGATATCGAAGTCTGTTTCGTTGCAAGGGGCGCCCATCTTGAGGCTATTCGCGAAAATGGTCTGCAGGTGAGCGATGAACACCGGCATTTCGTGACGCACCCTGCTATTGCAACCGATAAGGTGGAAGAGATTGGAAAAGCTGATTATATCGTGTTGGCTACCAAAAGTTATGATTTAGATGCTACCATGCAGCAAATTAAACCCATGGTTGCACCTGAGACGATCATATTGCCCTTACTGAATGGTATTGATAATACAGCCAGACTGAGAGCTTTCTTTCCTTATAATGAGATTTGGTATGGTTGTGTATATATCATTACGCGCCTCACAGCTCCCGGAATTATTGAAGATTCAGGTAATGTGCATTTCATGCATTTCGGACATGAAAAGAAGGTTTCTGAACAATTGTTTTTTATTGAGGATTTATTTTTAAAGTCTGGAATTGAGGCTATTAGAAAAGACGAAATTATCAAAGCCATCTGGCGCAAGTTTTTTTTTATTTCAACTACTGCTACACTCACTACGTATCTGAATACCGATTTCAGGAGTCTGGTTTGGGATGAAGATAAGAAGCCGCTCTATCTGGAAATCATGCGGGAATTGTTTGCTATTTCTGAGGCTGAAGGAGTCGGACTTTATGAAGGCATTATAGAAGATATGTTGAAATATGGTGGCAGTCTTCCTGCCGGTAGCACTTCTTCAATGAACAGCGATTACCTCGCCGGCAGGCGCACCGAAGTTGAAACGCTGATGGGTGTTGTGGTCAGGCTCGGTCAAAAGCACGGTATACCGACACCGCTGTATTCGAAGGTATATGAAAAGCTGAAAAGGAAAGATTAAAAACCGGATACTAATATTTTTGAATCTGCTGTTGGTTATACTTCCTGAAATCAGTCGGAGTAACACCTTTCTTATTCTTAAAAATACGATTAAAATTGGAGATATTATTAAATCCACAATCATAGCAAACCTCTGAAATTGACTTGGTCGATTCAATTAATTGTACAGAGGCGTGTCCTATTCTTACATCGTTGATATAATCGACAAAAGATTTGTATGTCCGTTTTTTAAAGAAGTGACAAAAAGAAGTTTCTGTCATGTTTGTTAATTGAGCAATTTCGTGTAATGTAATTTTGTCTTGGTAATTTTTGTTTATATAGTCACAAGCTAATTTTATCCTCCTGCTTTTAAACATGTCCAATTCAGGACTAAATGATTGGCTACACAAAACCTTTTGTTCTGCCGAGATTGATAATTCATATAAAATAGTAAGAAACTCGATGAAAGAATAGAACCCTTTCTCGTGAATTAAGGTTTTTAATCTCGGAGCAATAAGATGAATGGTCTCCTTGCTGAATTCGATACCCCGTTCTGACTTTTTCAGCATGTCATTAATCGTGCTGAACATTTTCTTGTTTTGAAAATTTGCAGGGAATAAATTACTATGAAACTGAATCGTAACAACTAATTCTGCCCGCTCTGTATCGCTTTTCCATGAATGATAAAGGTCTGGTCCGACCAATACCAAATCAACGTCCTCATATTTTAGCATAGAATCCCCAACTATTCGTTTTCCCGTTGCGTTTTCCACGTAATTCAGTTCATACTCAGGATGGTGATGAGTAGGGTAGTCGAAACAGGCATTAGGATGATATAAAACGACAAAGAAGTCGTTATTCGTTAATGGCGTTATTTGACGTGTGATATTTTTCATCTTTATTTTATTCTTTATTCTGCAAGGTGTTTGTAGCTTATTTAAGGCGTTACAAATATATAAAATTCAATTGTAATAGAGTGATTCTTGGGAAAGAATATCATTGTGGAGTAAGGGTCAAGTGATTAGAAGATAACATCCTATACAAGAATTATATTACTCAGTGTAATCTTTTTTGAATATATTTCTTTTAAAACATGATTTCAAACCACAAATCTCACAAGCATAAGGAGTCTGCTCAATTCCAATACCTAAACCAATGATGCCGCTTACCGATTTTACGGGATACATCAAACTGGAACTGTTCAGCTTAATACCGCATGGATTATCAGGCAAAAGAGAAAATAATTGTTTTTGTTCACGAACATGCCAACCGCAATACCCCGGACTGTAGGAATTAGATGTCTGGAGTTTTAATTTTGTTGCTTCCTGGCCAATCAGCTGAGTGACATAATGAACGGCTGCTTCGGCAATCTCGGAACCAATGGCATCTGCAAAGAATTCTGTTACTATGTCTTCTCCTTTAAGCTTATGCAAGTATTCATCATATTCCTGACCGGCAGTTGCCACAAATACAGCGATGATTCTTGCCGGCAACATGTATCCGGCAATTAATTGTCCGGTTTTCATGGGGACGTCATTGATAGTAACAAAATGACCTTCAATACTTGTTTTATCAAAAAAAGTATAACCAACTCTCGGGCGACAAATTTCATTGGCGTAAACAAGCATATCATCGACTATTTGCATGATATGTGCTTCCGGTTTATGATCGCGATAACCCAGATTCCGGTATATCTCGTTCAAATCCAGCTGTAAATCAGATAATCTGAGTGTAAAGGTATTTATTTGTTTGGTGTTCATTTTTTATGAAAACATCATTTTGTCGACATAAATATCCTGAAAACAAGGATCCCGCTCCAGATTAATGTGGCTGGTCTTAGAAAGGATATTCTTGATTACCTCATCATCTGAGAATAAAAACATCTTGGCTCCTATTAAAGCGGTATTTCCCATTTTACGTATTTTCTCACAGGGGAATTCAATCATTCCTGTTTGTGCAATATTACGCAAATTGATATAATTGCCAAAGGCTCCTGCAATATAAATATCCTGTAAATCGGATGATTGAATGGACAGCGTTTTACACAAAATTTCTAATCCGGCAGCTATAGCGGCTTTTGCCAATTGAAATTCATGGATATCTTTTTGAGTTAAATGTACATTTCCGCTGATATTAATGCTGCTTTCTTCTGAAATAATTTTGCCGAACATGTCAATTAAGCCTATTTCTCTGAAAATAGCAACAGCATCTACCAGCGCACTGCCACAGATTCCTTTTGGAGCAACATTCCCGATTACATTGGTAACTAATTTGCCTTCAGTCAAATTTATGGAAGAAATTGCTCCGGTTGTAGCCCGCATGCCCATCGAGATATTGGTTCCTTCGAAGGCCGGTCCGGCAGCCGTTGAAGCACATACGATGCGGTCTTTATTGCCAACTGCAATTTCACCGTTTGTCCCTAAATCTATCAGAGCAGTGTATGCTTGCTTGGTATGTAAGCCCGTTGCAGCTATGCCTGCCAGTATATCACTTCCAACAAAGCTCCCAATGGGAGGGAAAAATTGAATTTTTGGGCGTACTCCGAATTTCCATCCGAGTTCTTTGGCATCGAAAATTCCTGATGCTAAATGATCGGTATGAAACGGATATACTGACAACGGAGTGACATCGCGATCGCTGAAGATAAGTTGCATGACCGTGTTTCCAACCAGCGCGACATTATCAATCTCGACGGGGTGTTTTTGAAGTAAAAGCTCAATCATGGTACCGATGGATGAACGTATCATACGGGTCATTTCGGCAGCATGTCCGTCTAAACAAGCTGAAATACGCGAGATTAAATCGGAGCCGAATTTCACTTGCGGATTAAGCGCCGTTTCCACTGCCAAAACTTTTGATGTAGATAAATCAATTAACTGAGCAACCAATGTTGTAGTTCCCAAATCAACGGCTACACCAAATCCGGATTGCGGAATGAAATCAAATTCACTTTCATCGGCAAGAACCAAATGACTGAATTGATCGATCTCAAGCGTAATATCGCCGGTGCATTGACTATAACACGCCAATCTCCATTCGGGCGAAAGCCCTAATTTTTCTATTTGTTGTTGATGAATCTCAGAAACTTCGATGTCGCCTTTCAGTAATTTTACTTTGCATTTACCACAGGTTCCTTTGCCGCCGCATGGAAATTCGATGCCGAATTCATGCAAAACATCAATCAGCTGGGTTTGATTATTTACCTGAATTTCTTTCCCCAAAGGATGCAGGCGAATGTGGTATTTTTTCATCAAATTGTTTTTTGAGGGTCTAACAGATTATGGCATATTGAATTTCTTGTTCAATCAAGTTAAAAAAGCCAGCATCTGTTTTTCCGGTAATAATTACAATTTCATTTTGTAATTGAGAATCACAGGGTTTGATATTAAAATCTGAAAGCGTATAATTCATAAGAACCCATCTGTTGTTGCAATAAATATGTCCTTTTGCTCTTAGTATTACAGCATGTTTGCTGAGAATTTCCAAAAGCTTTTCCGGGTTAAAAGAAATATCGGCATCAAAAATAAGTAACTTTTTCTGATAATTACGGTCATCAAAATCGTTATTATCCTGATTTATGAGATGGAAATTCTTTTTTCCGTGATTAACAGAAGGATAGTCGTACAATAATGCTGAAATATCCGGATATGGATGCATCATTTTTTCCGGATATATTGTCCGGAATTTATTTTTCAATTCAAGTTCATGCGATTTATCGGTTATTAAATCACATTTGGTAAACACGACGATATCTGATTTAATAATTTGCATCCGGTAAATGGGCAATTGTTGAATTCGTAAATTATCCAACAGATGAATATCCACCATACAAATTGTAGGCATCAAAACCAATGTTGAGATTGATTCTATAATCCCGGAAACCATCTCGATTCCACCCAGTCCGCTTGGTTCAATGATAATTCTGGAAAACTTAGCTGTACGGATAACTTCATTAAGATTTTCGTAAAAATAATATTTTGCAGAACAGCAAATACAACCGCCTGAAATGTCGTAAACATTTCCGGCTATTGTCGAAGACTGGAGTGTTTTGCTGTCAATCAGAATTTTGCCGAATTCGTTGATTATGATAGCCCATTTTTCCTCCGTTTTCTTCTCGTTCAGCAATTGAATGATCGCGGTGGTTTTACCTGCTCCTAAAAATCCTGTGATAATGTTTACAGGTATTTTCTCCATAAATGCAACTTCAAAAAATAACGAACCGAATATATCCCTGTTGTTTATAATCCATATTCCGACAGGATAAATTTACTTTGGTCAATAAGGGGTAACATTATGGCAATAAAATCTTCTTCATTGTCAGGAATACTTTCCAACTCTTCCCGAAGTAAAGGAAGATAACTAATCTCCATCTCCGAAAGTTTCATTTCTCCTGATGCCAGTGCTTCTTCAATTATATCGAGGGTAATCAAAGCTCCGTTACGCGCATTTGCCACGTACGAATCTCCTTTTATCAATTCGCGGGAGATTCTGATAACATTTTCCGGAGCTAAAATCAGTGCCTGAGGATCGGTATATATGTCTGAATTAACTAATAGTTGCTGTAAAATATTGCAATGCATTTTGCCTGCACGCAAAGCCTCGTTCATCAGCCGGGCATCGTACTCCAATTGTTCCAGGTAAGCTGTCGGTGCCATCCCCGACAATAGTTTGATATTTTGAACCGATTCATTGCTCCATAAATCAGCACAAGCCGAAGCGATATTGCCTATAGGGCTCAGGTGTGCACATGCAGCCGTTTTTCCTTCCATTGAAATAGGAATCCCCGTAATTGCTTTCAAAAATGGACCTTCATATCCACAATCTTTATCCGGTCCGATAGCGCCTTCTTCCATTGCCACAATAGAACGTACAACGGAAATAACCCGAACCAAGGCTGCAAAAACTTTAGGAATATACTTTTTCTCAGCCAATACCATGGCCGTGTTTGCAAATCCACAAGCAGAGTCGCCGGCGGCAATTTTTCCGTGTTTATTGGCAACATCTACAATCTTTTTCCACAAAAATTGCATGTCGCGCACTCCTAACACCGAAAGAGCAAATACAATGATTTTAATATCGCAATTCATCAGCGCATCGTCCGAAACTTCTTTACCGCCGGTACTTTCGATGGATAGCAAATCGCCGCCGGCAATAGCCCCTTTTTCGAATAGCTCGAACATGGGTTCCAGATATTGAGATGTGCGTTGTTTGGCTGGACGTTCGAATTCCCGCAAATCGTTGGGAGTAAGCCGGATTTCCGATTTTAGTCCATATTTTTGATAATAGTTTTCGCAAATATCGTTCATGATTTTGACGATCTCAATTCCGATTGACGGGGTTTTGGTCATTTCCAACAATGTCTCCAGTTCCAGTACCACACCTTTTGATTCGAGGTGTAAGGCCCTCTCAAGAGCACTTTCTGCAATTTCGCGGTAATGTGTGTACACTTCGTTCAGCGTGCTGTTATTGATACTCATTACGGGAAGAGTGAAGTTTAATTCGGCATACACCTGACCACCTCCAATTTCTAAACCACGACGGGTTCTTACCGGTTTGGGTGATTTTCCAAACATTAAATCTTCCTGAGTATTGATTATTAAACTTTTGTACTTCATGATTTCGATATTAAAAGGTTTAAGGAAATTAGTTTTGATTATATTCAGTCAAAGCTTCAAAAAAGGCGTCAATATTTTGATAAGGGACATGTGGAGGCAAATCGCAGCCCGTAGAAAGCACGAAATTGTTGAATTGAGCAGTTTTTTCTAATAAATCAGCCACATAAGCTTTTATCTCAGCGGGATTACGCATTTTCATCACACCTACCGGATCAACGTTGCCCATGATAAGTTTGTCATTGGGACAGTACTTCAAGGTTTCAATCATATCAATGGCATTCCCGAAATGGTAAGCGTCAGCACCTGTGTATAACATGGCATCGGTGCAATGTCCATGGTTTCCGCAGTTATGAAGTACAATTGTAAAAGTTTCATCCTGCAATGCATTCACGATGCGTTTGATATATTCCGAAGAAAAGGTTCTACAATCTTCATTGGATAATAATCCGGCAGCAGGCTCAGCAATAACAACTCCCGAGCAGCCGATGCGTTTTAACTCATGACAATAACGAATGATGAATTCATTGCATTTGTCGAGCAGGATCATGATTGCATCGGGTTCAATATAGCAGGCCATCATTATTTCCGATACATCATATAGTCTCCCTGCCAACGAAAACGGTCCTATGACACCGGCCAAAACCGGTTTATCAATACCCATCTCTACAGTGAGTTTATTTGCTTTTAAATATTCACTAACACGGCCGGCAGTCAGACCCGGAACTTTCAGATTTTCGATGTCCTCGGCGTTTGTAAGCAACCTGCCTAAAATATGCGGCATGTCGTTTTCCTGAAATTCAATTTGACAACCAAAAGCTTCTGCTTCTAATGTCAAATCCATTATTACCGTTGTGGCAGCAGATGGGTAAACTTCAGCCAGTTTCTTGATGGCTTGAGCATGAACTTCACCATTTTTTACAGCATCTTTGACTGTTTTTCCAATCATTTCAATGCCAGGATGCGTCATAATTGGGATGCTTATTCTTGTTTTGTTGTTTATTTGTTGGCTAATCCAACTTTTCATGTTTATCATATCAAAGATATTATGCTGATTATAATTGGTTTAAATATAGAGTTTAAGTCTTAGGTTTAAGCAATAAAATAGTCTAAGACCTTAATCTTAAGATCTTGTTTTAGATGTTCAAATAAAAGTATTATTGGGATCAGGATGCCATTTTATTCAGATACTCTACAACTCCTTGCGGACCTGGAGCGTAAGCATCAGCTCCAATATTCTTGCAGAATTCATTGTTTACCGGTGCACCACCAATAAATACAAATGTTTCAGGAAGTTCAGCTTTAATATCAGCTACAATCTGACCCATGTTTACCATCGTAGTTGTGAGTAATGCCGACAAAGCGATTACTGCACCTGGATTTTCTTTTGCAGCTTGAATATATCTTTCAGAAGGAACATCAACTCCAAGATCGATAACCGACCATCCTGAACCTTCTACCATCATTGCCACTAAATTCTTTCCGATATCATGCAGGTCACCTTTCACGGTTCCGATGATAAAAGTTCCTTTGGTTTTGATTTCTCCCGAAGTGAAAAACGGTTTTAGCTGTAACATGGATGCGCCCATTGCTCTTGCCGACATAAGCATCTGAGGGACAAATATCTGGTTTTCGGAGAATCTTTTTCCAACTTTATCCATCGCCGGAATTAATGCTTGTTCAAGGATTTCCTGAGGACTGATACCGGTTTCTATGGCTCTGATGGTAAGTTCCATTGCTCCATCTTCACCTTTGAGTTGAGGTGGATATGGTGATTTCTGATCGGCTTTGCCTAACTCTACGACTTCGAGAAGTTTTTCTAATAGTTCGTTCATAAATTAAATTAATAATTAGATTTGATGATGTTTAATTTGGTGTATTTCAACTTTACAAATATATGTTGATATTTTATAGAAAATTACAACAATTTTCACTACTTTTGATGCTATATTAACAAATTAAGTGTTATTTGTATATAAAACATTGTTTTTGTTGCTAAGTGATTGGTTAGTGTTATGATTATGAGATATATGTAATAAATGTCGGCATCATTTGAGAAAATAATATTAAAAGAGAATGCAACGTTCTCGATCGGTATCTTTCAGGATAATCTGGATAAGAGTACCTGGCATTATCATGATAATTACGAAATCAGTTTTATTACCGAGGGCACAGGAAAACGAATCGTAGCTGATTCTATTGAAGAGTTTATGCCCGGCGATTTGGTGTTTATCGGACGAAGTTTACCTCATGTATGGATTGCCAATAAAGAGCAATACACTCCGAACAAACGAAATTTGGAAATGGTTTTTCTTCAATTTCCTCCGGAAGCATTGAACGCGGAACTGCTCGCTTTACCTGAATTTTCAAATATTGCTCATGCTTTAACTTTCTCGGAAAGAGGTATTCGAATAACAGGTCAAACCCTGAATGAGGTGAGTGATATCATGCTCCAACTACCTTATTTAAATAAGTTTGACCGGTTTTTGCAGTTTTTTAAATTAATGGATATTATCGGCAAAAGCAATGAATTTGTATTTCTTGCCAGCAAAGAATATATCAATAAACGATTTAGTTCAAAAAATAAAAGGATAGCTACAATACATGAATATCTAATGAGAAATTACAGAGAGTCGATTGATCTGAAGAAAATTGCATCTTTAGTGAATTTAGCAGAAGGATCGTTATGCCGATTTTTTAAAATGCAGGTTGGTGTAACGATTTTTGAATATCTTAATCAAATTAAAGTAGAATTCGCCTGCAAATTACTGATGGATAATAACTTGAGTGTATTAGATGTCGCTTTTGACAGTGGTTTTAATAACCTGAGTCATTTCAACAAACAGTTCAAAAAAATTGCTGGAATTTCTCCAAAAGAATATCGGTTGAGATTTAAATCATTGGAGTAGTATCAATACATCAATACAAACACAACGCGGGACTTTTCACAAAGTCCCGCGTTATAAATAGGTATTAGTTTTTTTAAGGTATAAAAAAGATTGTGTTGTTTAGTTAACGCTTGCAAAGAAAAGCTGAATTTTGTTTCAAAACAAATGAAAAAACATGTTTTACAACCTGTTTTTTGCGTTT
>JAVEVB010000094.1:0-9434 GCA_034005265.1 Lentimicrobium sp.
TCCGGAATTCCGCCATGCAGATAGAGCAATACAGGCTTTGTTGAATCAATACTCTGAATAAACATCCCTTGTTTGGCTCCATTGATAGTTACAAATATTTTTTCGGAGATGCTTCCTGCCAAAACACGACCCTCTTTATTTACAAATGGCCGTGGCTTCCCCGGACTGAGGAAGATGAAAACGCCGATTGCCAGAAGCAGGACTGAAAAGAAAACTGAAAAGATAATAAACATAATTGGTCTGCTTTTTTTCATACCTTACTAATTTGTATTTTTCGGTCGTTTGAAACTCGCATGCCAAATATTACCATAATATTGGATGTGAGAGATTTACATGCTGGCTTCATAACAGTACTAAGAAGTTTTGATGCCGAATGTAAATACAAGCAGCTTTGTTATAAGGCTAAAAACATCATTGCAGTTCCAAAATCCATCACTCCATGTAAAACTGCAAAGTAAGGAAACAGTGAAGGTCTCAACTTTAGAGATACACCCAGCATAAGGGCAAAGGGAAGAAACACCAATCCCCGGTAAAGAATAAACCTTGCATCGGGAATAAACGGAAGCGTGCAATGCTGTATGGCAAGAAAAAGTACGGGCAAAAGCACCGCAATCCATTTACTTTTTAACTGACTTTCAAGTCGTGGCATTATGTATCCAAAATAGGTTGCCAGTTCGGCTAAGGTTATGGTGACCGGGAATGCCACCAGCAGCACGTACATCAACCAGGGCTCAATAGGCTGAAACATCATTTTAAAAGGGATTTCCGCATTTTCCCACAACCAGCTACTCAGGAAACTATTGGGGAAAAATGCTACAGGACCCATTAACAGGGTAAGACCAATAAAAATGAGCAAGTCTTTTCGAAGTGTTTCCCGATTGAAACGAAAAAGCTTTCGGAAACTGCTGCCTTCCCGTTTGAAGATAGAAATTAGCAGGATGATACTCACCACATTGGTTAAAGTTGCTGTAAGCAGCCAATACTTTTGCGAAGTCTCCCACGAGTTGAAAAATAAAGCAATGGCAGCCTGAAAAATAAGAAACAGAATTAACCTGCTCCCTAATAATAACCAGGGAATTGATGCCTTCGGATGCTGTTGAATGGTTTTCATTGTTGACTTACCAGTTTATAATACGGCAGTAAAAATGTCGGTTCAAATCCAAGCTTTAGTGCCAGTTTATAGGAGTTGACATTTTGCATCCGACAAGCCCAGACAGGCTCATATCCATTTTCGAGACAATAGTCAATAAGTGCAACACAGGCATGTATAGCCAGTGCTTTGCCTCTGAATTCGGGATGCGATTCAATGCCAAGTTCCAGCTTATCGCCCTGTATAAATGCGGAAAAGGCTGTTGAGGCAGGTTTGCCTTTGTATAAAATGCTAAATGCCACCGCATGCTGGCTGAAATCATCCGCATTTCTCCAGAAATATTTGGGCACAACTGTTCCTTCAATTTTTTCGAACAGCTCTTTATCGGTACGAACCAATTCATGGTTTTCGAACCTGAAACTTTCCTTAAAGCCAAGATACGCTTCTTTGTTAAAGTAGAAGTTCACACGCGTACTGAGTTCAATTTTATCGTGTGGCTCATTTTCGGCGACATCTTCCTCCGGGATGGTGTTGTGCTTAAAAAGTTCTGCCAGTTTTTTGTTCCAGGAAGACGGGTAAGCCTGTAGCCATTCAGTTTTTGTACGTGAATTATCCTCATTGAAGGCATAGCTCAACAAACCGGCATTAAATTCCGCATTCGTTTCATCACCAAAAAGCAAGGACATGCCATAAGGGTGATACACTAGAAATGTAGTTGGATGATCGGTATCATCCACAAAAATGCGTCCGTCGATTTTTTGTTCTGCCACAGCCAGCGCAAACAGGTGATTGATATCGATGCTTTTAATTGCCTCAATGGCAATTGAATATAGACTCGTGCTTAACAGTTTCATGTTCAATTGTACTTTATTTCCTTCAGTTTAAACTCTCCATAGTTTAAATCTCCTTCGGGATACTTATAAATCATATCGGCCGATGCTGCGAGGAAGTATCCATTGACCGGTTTATACGCCTTGATGGGAGTCTGCCAGGGAACACGGGCCATAGGTCCTTTGTCGGTGTAGGCATACCTGTCGTTGGAAATAAAGTTAACCAACTGGTGTTTTTCGTTAAAAATCAGGGTCGCATGGATGGTAATCTGATTGTGTGTAAACGAACACATCACCTGATTTCCATTGGTTTCCAGCCACTGAATTCTGCTATCGATTAACGTAGCCGGTGCCATACAGCACATATCATTGAAAAAAGTGACGGTCTCCGAAACATCCATTTCATTTCCTTCGGCATATTGCACCCTGAGTAACGACAGCAAACGAATATCCATTCGTGAACTTGCTGCAGCGACTTTCACATCCTGTCGATAAACTGATTTATAGGTAACGGATGCAATGGCAAGCCCACAGACCGCTAAAATGAGGAGATTCGGAATCATACCGTAGCGGGCATCGCTCCAGGTTGAGATAAGTAAACCCGATGACATAAAAACCGCTGCTGTAGCCGGAATAAACCAATATTCGCTGATAAATAACATCACAGCTGCGAGCAAAAAAAGCATCGTCACTATAGCCCACAACACACCCATCGGTTTGGAAATGGCAGATTGTAACGGAGCCATTTCGGTAAACTGAAAAGCTTTCAGGAAACCCAAGAGATGGATAAGCCCGTGAAGTACCAGAATACATGAAAAAAAGAACTTCATTGTTGAATTGTTGTAAGTTTGTTAGTACTTAAAAGAGTTTGCTTAAACTATCGGCTTTCGCATTTACCATTCGATAGGACAAAATAAATGTCCATAGTTGTAAAGTTCCTATATTGAGTCTCTCAACTAAACCGAAATAAGGAAGCTTATTTGCAAAAAAGTATCCCGACAATCCGCCAAATACGATAATCAGAACTCCGCAACTGATTGAAAAATGTCCCAGGCCCTTCCATGCTTTTTCTTTTTTAAGACCCAATCCAATCAACAGGGGCGACAAAATGGTAAAGGGTACAATTAACCCCGTAACTACCAGGTGCATCATTCCGGCGAAACTGAGCTCTGCTCCCGGTAAGTCCTGAGGAAAGAAACTGTACGAGATGGAAACAAGGTGTAAAATGATAAACGATATTCCACCCAGAAAAACTAATTTGTGACGTTCTTTTCTAACAAGAAACGTAAATGCGACTGCAAAAATCAGTGCAAACAGGCCGTAGGTGTTCGTTAGCAGCAACATCAATGCTCTGTCGGGAGCACCTGTAGCGGTTAAATCGCTGATAGGCTGCTGCAAATGGCTGTATGTCTCCCACAAATACCCTCCTATCACAACATGTAAAAGGTACATTACAACCGCCAGCATGCCAGAGGACAATAACAGAGTGCTAAGGAATCGTTTCATGCTTTCCTGATGTTTTTAAAAAATCTGTTCAAATTGAGGATTCAAAGCACCATAATAAAATTTATCACAGGTGACTGATTATATTTTCAGTCATAATATTTTCCTTGCTGATATACCGGTCATAAATAAACAAGCCGATTGTTAGAATCATCACTGCAATCATACCGGCCAAACCGGGCATTCCCACCAACAAATCATTTCCGCCGGTAATGGGGATAATCGAGATGGTAGCCGTGGCATTCATTGTCCCATGTGCAATTGCAGCAGCGATAACCGATTTCGATTTTATCGTAAAATAAAGTAACAGAGGAGTTAACAAAATGCATAGAACCGTCATCATTAATACCCCGATTTGTGGATGTTGAGGATAATTATGCCCCATCAGAATAAGCGGAGCATGCCAGATTCCCCATATCGATCCGATGAGCAGCGATGCTTTCATAAAATTCATAGTTCGGAACTGGTACAGTAAAAATCCCCGTCAGCCGAGCTCTTCGCCAAAAGCTGCCAACCCGTTTACAGTAATTCCGGCACCAAGTCCCATCAGTAAAATTAACCAAATCGGGCTCACGGGTAGCGCCGCCAGTTGCACTTTCATTTCTTCGAGTTGCTCCGGCGAGGTCATCGATGCAAAACGTTCGGCCAGTCCGGTCATATCGGGATTATACGAAACACCCGGAAACAGCAAACTCACACCCAGGGTCAGAAAAGCGGAAAGCGGCATTATCAACCAGGCTGCAAAAAACCAGTTGTTGATTTTGAAGGAAATCTGCATATCGGAACGCAGTTTTTCTTTGAAAATCAGCTTTTTAACAATAACGACCGACAAAGCGGGCACAAACATATAGGTGGCACCCAGAATGGTGTAACTGATTGTACCAACCGCGCCGCCTGTAAGTAATTGATAGGCCGCAGCCATCGAGAAACTAATGACAAAAGTCAGGATGAGAAATAAAGTGGTCTGATTGAATCGTTTCATACAGCAAGGAATTAAATGTTTATTAGCCAGGAATATTTCGGTACAAATATAGGCAGGTTGATCTGTACTATGAAATATTTTTTAATGAATGACGGAAATCAAACTTTGAAATACATAATTACTTATTCGTAGAAATCCTGGCTTTCAATTTGATTTCCTTATAAAAAATGTGAATTGTTACTATAATCACTGCCAGGTATCCCCAAATATAATAGAGGAGGTTAGATGTTTTAATCATATTAATATAGTGTTTAGTTTGTTTTTATGACCTAAGTAATCATTATTCACGAGATTTAGAATTGTAAAACTTAACCCGATCATAAATCCTGATAATGCCGGAATAATTAAACAAGCAGAATAATCCTTATTCCAAACAATGCTGATAAAAACCAGAACAGATCCAAATACATAAATACCACTTGTACACAGTCCAAGGAGCAGTCCCCAATTTCGTTTTTTCAAAATCCCGTAACCACCAATTAATGACAATGGACCAGTTATAATAATGTCAGCCCAAGGTATTAATACTTTGTCAAGTTCTTGTTGAAAGAAGATATTACCAACTCCCCAGGTGCACAAACCACCAACAATAGCAAAACATCCTGTTAGTAAAAACAAAATGCCATAAATTTTTAACATGACCCAATTTGTTTACAATCTACCTGATTTAATTATCTCTTTTTTCAAAGTCTTCAAGGCTTTTCTTTTTTCTTCTTTTGATAATCAAATAAATAATTATAAAAAGAAAAGCAAGCGCAATCACACCATATGCCGCACCAAAAAATAAGGCCAACGCATTCATTTTGATTATGTTATTTAAGTTTTACAGATGTTCCGTAAGCCAGGATTTCAGAGGCTCCCTGCATAACAGTAGATGATGTAATTCGAAAACCCACAATACCATTAGCGCCCATTTTTTCGGCATCTTTTATCATCCGCTGCATTGCCTGCTCTCTCGATTCAGCCTGAAGACGTGTGTATTCTTCCACTTCACCACCCACAATATTTTTAAGACTCGCCATAATATCATTACCAATATTACGAGCTCTTACTGTGCTACCACGTGCAATACCCAAAATCTGTTCAATTTCCTTGTTCGGAATTGTTTCTGTTGTTGTAATAATCATACTAAAATGTTTTTAAATTGTTATTTCAAATTAAATGTATTTTTGCTTTAAATCGTTTAACTGTAACTAAAAATTAAATAATTGAATTTTATGATATTACTCTGATTTTCTTCCATTTTCCACTAGTAAACCTCAACACCAGAACCAAACTGAATAGCAGAAAGAATACAACCAGTACAAACCAACTGAATGTGACCGACATATTGAAAACTTTCAGACACAAATACAGCAAAGGCACAAACGACCAGTGTGCAATTACAGAAGCAAACATTGTAAAATGTGTATCTCCGGCACCGCGCAATGCTCCAATTATTGCCACAATTACTGCTTCGGCAAGCACATAAAGCGAAGCAATGCGTATCATACTTACAGCTGTGGGAATTGCATTGTTGAAGGTTTCACTTGGGACATCCGGTTGAAACACCTTTACCAGGGTTCCAGTAATAAAGACAAACAAAATCAGAATAATCACTGAATAAAATATCCCCGTTTTAATGCCCGATAATGCTGCCCGATGTGCCACCTGAGGACGACCTGCCCCCATATATCGTCCCACAAGACTTGTCACACTCGTTTCGATACCTATTAGTGGAATAAACGAAACCATATCCCAGTTAAACATGATGGTGATGGCTGTGGAGGCCACATCGCCCTGCGACTGAAACAAGGCAACCATAAAGAAAAAGGCAATAAAATTCAGAAACAATTCAAACCCGGCAGGTGAACCAAAGTACAGCAGTTTTTTCATAATTTCAGCTGAAAACCGAAACGATTTCCACACCGAAAACTCCATGCTGTTTTTTCGACCCAGATAAGCTACAAACAACAGTATCGAAGCAACAACCGACCCGGCAACTGTTGCCACCGCTGCTCCACTTATGCCCATGGGCTGAAAGCCTAATTTACCAAAAATCAGCACATAATTTAATACCACGTTTGTAATCATAGCTGCTACAGTAGCCTGCATTACTATCGTTGAACGACCAATACCCACAAAATAACTGCTCAAGGTATGGCGAAGCAATGTAAAAATCACTCCCCACGCCAGAATGGTAATGTATTCAATCTGATAGGCAATTTGAGATTCGGGGGTATTCATCAAGCTAAAAAGCGAACCAAGATACGGAATTATCAATACAATTACCGGCCAGGCTATCAGAGTGATGAGCATACCCTGAAAAGTAGAGCGCGTCGAATTATGTTTTTCCCCGGCACCCATGTATTGTGCTGCAAGTGCGGTTGTATAACCTATCAAACCAATAAAAAAGAAGGTCAGCATTTGCAATGCAACTCCCCCGGCCAACGAAGCATTCATTTGTGCAGTATCTACTTTGGCTAAAAACAAACGGTCGGTAAAGGTCATTATTCCATCACAAGAGGCTGAAATAATCATAGGCAAAGCCAGCGACAGCAATTCCTTTTGTCCGCCGGGTTTGTGATAACCTGAATATGTTTTTTGAAGCAATTTGAGAGGCATAATATAGACAATCAATTATTGACGCAAAAGTAAAAAAAACACATTCAATCCTCGTTTTTTTTTCGATGAATGACGGAAAAACGACTGTGAGTATTTATATACAGAAATTCCTTTTCATTCAACTCAATTTTTCACCTCGTAATAAGCAAGTTATCTAAAAATGTTGTATCTTTGCAACACTAAAATTAGTGGATGTTTAAACTTATTTCGGATTTGGTAAAGTAAATAATCATTGTTGCATCTGCAGCTATGATTATACCTTCGTTTTCTCAGGCATTTCCTTGTCTGGGTGATTTATCATTATTTTAAAAACAATACGTTGAAGCTATGTGCATTTAAGATCACAACGCTTTAACATATAAAACTTTACTATCATGAGTAACGAACATCAAAACATACATGAATTTGATTTTAATTTAATCTGCGAATATTTTTCACTTATCGAACGTCAGGGTCCCGGAAGTCCTGAAATGACCCTGAAAGCATTGAGTTTTATCGACAACCTCAACGACGAATCTGTAATAGCCGATTTGGGTTGTGGGACAGGCGGGCAAACTATGACACTGGCACAGCACACTACAGGCAAGGTGGTAGGACTGGATTTATTTCCGGGCTTTATCGATCGTTTCAATGAGAATGCCAACAGTCTGAATTTACAAGACAGGGTTAAGGGAGTTGTAGGATCAATGGATCAACTACCATTTGAACGTGCATCGCTGCACCTTATTTGGTCGGAAGGTGCAATCTATAACATAGGTTTTGAACGCGGTGTAACCGAATGGCGGGAATACCTGAAGAAAGGTGGATACATTGCAGTAACAGAGGCTTCATGGTTTACCGACGAACGCCCTGCCGAAATCAACGATTTTTGGAACGAAGCATATCCGGAAATAGATACTATTCCTGTTAAAATTGGTCAGATCCAAAAAGCCGGGTACATACCAGTTGCAGCCTTCTGCCTGCCGGAAAATTGCTGGACCACGAATTTCTACGCACCCCAGGTTGCAGCGCAGGAGTTATTTCTAAAAAAACATCCCGACAATATTACTGCGTTGGAATTGATTGCCAACGAACGACGGGAAGCTGAGCTATATAACAGGTACAAAGAATATTATGGTTACGTATTTTATATAGGCAAAAAGCTTTAACTGAAAAAGGATTGCTCTGCGGTAAAAGCAGGGCAATCCTTGTTTATAATTTATGCAGAAAACATTCTTGCACGCATCCGGTTAATCTTTTATTCAAAATGGATTACATCTTTTTCACCGGAATGCATATATCCAAAACAAACTTACCTTCGGGATGATTTTCAGGATCGGCGTAGTAAAATTCATACGGATTTCCTTCGCCAGGCTCGTACCCACTTTCAGTCATCCAAACACACATGGTATTCCAGGCGTTTTCAAATTCGGTAACATCAATTTCAAAATGACCTACGGCATATTTACCACCTTTAATGACCATTTTACCAATTTCGCCATCCACCTGCACCTCTTTGTCGACAACCAGGCAGGCACTCTGACGCACCTTGCTTATTTCGGTCACCGATGGATCGTCGTGATAAACGGTAACTGTGTGCGAATCTTTTCCGATTAACCCGCGCGGACCGGCAAACTGCATCAATTTACCATAGGCTTTGTGAATTTCATTAAATGCACCCGTGTGCCGACAATAAACAGCCTTCATATCAGGCAATTCTTTTACAACTACTTTTGTTTCCATAATAACTAATTGTTTTAAATTTACGGTACAAAGTTCGTTGTTTAAAGGAATAAAGATTTGATTTTTCTTGCTGAGCAGTTGACCATTCTTGCTATAGTAAACTCCATCTTTCACAACAATAGGTTGTTCAATTTTTCTGTAGTTGCTGGCACTCATACCAAACTGCTTTTTAAACGTTCGTGCGAACAAAGCCATACTGCTGAATCCACAGTCGAACACAATTTCCAAAATACTTTTGTTTGGAGAATCTTTAAGTTGCTGGGCTGCTTTTTCGGTACGGATACGTAAACAGAAATCCGCAGGAGTTTCGCCGGTCAATGCACAAAAAATACGGTGAAAATGAAATGGTGAAAAATGAGCTATTTCGGCTAATCTATCCAGATTAATCGATTCATTGTAATGATTATCAATAAATTCCATTACATGGTTGATACGTGAAATATATTCTGTCCGGCTTTGTTGCTTTATATTCATTTGTTTAGAGTTGAATCTGCAAACATACAAAAGTGAGCGAAAAGTGAGTTGACTTTTCTTGCGAAAAAAAAATGAGTTATAAAGATGAAGAAGTTGAGAATATTTATTTCGGCAACGAGCCAAATACCCGCTTAATTGTATAATGAAATTTATGAATGCCTGTTGGCCTGGTAAACATAAAAACACACTGATGATGGATTAAATTCACCTTATGAGCCAGTGCTAATTC
>JAVEVB010000095.1:0-9347 GCA_034005265.1 Lentimicrobium sp.
CGTATAAGGGACTTGCACCCTCTGGAAAAATTCACCCGCCTTCTGCTCTGTGAAAGTTTATTTGTATTTTTAACCTTTTTCTAAAGCTTGCGACGGGTGTGCGCTGCTCATGCAGGGCACACACAAAGGCTAAACGCTAACGGGCGCATGGTTGTAAGGAGAAAGATTGTATATTTCATGAGAAATAGTGCTGGCCGGAAAGATAAGTATTCAAAAGAGCCCGCCAGCGCTTAGCCTCAACCGTTGAATAATAGCCAGGAAGATTGAAACAAAATTTAACACTTATTTGAAACAATAAAGCATCCTATGAAGCTAAACTAAATGAGAAGAAAGGTATTCAGCGTACTATTTTCCACCATAACAATATGCACATTGTTCATTGTGTGTATCGTTTTTCTACCCAGAAATTACGATGTTCCTCAAATGCAGAACAGAAAAAGTACAAGATTCTGGGACTTGTCAACTGGTTCAGAAATAGCATACACATTGATTTCAGGAAAAGAGCCCAAAAAAAATCATCCCATTATTTATCTTCATGGCGGACCAGGTGGACCTATCGACAACAGCAATATAAATACCTTGTCTCTTCTCTCGGATGATGGCTACGATATATATTTATATGACCAAATTGGCGGAGGCCATTCCGGGAGATTAGATAATATTGATGATTACACTGCTGATCGTCATAAATCAGATCTTGAAGAAATTGTGAAGATCATCGGAGCAGAGAAAATAATCCTTATTGGGCAATCATGGGGTGCTATGCTTGCCAATATGTTCATTGTTGAACATCCTGAAAAAGTTGAACGGATGATCTTCACCGGACCTGGCCCCATTCTTCCAATAAATACAGAGCTGGCGAACATTACCCCGCCTGACAGTTTAAATTTAAAGGAACCTTATTATACTAACCGACAGGGTAACGAAAAGGCACGCAATGTCCGAAGCATGCTCACACAAAAATGCGCAATGATGTTTGGCTATAAACTGGCATCTGATAAGGAAGCAGACAAATTTGCCACTTATCTGAATACCGAACTTAACAAATCTACCTTGTCTGACACATCAATAACCCGTAAAGTTGAAGGTGGAGCTGGTTATTATGCTCATATTATGACAACTAAAAGCTTCAAAGACGTTAAAGATCAACGTTATAGGATTAAAAATCTTAATATCCCTGTTTTAATAATGAAAGGCCAATATGACAATCAAAAATGGGGCTACACTCAGGAATATTTAGCATTATATTCAAACAGTAAATTGGTTGTTATACCCAATGCAGGGCATGCCATAGCAGTTGAAAAGCCAGAACAATATATAAAAACGATAAGAGCATTTATAAATCCACAAAACCAGCGTACAACACGCGAAAAAAATAATGTAGATTTAAAAGAATGATGAACGACAAAGTAAATCGCAAAATTACGTGTAAACAAAAAGAGCATTGTTCAAAAACCCAAGCTATTCTTAGCGCTAACCGCTGTAACACAAAAAAACGAAATCTGAATGAATAAAATATTAGCCATATCATTGTTTATGATAATTGGATTTTTATCCTGCAAAACTTCAGAAAAGGGAATTGACAAACTTGAAATTGCCAAACAATATTACAAGGCACTTGAAAATGCTGATTCCTCTGAAATGGCAGTTTTAGTGAGTGATAGTATCGTAATTAGGGAAAGTGAAGCTGACTATCAAGAAGAGTTCTCTCAAAAAGAATATGTTGAATGGTTGAAATGGGATTCAGTATTTGACCCAACATACACAATCCTTGAAATTGATCAAGAGAATGGAATTGTAAAAGCAAAGATTTCAAAAATGGACAAAAGAATCTTTTTTCTTCACGAAGAGCCAATCGTCTGGAATGAAATCATACGATTTGATAATTATAAAATCAATAGCGTTGAAAGGATAAAATATGAGGTTTTTAATGTGTCGAAATTTATAGAAAACAGAGATGGACTTGTAAGCTGGATTAAGGAATATCAGCCTGAATTGGACGGATTTCTCAACGACCAGACAAAGTCTGGTGGAATGAAGTACTTAAAGGCTATTGAACTGTATAAATCCAAAAAACAACCTGCTACAACAAAATGGCAATAAAAAATAGGAGACGACGGTGCGGCAGCGGGTTTTGTACTCGTGCAACTTTTGCAAATTAAACAGGAAATTGACCGGCAAAACCTCCAATTTTCATAGCATAAACGTAATGCCTCCTCAACCTTCGCCATTCTTTGGGATTTCAAACAAATGCAATCCCGTCCCCTGCTCTATACATGCCTGAATACGTTTTTTAAATTTCCAGCAGGTCATCTGCCGGGTTTCAAGCCTGCGGGCAAGTTCATAACTACTTATACCGGGAGAGCCACATACCAGATAAGCTATTTCAAATGCATCCACAATGGGTATGCGACAATGATGAAAAATAGTGTTTGCTGTAGCCGATTCGTCCGTCTTGCATTTGGTGCATCTGCGTGAAAAAGGTGATTTCCCTGCACAATAGTTATCGTGTCCGCATTTACGGCATACAAACCCGTTTTTCCACTTCTCATCAGCAATTACCTTCAGGCACTGATCAGCCGAAGAAAATTGTTTATTAAACTCTTCCAGATTTAATTTTTTGAACAAATGAGTGAGTGTTGCCACGATAATCAATTGATTTTGTGAATGAAACAAATCGGCATGAGATTTGTTATCCTTTTTCTGACTGCAAAATTAACTTTTTTTGGTGATATTTATGCGATTTAAAATAAATAAGTTTTATCTTTGCAGCGTCAAACAATATTAACGAACCCAAATTCCAACACAAATATGAACAAACGCATTTTATCCGTGATGCTTGTAGCAACCCTCGCGCTGTTTGGCTGCAATTCATCCAATGGAAACGGACAAACCACCGATGGCGAGCCGGTTACCACAGCCTCAGCAACCGGCGACGAAGCCGGCAAAGTAATTCAAATGAATAAAGCCATGTTTATCGACAAGGTTTTCAACTATGAAGAAAACCCCAATACATGGAATTTTAAAGGCGACAAGCCCTGCATCATTGATTTTTATGCTGACTGGTGCGGTCCCTGTAAAAAGGTGGCACCCATTATGGCACAACTTGCCGAAGAATACAAAGATCAGATTGTTATTTACAAAATCGACACCGATAAAGAGCGTGAACTTGCTCAGGTATTTGGAATAAAAAGTATTCCCAGTATTTTGTTCTGCCCGGCAGAGGGACAGCCTCAGATGACAATGGGCGCCTTACCCAAGGCAGAATTTGAAAATATGATCAAAACCCTGCTTTTGAAAAAAGAGACGGGAACTTCAGAGAATTTAAAATAATTTTTTTAGCAACAAATTGAAAAACAGAATAATGGAACATTTAACACTTGCCACTTTTAAAGAAAAAGTATTTGATTTTGAAAAAAGTCAGGAATGGAAATTCGAAGGAAAACTTCCCTGCCTCATCGACTTTTACGCTGACTGGTGCGGTCCCTGCAAAATGGTTGCCCCAATTCTTGAAGAGTTGTCAAAAGAATACGATGGCAAAATCAACATATACAAAGTTGACACCGAAGCTGAACAGGAACTTTCACAGGTTTTTGGCATAAGGAGCATTCCAAGCATGTTGTTTTGCCCGGCCGAAGGACAACCACAAATGGCTCAGGGCGCGCTACCTAAACATGCGCTCATACAGGCCATTGACGATGTTTTGCTTAACGCGAAAAAAGCAGAATAAAAAACGTACTTTTGCACTTTTAACCTTACACTTCCTTTTTTAAGGATATGTAAGGTTTTTTATTTATGCATACTTCTATCAGAATGGAACTTTCAAATGTGATCCTGCCTTTCGCCTGCCTGCCAAACGTTGAATTTTTATCATGGATGATACATGCACCGGAAGTATTGATTGAGGTGCATGAAACCTTTCCCAAGCAAACATGCAGAAACCGCTATTCCATTTTGACAGCCAGCGGACCTTTCATCCTTACCATTCCGGTTAAGCGGCCACATGGAAACCATACTTCTTTTAATGATATTCTCATTGACGATCCTTCCAAATGGGTAAATCTCCATTGGAGAACCATAGAATCAGCCTACAATAAATCGCCATTTTTTCTTTACTACCGCGATGCCTTTGAGAAGATTTATCGCAACCCACCCGAAAAACTTGTGGACCTGAACCGTCAATTTCTGGATGTTATTTTAAAATTTACAGGTGCAAATGTGACCTACAGCCTTACCAGCGAATATCACAAAACATACACAAACAGGATTGACATGCGGCAGCTCATCATGCCCAAGAAGAGAATCACACACAATTTCAGCATGGAGAAATACAATCCCTACATTCAGGTTTTTAGTGAAATTCACCCATTTGCTCCAGATTTAAGTGCACTCGACCTGCTTTTTAACCTCGGACCGGAAGCCGCATCCTATCTGCTACAGCATTATCCGGGCAGGAAGTGATGGATTGGAGGTTTTAAAATCATACACTCAATAGATTTAAACACCTAACAGGTCCGAAGAAGACCTGTTGGGAGAGTCATACTTCCTACTCAATCGGGCAGGTATTAATGCGCGCTTTATCAGATTAATGCAGCAGATATAATTTGTATAGGATTGAAAACCATAAAGCGGTGAATGAGGGCAATGCACGCGTTAAAAACGCGCGCAAGCACATTCACTTCAAACAACCGGGTAAGCAATCCTTACATGATAGATGCTGAGCAATTTCTTTTTCAGAATCTTTTTTATTCTGGTGATTTCCTTAAGGGTAAGATCGGAATTTACAAACTGTTTCATCTCGATTTGCTTATCAATGATGGATTCAACAAGATTGTTAATTGACTCAGCTGTATGTGATTTGATGCTTCGCGAAGCAGCTTCTACCGAATCGGCCATCATCAACACTGAGGTTTCTTTTGAAAAAGGCACCGGACCAGGGTATCGGAAATCGGCATCACTAGCCTCAATTTCAGGAAACTCAATACGCTGGCGATTGAAAAAATATTCAGCAACCCTTGTTCCATGGTGGGTACGTATAAAATCAATCAGCACTTCGGGTAGTTTGTGTTTTTTTGCCTTTTCAATGCCTTTATGCACATGACTAATGATAATACGGGCACTTTCTTCATAGCTCAACTCGTCATGAGGATTCATCTCCGATAGTTGATTTTCGATAAAATACATGGGCATATCCATTTTACCAATGTCATGATAAAGCGCTCCAGCCCTCACCAGAAGCGTATTACCGCCGATTTCGTAAATAGCAGCTTCAGCAATATTGGCAACCTGCATGGAATGTTGAAAAGTCCCCGGAGCATGTAACGACAACTCCCTTAGCAACGGGCTGTTGGTATCAGTCAATTCCATCAGGGTAACATCCGTCACCAAACCAAAAAGTTTTTCAAACGCGAAAATCAACGGATAAGAAAACAGTGTAAAGGCAGCACTTCCGGCATATAGAATGAAGAGGGAATAGTTGATGTTTTGCATGCTCCCGTCCTGAATAAGCAACATACCGATATACACCAGGGAATAGGTTGCAAATATGGCAATGGCTGTGAGGAAGAACTGAGATCTTTTCCTGAACTCAGCCACACTTATAATGGCAATAATACCGGCAATAAGTTGTTGAAACAAAAACTCAAACCCACTGGGAACCATAAATCCGGCAAGTATCAGGGTAACCACATGCACAAAAAAAGCAATACGCGTATCATAAAATACCCTGACAATAATGGGGACCATGCAAAATGGAAGCAGTTGAATCAGGCCGGGTTGAGTTTTAACAGTTATTGCTGCTGCATATACCATAATGAGTATTACAACCAGTAACATGAGCATTTTTTTATTGTCAATAAAAATATCCCGCCTAAAGGACAACATAAAAAGTATAAAAACAATAATGGTAAGCCCAATCAAGATGAATTGCCCAACAAGAATTTTTTCATACTGAAAATCACTGCCCAGTTTTGACTGGTAATCAAGTCGATAAGATTCAAGTATTTGAAATTTCGCCGAGTTAATCAATTCTCCACGAGAAATAATTTTCTCTCCGCTTTGAATCATTCCGCGTGTAACCGGAATTTCACCAATTATTGCATCCCTTGCCCTTTGTGAATTTTCCTCATCATATATTATATTCTGACTCAATGCATTAAGTAAAATATCACTGTATTGCGCAGAAACATCATCAGATTCCGCCATTTTCTTATGTATATATTCTCCTGCCGTACGAATGGTAAAATACTCCGATATTTCCTTCTTAACGGCCTGATTTCCTACCACTTCATATATCTCATAGGTAAGCGGACTGTTTTCTATTTCACTGGTTAAACCAATTACACCATGATTAAAAACAGTATCCATTATATCGACCATTGCAGCCAACATCGATGAACTGACTTTAGAATCATTTTGATCAGGGTTAGCTTTTGCTATACGCTTATTAAAAGCTTCGGTCATTTCATTAATCCGGACTATGGCAACCTCCTGATTACGCTTAAAATAAGGCAGCGATGCCTTAAGCGCCTCGTCAATTTCAAGCTGTAATTCATCTTCAGGCTTTAAAATAGCAAGGTCATCTGAGGCAATCAAATCTTCGTGTTGCCAGGGCTTACCTTTTTGGTATTCGTAACGAAACTTCCCTTCGCGGGGAAAAATAGCAATTAGAAGAACGATCATCAGGATAAAAAGAAAAATTTTACCCAGTAAATCGTAATGGTCGCGCAACCAGTTAAGTTGTTTGTTCATAATTATCAAAAAGTTGGTCAGGCCCGCGGGCCTCTGGCTCCGAAAATACGAAGGAATATCAAATCAGCAAAATCTATGCAGTGTAATAATAAATGTGCGGTTTTGCAAAAGATTGAATAATTAATTCATTTTCAATAAGTAACAATCCAGTCACAAAAAAGTTATTAACAATACGGCTATGTTTGTTCATTACTTTAATGGTGAAGACATGCATTATTCAATATATTTGCCATCATATAAAGTTTGCAACACTAATGGCCGGAGGCATTTGCTATCTTTCATTGGTCGCAGTCCGATCAGAACCATCCGAAAAATCGGAGATGGTCAATCAGCTATTGTATGGCGATATGGTTGACATTGAGGAGACGTATGGGGACTGGTTCAGAATTATCGGACGGCATGACCAGTACATGGGATGGTGCAGCAGCAAACAAATTGAAATAATCAGTCAGGAAACCCTCGATATATTGACCAATAGCAACCAGGTTCTTATTTCCGGTACAACGGCATCCATTATCGCACAGGGCATGCCACCCATTACCCTGGTACAGGGAAGCACACTCCATCAACTTTCAAACAAAACCTTTGCCGGACCATCGGGTGAATATCATATTGCTGAAGGAACAACACTTGTTCCCGGCAATAACCATGTGCCCGACATAGTGGAACTAGCAGCCAGCTATCTCAAAACACCTTACTTATGGGGAGGCAGGTCGCCTTTTGGCATTGATTGTTCAGGGCTTACCCAGATGGTTTTCAAAATGCTGGGCATTAAGCTGAGGCGCGATGCAAGACAACAGGCAGAACAAGGACATGTGATTAACCTGCTTGCAGAAGCCCAGGCCGGAGATCTGGCGTTTTTTGACAACGATGAGGGTAATATCGTCCATACCGGTATCCTGACCGAGAACGGACAAATTATTCATGCTTCCGGCAAAGTGAGGATTGACCCGATTGATCATCATGGCATTTACGATAAAAATATTGGAAAATACACGCATAAACTTCGAATAATCAGAAGAATGCTAACATAGAAAGAACAAACAACACATTTTCATACAATCAAGAATGAACCAACAATCAAACATTTAATAATAACTTAACTCAGGGACACGAATGATTTTGAAATTGCCTTGTAATTTTGCCAATTGAAAAGTTCTCAGAAAATGCAAGCATTGAACAGCAAAACCAACATCAACAATTGCTTCTCAATGCTGAACCGATCATTAAAACCAACATAACAAACAAACATATCAATTACTAACCAAATCAAACAACAATGAAAAAAACAGACAAGTTTTTGCTTAGACTCAGGATTACCTTCCTGATGTTTTCTGCAATCCTGTTGAGCGGCACCATTGCACTGGGGCAGGTGACTACATCAAGTATGAGTGGCAAGGTTGTAAGTTCAACAGGTGAGACTCTGCCGGGTGCAACAGTGATTGCCACGCACACATCTTCCGGAACAAATTATGGCACTATAACCAACACGGAGGGCCGATTCAACCTAAACGGTATGCGTGTTGGCGGACCATATACTGTGGAAGTTACTTTCATTGGATATGGGGCATTCACACAAAGCAACATTACGTTGAGTTTAGGTGAAAACTATCAAATGAATATTTTACTCTCAGAAGCATCAACATCATTAGATGAAGTTGTTGTTACGGCAACCAGAACAAAATTCTCTAATGAGAAAACCGGGGCAGTGACCAATATCACAAACAGCGATATAGAAAATTTGCCTACAGTGAGTCGCAACATTACCGACATTACCCGCCTTTCACCTTATGGTGGCAATGGGATGAGCTTTGCCGGCACTGATGGTCGTACGGCTAACTTTACCGTGGATGGTGCTAATTTCAACAATAACTTCGGTTTGAGTTCTGCTCTGCCCGGTGGAGGTAGTCCAATCTCTATTGAAGCTATCGAAGAATTACAGGTTGTAATCGCTCCATATGATGTTCGCCAAACAAACTTTATTGGTGGCGGTGTAAATGCTATTACAAAATCGGGTACAAATACCTTCAAAGGAAGTGCTTATATTTTTCACAGAAATGAAAACCTGCGCGGAGATGCTGTTGATGGTCAACAAATATCAGGTGCGCGTGATAAAGACCGCAATACAAATTATGGTTTAACTTTAAGTGGTCCGATTATCAAAAACAAATTATTCTTCTTCGTAAACGCTGAAATGGCAAAAACGCCAACAATTGCCAATCGTTGGCGGGCTTCAACTGACGGTGTTGCTGATGCGAACAATTTCATCTCTCGCACCACAGTTAGCGATCTACAGACAGTTTCTGATTTTGTAAGAAATCAATACGGTTATGAAACGGGATCTTACACAGATTTCCCTGCAGATGAAAGCAACAACAAACTGCTAGCCCGTATAGATTGGAATATCACCAACAAACATCGTTTGGCATTACGCTATAACTACGCCAAAAACACTTCATGGATAGCTCCAAATGCAACTTCTATGGACGGAGGTACCCGTGTGTCTGAGGCAAGGATGTCACAAGCCTCAATGTCGTTTGCAAACTCGATGTATTCGATGGACAACCTGGTTCATTCATTCTCTTTTGACTTAAACA
>JAVEVB010000034.1:0-43551 GCA_034005265.1 Lentimicrobium sp.
CAATCACCAATCACTAATCACCAATCACAAATCACAAATCACCAATCACCAATCACAAATCACAAATCACCAATCACCAATCACCAATTACCAATCTCCAATCACTAATCACCAATCACTAATCACCAATCACCAATCACTATTCACCAATCACCAATCACCAATCACTATTCACCAATCACCAATCACCAATCACCAATCACCAATCACCAATAAATCCTTTGAATCCTAAAAACTTTCCAATGGATAAAGCAGAAATCGTAATTTACAAGGAATCTGATAGTGCCGACTTCCAGATCGAAGTTAGGGTTGAAGATGAAACCGTATGGCTTACCCAATCTCAAATGGCCGAATTATTTGATGCAACAAAACAAAACATCAGCCTTCATATAAGTAATATATTCAGCGAAGGTGAACTTGAAACTGCGGCAACTGTCAAGGAATCCTTGACAGTTCAACTGGAAGGCTTAAGAAAAGTAAAAAGGAACATTAATTACTACAATCTTGATGTTATAATTTCAGTTGGATACCGGGTAAAATCTATACGTGGTACCCAATTCAGGATATGGGCAAACAAAGTACTTAAAGAATATCTTTTGAAAGGCTATGTTGTTGATCATCGTATTGGAAAAATCGAAAAAGAAGTTTATTCATTGAATAAGAGATTTGATGAATTTGAATTTCAGATCAAAAGTAACTTTCCTCCATCAGAGGGCATTTTCTTTGATGGCCAAATATTCGATGCCTGGCAATTCGTTTCACGATTGATCAAAGATGCCGAAGAAACTATTGTTTTAATCGATAACTACGTGGATGAAAGTGTTTTGATGTTACTTTCCAAAAGAAACCCAAATGTGAAAGCAACAATCTTCACCGGCAACATCACCAAACAACTCGCAACTGACCTGAAAAAACATCATCAGCAATATCCGGTAATAGAATTGAAACACTTTTCAAAATCACACGACCGCTTTTTAATCATTGATATGAAAACTGTTTATCATATTGGAGCCTCATTGAAAGACCTGGGAAAGCGTTGGTTTGCCTTCTCAAAAATTAACCTTGACCCCAAAGACTTACTTAAGCGAATCGAGGAAGAATAAGGTTCCGTGTTTCGTGTTCAGGGTTCAGTGAACAATGAACACCAATCACCAATCACAAATCACCAATCACCAATCACCAATCACTAATAACTAATCACTAATAACTAATCACCAATCACCAATCACTAATCACTAATCACCAATCACCAATCACCAATCACTAATAACTAATCACCAATCACCAATCACCAATCACCAATCACCAATCACCAATCACCAATCACCAATCACCAATCACCAATAACTAATCACCAATCACTAATAACTAATCACCAATCACTAATAACTAATCACCAATCACCAATCACCAATCACCAATCACCAATCACCAATCACCAATCACCAATCACCAATCACCAATCACCAATCACCAATCACCAATCACTAATCACCAATCACTAATCACCAATCACTAATGACTAATCACAAGTCACCAATCACCAAATTAAAAGTCCTCACCGTCGTCGGCACCCGCCCCGAAATCATCCGCCTCTCCTGCGTGTTGCAAAAGCTGGATGCCTCTGAAGCCATTGATCATATCCTGGTGCATACCGGACAGAATTACGACTACGAACTGAACGAAGTTTTCTTTGAAGACCTCGGATTGCGTCGTCCTGATTTCTTTTTGAATGCTGCCGGCACCAATGCCACCACTACCGCCGGGCAGATATTGATCAATATTGACCCCGTGCTCGAACAGGTAAACCCCGATGCCTTTCTGGTACTGGGCGACACCAACTCATGCCTTTGTGCCATAGCCGCCAAAAAACGGCACATCCCCATCTTTCACATGGAAGCCGGAAACCGCTGTTTCGACCAGCGTGTGCCCGAGGAAAGCAACCGTAAAATTGTTGATCACATCAGCGACATCAATATGACTTACAGCGATATCGCCCGCGAATATCTGCTGCGCGAAGGCCTGCCTGCCGACCGCATCATAAAAACCGGCAGCCCCATGTTTGAGGTATTGCAGCATTATATGCCCAAAGTTGAACAATCTGCCATACTCAACACCCTGGGCTTAACCAAGGGGAACTATTTTGTGGTATCAGCCCACCGCGAGGAAAATATAGCTTCTGAAAAGAACTTCTTTAACCTGGTTGAAATCCTGAACCAGATTGCCACAAAATTCAATCTGCCGGTGATTGTTTCCACGCACCCCCGCACCCGCAAGATGATTGAAAAGCACCAGGTAAAATTTCATGAGCAGGTACGCCTGATGAAACCCATGGGCTTGAGCGACTACCTTGCCCTGCAGGTAAACTCAAAAACAGTGCTGTCGGATAGTGGCACCATTTCAGAGGAATCTTCCATTCTGAACTTCCGTGCCTTAAACATACGTGAGGCCCACGAGCGCCCCGAAGCCATGGAAGAAGCATCGGTGATGATGGTTGGCCTCAACCCCGAACGGGTAATGCAAGGCCTCGTGCAGTTGCAATACCAGAAAACCGGCAACGAACGCAATCTCCGCCAGATCGCCGACTACAGCATGCCGAATGTAAGCGACAAGGTGGTGAGAATTATTCTGAGTTATACCGATTATGTGAAACGAACGGTGTGGAGTGAAAAATAGAACACGGATCTCGTCCGAGGCAGAGACAAGGTAACACTGATTTGACGGATAATCAATTACTAATCACTGATTACCAATCATAGAACACAGATCACCTCGACCCATTTTACTGTAATTCAACAAATTGGAATCTACATCATCTTCAAATAAACGTATTGCGAAGAATACGATGATGTTGTATATAAGGATGCTGCTTACGATGGCAGTTTCTTTATATACTTCACGCATCGTATTGAATACACTGGGTGTTGAAGATTTTGGTATTTACAATGTGGTAGGTGGATTTGTTACCATGTTTGCATTTTTGAACAGTGCAATGGCCACTGCAACCCAGCGATTCCTCTCTTTTGAAATTGGCCGTAAGGACAGCGTCCAGTTAGGCAATGTATTTAGCATGAGTGTTAACATTCATTTTATTATTGCTTTTGTTATTCTAATTTTTGCGGAAACAGTCGGTTTGTGGTTTGTAAACACTCAGTTAACGATACCACCAGAAAGGATGGTAGCTGCCCAATGGGTTTATCAATTTTCAATTTTAGCATTAATGGTGAATGTGGTAAGCGTACCCTATAACGCCATTATTATTGCCCATGAGCGGATGAATGTATATGCATGGGTAAGTATAGCCGAAGTAAGTTTAAAATTACTAATTGTATTTATGCTACAATGGTTTGGTTTTGATAAACTAAAGTTATACGCCATTTTAATTTTTTCAGTTACTTTAACTATAAGGTTGGTTTATGGTGTTTATTGCAATAAAAACTTTAAAGAAAGTAAATTTAGTTTCTTTTGGGATAAACCTTTGTTTAACACTTTATTGAGCTATGCCGGATGGAATCTCTGGGGTAATGCAGCTATGGCCATGTATGGTCAAGGTGTAAATGTATTGCTGAACATTTTCTTCGGACCAGCGATAAATGCTGCAGCTGGAATAGCATATCAAATAAGTGGCAGCATAAATGGGTTCGTTCAAAATTTTCAAATGGCAATGAATCCACAAATCATTAAATCTTTTGCAGCTAATAATATTAAATACATGCATCAGCTTATTTTTCAAGGAGCGAAGTATTCATTTTTTTTACTTCTTGTTTTTTCACTTCCTATTTTAATGGAGACAGGAACAATTTTAAAATTATGGTTAAAAATCGTTCCTGAACACACGATTGTGTTTACCCAATTGGTAATTGCTACGGCATTAATAAATAGCATCTCTGGCCCGCTAATGACATCAGCACAAGCTTCTGGAAAAATAAAGTTTTATCAAGCGGTCGTTGGCGGGATTTTATTATTAATTCTTCCTATTTCTTATTTTTTTTTCAAATTAGATTTTCCTCCTGAAACAACTTTCGTAATAAGTTTTATAATCTATATTTTCGCACTTTATGCGAGATTAATAATTGTGAGTCCGCTTGTCAATTTATCTATCCGGGACTACATGAAAAATGTTGTTTTGCAAATTATTCCTGTTTTTCTGGTGTCAACATTACTGCCAATTATTGTTAAACATTATATGACTGAGGGAATTCTGAGATTTTTCATAGTCAGCTTCATTTCTGTTATATCAGTTATTTTTAGCATTTATGTGTTTGGACTCAAACACGAAGAACGTCAGTTTTTAGGTCAAAAACTAGGACAAGTTGTCTTTAAAAAATGATTCAGCCCAATAAAACAATAACATGAAAAATTTGCTTTTTTCTGGCTACTATGGTCATCAAAATACTGGAGACGATGCATTTATTGAAGTTGCAGCTTGGGGTGCAAAAAAATACTGGCACTGCGGAAATAGTAAGTTTATAACACAAAATTTACCGATAATTCAAAATCATGCGGATTTAGTGGGGAAAAATTATTTTAAAGGAAACTATTTCTTAAAAAGTACAATTGCAACTATTTCTGCTGATGCTTTCATTTGTGCTGGTGGGTCAACTTTCCATTCCCCAATCAACGATTTGGATCCAATCAATATTGCAAGGCTGAAAAAGAAATATTTTCAAAAATTCAAGATCGGAGCAATAGGTGTATCTTTGGGTCCATATCGATCCATTGTTGCTGAAAAGGAAAACATTAATCTATTGCGCAAATTTGATTTTCTTGCCCTCCGGGATAAAGAATCCTATAAAATGGCTATGGAATATAATTTACCCTATGAACCTATAGAAGCATTCGATTTAGCCGCACTTTTACCCAAAATTTATGGCAATATTTCAAAAGACGAGATACCTTTCCAAAAAAATATTTTAGGGATCAGCATTTGCAATTATGAGAGCTATTTGAAAAACGGAGATTTAAAAAATGAAGCTCGAAGAAATGAACAAATAGAAAATCTTTTATTTAAAATTGCTGGTTTAAACCAGAAGACGGTATTTCGATTTTTTATTTTTAATGGCAACAAGAATATAGGTGATAAAAAGGCTACGTTGGCACTAGTAAGCAAGTTAAAATCAATAAAATCCTTTGTGTGTGAGATTGTAGATTATGACCCAAACACTTATAATACTTGGTTAAAAATACAAGAATGTAATTTGGTTATATCCACTAGACTTCATGCAGCTGTCTTTGCTTGTTTTGCCAATGTACCGTTTTTTTTGGTTGAGTATCACAGAAAATGCTCGGATTTTTTAAATAACATTGGATACCAAAATAATTATAGAATTTTTGATGCCGACTTTGAAGTCAATAAATTCGCATTAAAAATAATTGAACTGTTGGCCGAAAAACAGCCATACATAAAACCAACGAATATTGATAAAGCAGTTGACAAAGCCGAATATAATTTCACAAAAATCAAAATTCATGGAGGCTAAACATATTTATTTTAGCATTGTAATACCGCTCTTTAATAAGGGTAAAAGTATAAGTAGTACGATAAATTCAGTTTTAAATCAAACCTATAGTGATTTTGAATTAATTCTTGTAAACGATGGCTCAACGGATAATAGTGTAAATATCGTAGAAAGCTGCGATGACAAACGCATTCGATTAATACACCAAGAGAATAAAGGTGTTTCAGCGGCACGAAATAGAGGTATTCAAGAAGCTAAAAATGAGTGGATAGCTTTTTTAGATGCTGATGATCAATGGGACAATACATATTTAGAAAAAATGCAACAATTAATAATTGATTTTCCTCAAGCTTCCTTTTTAGGTTGTCAATTTGCACAAAAAGAAAGAGATAATGTCAGATTAGTCAATGGAGTTCATCAAGTTAGGGGTTATATTGAGAATTATTTCCAGTTTGCGATTATAGCTCCTCTTGTACATTCATCTGCGGTAATTGTAAAAAAATCTTGTTTTGATGTTGTTGGCATATTTAATTCAAAATTTTCAAGGGGCGAAGATCTTGATATGTGGAATAGATTAGCAAAGAATTTCACCTTAGCATTTGAACCAACTTTACTAAGTTATTATATTCAAGATTCAGATAATAGAGCATGTAAAAATATTCCTTCATTAGAAAAATTCTATTTAGCGCCTAATTTATTCAGACTCCCAAAATATGAGCAAAAGTATATGATTATACTTCTAAAGGGAGTCTTGTCTGAGTTGTTCTCTTCAAAACATTATTTGACTTTTATAAGGCTTAGCTTAAAAAATCACCTTTATTCGATAATTGCTTTTAAAGATATTATTCTTAGCAGGTTTACAAGAAAAATTATGACACCTGATAAACATCTGGTATAACAAACTAAGGATATTTACTGTTTATAGAAATTATTAATGATGTTTTTAAAGTATCTATAGTGAAGAATATTAAACAATGTCCAATTAAAATAAATGAAAAATTTCACTAAACTTGTTGGCGATAAATATTTTAAATAAAAGAAGATGGATTTTTTAAAAATTGAGACTTTTTTTGACATTAATAATAATGAAGACAGGACGATTGAAGTTCTATCAGCGGTTTATCAAAATATTACTGTGTTAAAAGAAAAAGTTCGAAAAATCGGGGAAGGGATTCTAGATAACGAAAATATTATTAAAGGTAAAAAAATATTATTAAAACCCAACTGGGTCACACATGATCGTAAACCTGATGACGAATGGTCCTTACGAACACATGATGCTGTAATATTAGCCTTAGTAGAAATTCTAATTGAGCAAAACCCAGCAAGTATCATTATTGGAGATGCTCCGATTCAAGGGTGTGACTGGAATAAAATGTTAAGTAAAAATTTTATAAACGATATTGAGGTATTAAAAGATAAATATAAAATCCCAATTGCTATTAAAGATTTCCGACGCGTTACATTTAACCCCGTCCTAAATAATCCAATAAAAGATAGAAGGCCTTTGACTGATTATGTAATTTTTGATCTTGGTACAAATAGTTTTCTTGATCCAATTAGCACTGAAAATAACATCTTCAGAGTTACCAACTATGATCCTGATCGTTTAGCCGAATCGCATAGGAAAGGAATTCATAAATATTGTATAACAAAAGAATTATTTGAAGCCGATGTTGTTATTTCATTGCCTAAAGTAAAAACCCACCAGAAGACAGGTATAACTTGTGCTTTAAAAAACATTGTTGGCGTAAATGGTGATAAAGATTATCTCCCGCATCATCGCATAGGTGGAACTGGGTTTGGAGGAGATTGTTATCCCGGTAAAAATATTTTCAGGCTTTGGTCGGAGTACATTCTAGATATTGCAAACAGGCGCCAGGGAAGTGTATTTTATAAATTTTTTACATACTCTGCAGCAATTCTATGGAAACTGACCAATCCTCAAAAAGAACATCATTTAGCTGCAGGCTGGCATGGAAATGATACAACCTGGCGAATGGTGTTAGATTTAAATAAAATCTCCATTTATGGCAAAGCAGATGGTACAATTTCTGACACTCCTCAAAGAAATTTATATAGTCTATGTGATGGGATAATTGGTGGCCAGGGCAATGGCCCTTTGGAACCTGAACCTCTGCCATTAGGTATTTTAAGCTTTACAAATCACAGCGGACTGAACGATATATGTATGGCAATTTTAATGGGATTTGATCATAAGAAAATAGCACTTCTAAGAAATCAAAAGATTGAGTTCTCAAAAGGAGATTTTCCAATTAGCCTTAACGGCCATAGAATAACATTTGAAATGTTATCAAAATATGCAGTTGAAACCGTTCCTCCTCCGGGTTGGATAAATCATTTAAAATAAATTATGATTGCAATCCATAATAAAAAAAATTCTTTCAGTGAATTGTGGATAGATTATTGTTCTAAAAATAATATTCCCTATAAAACAGTTAACTGTTATCAATCCAATATTATATCTCAATTGAGTGATTGTGATGCATTAATGTGGCATCATCATCATGGTGATTACAAAGATAATATTTTAGCAAAACAACTTTTATTTTCGCTACAGCATGCTGGAGTAGTGGTTTTCCCGGATTTTAATACAAACTGGCATTTTGATGATAAAGTCGGTCAAAAGTATTTGTTTGAATCGATTGGTGCACCCTCAGTTCCGTCATTTGTATTTTACGATAAAGAAGATGCATTCTCATGGGTTAGAACGACTAATTATCCAAAAGTCTTTAAATTAAGAGGTGGAGCTGGTAGTGCAAATGTTAAACTTGTAAATAATCAAACCCAAGCCATATTATTGGTAAGAAAAGCATTTGGGAAAGGATTCCCTGCATTCGACCGATGGTCATATTGTAAGGATCGTTGTGCGAAATTTTTAAATGGCAGTGATACACTGGTCGGTGCCCTAAAAGGAATAGGAAGATTGTTTGTGCCAGTAAAAAACATTCATCTGTTACACCACGAAAAGGGATATATTTACTTTCAGGATTTCATCCCTAATAATGAATCAGATACCCGTGTAATTATTATTGGCGGAAAAGCATTTGCGATAAAGAGATTGGTCCGCAAGAATGATTTTAGAGCGTCTGGTAGTGGTTCGATTATTCATAAAAATGATGAGATAGATATTCGATGTGTAAAGATTGCTTTTGAAACATCTGAAAAATTAAAATCACAATGCATTGCATATGACTTTATATTTAATCACGAAAATAGTCCTCTCATTGTAGAAATTAGTTATGGATTTTCACCTGCTGGCTATTCAAATTGTCCAGGATATTGGGATAGAAATCTTCTTTGGCATGAAGGCGCGTTTAATCCATATGGTTGGATGGTTGAAATGATATTAAGCAATAAATAAAGAATTAATGAAGCTATCCAAAATTCAACGCATTGCGCTCTACATCTTTTTATTTTCCATCAATTTTGAAGTATGGGCTCCATCTGGTATAGCTCTTTCTACTTCAAAAATTACAGGACTAATCTATTTTGCTACTATTCTTCCGAATTATAAATATTTTTTCAAAGCAGGGTACATCAGACATTTATTAACGCCCATGTGGTTATTGTTTGGACTACTAACCGTTGTTAGTCTTATCAATATAAATTCAGTGAGCTACTCATTCTTCGATTTTTCATTATTTCAAAACATGTTGCTATTTTGGTTATTGCTTAATCATGAAAGAAAAGACCCTGGCATATTGGCTAAAGGTATGCTGGCTTTCGCCATGGGTTCTATTGTTCTTGCTGCTTTGTATTACTTTAAAATAGGCATTGCATATGAAGGAGGCCGGGTAACCATATTTGGAGACAATGCCAATACTGTTGGCATAAGAATGAGCGTATCAATCTTTATTTTAGCATTATATATTTTAAAAAACAGTATAGGAATGGGGAAATTTCGCTACTTACTTATTGTTCCCATATTTCCTATGGTTATGCTACTGGCTGAAACAGGTTCCAGGGTAGCATTTATCGCTTTTGTTCTACAATTTATTGTGATAGTTTTATTCAATAAATCAGGACGATTCAGTTTGAAATTATTTTTAATAATTGCCGGCTCAATAATTGGATATTTCACCTGGACCTATTTTATGGAAATAGATGTTTTACGAATCCGACTTACCCAATCATTACAAGACCGTGACCTTGCAGGACGAGACCTCATATGGTCCAAGGTAATCCAAGTAATAAAGAGTTCTCCAATTTTTGGTGTAGGAAAGACTGGTTATGCCTCATACATGAGTGATGCTTACGGTTCAGTTTCCAGTCCACACAATGTAATCCTTGAGATATTAGCTTACACCGGCTTAATTGGCTTGTATTTATATTTAAATTTCTTGTTTAAGATTATTCGCATTGCCTATGCAAGCTTTAAAATTAACAAGGATTTATTGCCATTGCTTTTATTTATCCCATTTTTGGGTTTAATGTTTAGCGGTCAACTTTTGGTAGTTAAGATTGGATGGGTTATTCTTGCCTTTGCTGGATCAAAAATATTTTCAACACATCCTATGTATATAAAAAGAAATGAAAATCCTCTGCGTAATAGATAGTCTAGGTTCAGGTGGTGCACAGCGGCAATTGGTGAACCTTGCAGTTGGCTTCAAAGAAAAAGGGCACGATGTTTCTTTTTTGGTTTACCATAGCATCAACTTTTTTAAAAGTTCATTGGTTGAACATGAGATACCTGTTAAAGAAATCATAGAGCCCAACTACCTGAAACGTTTGTTTAAAATGCGACGGTTTATTCGCAGGGGTAAATATGATTCTGTATTTTCATTCCTTGAAGCATCCAATTTTATATGCGAAATCTCGGGATTACCTTGGCGCAAATGGAAATTGGTTGTAGGGGAACGGAGTGCAAATCCGGCAATCTTAAAAACTTTTAAACTTCGTGCATTTCGCTGGTTTCATGTTTTTGCAGATTATATAGTAGCCAATTCGTACGAAAACCTCAAAATAGTGCAAAAAATTAACCCTTTGCTTTCTTCCAGGAAGTGTCATGTTATTTATAATATTGTTGACTTTGAAAAGTGGCAAATCATTTCACAATCCAAACACTATGAAAACAGTGAATTCAGAATAGTCGTAGCAGCAAGTCACCGTTATTTGAAAAACCTGAGTGGATTGGTTGAAGCAGTGAATTTACTTCCACCACAGAAAAAAAACCGATTAAGAATTGATTGGTATGGGAACAATACACACGATACCTCAAGAATAGAAGTACAAAAGAAAATTAAAGAATATAAGTTAAAAGACGTTTTCACCTTCTTAGAACCTATTCTGTCGATACAACAAAAAATGCAAGAGGCCGATGCAGTAGGTTTGTTCAGTTTTTATGAAGGCTTGCCAAATGTTATATGTGAGGCAATGGCTATAGGTAAACCTATCATTGCAACGGCAGTCTCTGATATTCCGCTTTTAATATCCAATAAAAATTTGTTGTCAAATCCCCATGATCCATCTTCTATTTCTCAGAGTTTAAAATATTTATTAACTATGAAAAGCGACGAATTAATTAATGAAGGAAGAATCAATCAAGAAATCGCTTTACATATTTTTAATAAGGAAACTATATGCGAATTATACTTAAGCCTCCTAACACATGTCTAACATCAGAGTAAGATTATATAAAGGCAATTTCAAGGGATTGTTCTTCATCTGTTTTTTTAGGATTTCTAACTTCTTTACAGTGAATATGTTTAGAAGAATAATAGGACTCCCTATACGATTATTTTATAAGCTATTTGTTAATTGGCTGTTGGGAATTGATATTTCAGACACAACCCAAATTGGTAAAAACCTTATTGTCTGGCATGGTATAGGCCTTATAGTACACCCTAAGACAATAATTGGGGATAACGTTGTACTGAGACACAACACAACAATAGGTAGTTCTAAGCATAATGGAGGTGCTCCGATACTTTGTAATGGTTGTGATATAGGCTCAAATAGTGTTATTCTTGGTGAAATAATTGTGGGAGAAAATTCTAAAATTGGAGCTGGATCTGTTGTAACTAAAAGTGTGCCACCCTATTCAGTTGTTGTCGGAAATCCTGGTAAAGTTATTAAATATTTGAGAAATGACTAAGGTATTATTAGTAGCACCACTAAATGACAAAGGAAATGGTGGCATTCTATCATGGACAAGGAGATTTGTCAAGACCTTCCATTCAGAAGATTTTGAAATCGTTCCAATAAAGTCATCTTCGAGAAGTAGCAATAATGCTATCAATCCGTTATTTATTAAACGGCTTATTAATGGGTTGTTAGATTTGAGAGATACTCGTAAAAATTTGATTAATGCCATAAAACAAGATGAAATCCATATTATGCACATAACTACCAGTGGCGGTTTAGGCACCTTTAGGGATTATGTGCTTGCAAAAGTATGCAAGAGAAAGGGTATAAGAACTATTATGCACTGCCATTACGGTAGTATGACTGAGAGCCTTAAGAGAAATGATATTTTGGGGTATTTTCTTTCTAGAACTTTAAAATTGTATGACCACATTTGGGTTTTGGATATGAGAACATTAACAACCTTAAAATCAATTCATGAGCTAAGGGACAAAGCCTTTCTGACTCCTAATTCTATTGAAGTTCACAAGGAATTTGACACTAATTTAAAAAGTTTTACAAAAATAGCTTTTATTGGAAATCTTGTCCCATCCAAAGGCTTATTTGAATTAGTTGAGGCTATAACAAAAGTAAAGTACAATATTGAATTAACTATAATCGGACCAGGCACAAAAAAAGTAATAGATAGAATTAAAGAAATTGCAGGAGAGTATATTAATAAGCGTATTAAAATTATGGGGGTTATGCCCAATAATGAAGCAGTAAGTTTTTTGAATTCTGTTGATATACTAGCTCTGCCAACTTATTATCCAGCTGAAGCTTTCCCAATGTCAATTCTTGAAGCAATGAGTTTAGGAAAGTTGGTAATTTCAACACCTCGTGCGGCAATTCAAGATATGCTTACTTTATTGAATGGTGATACATGTGGAATTCTAGTCCGAGAAAAATCAGTTGATGACATTGTTATTGCAATTGAATGGTGTATCACAAACCCAAGGGATGCCAATAATATTTGTGAAAAAGCATACAAGAAAGTATATGAAACCTATCGAACAGATATTGTATATAAACTTTATGAAGAAAATTATAGAAAGTTAATTTAAAATGGCATGATGCTTTTCAGTATGCAAAACCTATATTTGTTTGTCGTATCGGCCATACTATTCTATGAATATATATACTTGAATATTATATTTGTAATTGACTAAACATGAACATCCTCTTTCTCACCATCTCCAATATCACCGACATCAATGAGCGCGGCATCTATACCGATCTGATGCGGCAGTTCAGGGATAAGGGGCATAAGGTGTATATTGTATCACCCACAGAGCGCAGGTATAAGCAACCCACAGCCCTGCGGCAGCAGGATGGAATCAGCCTGCTTAAAGTTAAGACGCTGAACCTGCAAAAGACCCATGTTGTAGAAAAGGGAATGGGTACCATTTTGTTGGAAAATAAATATTTAGCAGCAATAAAGAAGAATTTAAGTAAAGCAAAATTTGATTTGATTTTATATTCTACTCCGCCCATTACCTTTGAGAAAGTAATCAGGTATATAAAGTCCCGGGACCATGCCTTTGCCTACCTGCTACTAAAAGATATTTTCCCTCAAAACGCGGTTGACCTGAATATGCTCAGTAAAGGCGGCCTTTTGCACCGTTATTTCCGGAAAAAGGAAAAAGCACTCTATGCCGCTTCGGATATTATCGGCTGTATGTCGCCTGCCAATGTGGAATATGTATGCAGGCACAATGCTGAAGTTATGCCTTCGAAAGTTGAAGTATGCCCCAACAGCATTACCCTTTCCAATGAAGCCGTTCTCACAGCAACAGAACGCTTGTCCATAAGGTCGAAACACCAGCTGCCACCGGAAGATACCCTCTTTATTTATGGCGGCAATCTGGGCAAACCACAGGGTTTAGGCTTCCTGATTGAGGTGCTGGAAGCGAACAAAAACCGAAAGGGAGCATATTTTGTTGTGGTGGGTTCGGGCACTGAGTTTCCCATGCTTCAAAAGTGGTTTGAAACAAACAACCCAGCCAATGCCTTATTGTTAAAAGGCCTGCCCAAAGCCGAATACGATGATTTGGTCAAAGCCTGTGATGTAGGATTAATTTTACTCGACAGCAAATTTACCATTCCCAATTACCCTTCCAGGCTACTTTCATATCTCGAAAACCGAATGCCGGTAATAGCAGCCACCGATATCAATACAGATATTGGGGCGATAGCAGAAGAAAATGGGTATGGGCTTAAATGCCTTTCAGGTGATATTAAAGCAATGAAAAAACATGTTCAGTTTTGTTGCGAAAATAAAGGGAGGATTGAAGAAATGGGGCAAAACGGGTATGATTTTCTTATAACAAATTATACGGTGCAGCATTCGTATGATATTATAATAAAGCATTTTATGTAGGTCGTAAATAAGGTTCACGCTGCGCCCGCCGCGAAAGAGTTCACGCTGCGCCCGCTGCGAAAAGGTTCACGCCACGCCCGCTGCGAGAAACAAAAGTTCACGCCACGCTCGCCGCGAGAAACAATACGCCGCGCCCGCCGCGAGAAACAATACGCCGCGTTCGCCGCGAGAAACAACACGCCGCGCCCGTTGCGAGAAACAATACGCTGCGCCCGCTGCGAGAAACAATACGCCACGTTCGCCGCGAGAAACAACACGCTGCGCCCGCCGCGAGAAACAACACGCTGCGCCCGTTGCGAGAAACAATACGCTGCGCCCGCTGCGAGAAACAATACGCTGCGCCCGCTGCGAGAAACAACACGCCACGTTCGCCGCGAGAAACAACACGCTGCGCCCGCCGCGAGAAACAATACGCCACGTCCACCGCGAGAAACAAATCATCTATGGAAAACAAACCCGAAAACACCATCGCCACCGCCATCCTTGATCAGGCATTTAAAATTCACACCGAATTAGGCCCCGGATTGCTTGAATCTGTTTACGAGCGTTGTCTTCAGTACGAACTCATCGAAGCAGGGTACACAGCTCAGACGCAACTCCCTGTTCCAATGAATTACAAATCCATACGTTTTGAAGCCGGATTTCGTATTGATCTTTTGGTAAATGATATGGTACTGGTCGAGATTAAATCGGTAGAAACATTGGCACCGGTTCATTTTGCACAAACGCTTACCTATTTGAAGATGAAAAACATCAAACTGGGATTGTTAATCAATTTCAATGTTAAATATCTGAAGAATGGCATTCATCGGGTAGCTAATAATTTATAACTAAACGGTTCACGCTTCGCTCGCCGCGAGAAAGGTTCACGCCGCGTTCGCTGCGAGAAAAGTTCACGCCGCGCTCGCCGCGAGAAAAAAAAGTTCACGCTGTACCCGCCGCGAGAAACAATACGCCGCGTTCGCCGCGAGAAACAACAACCTACTCAATTTTTCACCCACCCAATGTACACATCCTTCTTAAAGCCAGCTATTGATCTATCATTAAGCCTGATTGCTTTACTGCTACTTTCACCCGTATTGGTCATAATTACCCTTTTACTTTTTTTCGCCAACACCGGTCGCCCGTTCTTTTCCCAAACCCGCCCCGGAAAAAACGCCCGGCTATTTAAGGTCATCAAGTTTAAAACCATGAACGACCACCGCGATGCTGCCGGCAAGCTACTGCCCGATGCGCAACGCCTCACCCCTGTTGGAAAGTTTGTGCGTAAAACCTCATTGGATGAACTACCGCAACTGCTGAATGTGCTGAAGGGTGATATGAGCCTGATAGGGCCACGGCCTTTACTGGTGGAGTACCTGCCACTTTACAACGAAAAACAGGCGCGCCGCCATGAAGTAAAACCCGGCATCACCGGCTGGGCACAGGTGAATGGCCGCAATGCCATCAGCTGGGAACAAAAGTTTGAATACGATGTTTGGTATGTGGATCATTGCACGTTTTCAATGGATATTAAAATCCTTTTAAAGACCATTGAAAAGGTGTTTAAAGGAGAAGGAATCAACCAACAGGGGCAGGCAACAGCGGAAGCATTTAAAGGAAATTAATTGATGAAAACAAACGACAAAATATGGATTTACGGAGCCAGCGGACATGGTAAAGTTATTTTAGATTGTCTCATGGCAGCCGATATCAAGGTGAGTGGCTTTATTGATGATAAGTCAAAAACAATAATTGTTGGCTATCCGGTTACAAACGATTCATCCATTGATCCAATCAAGGACCAGGTAATTATTGGTATTGGCAACAATAAAACCAGAAAACGCCTGTCGGAAATAAACAATTTCCACTACCTGAAAGTAATACATCCATCAGCACTACTGTCCAATTATGCAGAGATCGGTGAAGGTTCTGTGGTATTTCACCATTGCGTAATTCAAACGGGAACAACAATTGGCAAACATTGTATCATCAACACCTCAGCTTCTATAGATCACGATTGTATTGTAGAAGATTTTGCGCACGTTTCACCCAAGGTAACCCTATGCGGCAATGTTAAGGTTGGTGAAGGAACGCATGTTGGTGCGGGGGCAGTTATCATTCCAGGTATTAAGATCGGGAAATGGGCTACCATTGGCGCCGGGGCAGTAATCATTGAAGATGTACCGGATTATGCGGTTGTTGTAGGCAATCCCGGAAGAATCATCAAACTGAACGATCCTTTGTAAGCACTCAAATGGGTAGGATGAACAACAAACGCAAGTATCTGATCGCGGGCCTCTTGTCCGCATTTTTTATTTTTGGCATACTGTCGTTGCGGCAGGCGGGCAACTGGCTGGTTGTTTCCGATAAACCCATTCACGCCGATGCCCTGCTGGTGCTGATGGGTGGTGTGGAGGAACGTATTCCCCAGGCCATTGATTTGTACAAGGCGGGCTATGCGCCCCTGCTTCTTTTCCCGGACGATTATGAAGAAAACCCGCCCCTTATCCTGCCCAATGGCACAAAACTATCCAACGATGCCGCCAAAAGCAGGCACCTCAGCCGGCAGTATGGCGTACCCGACTCAGCCATCCGCATTGTTCAGGGGCCGGCATTGAATACACAGGCCGAAGCAGAGCTTATGGCAGGTTACCTTGAAGGTCATCCGGAAACGGATACCCTTATCCTGGTCAGTTCCTCCTACCATATGCGGAGGGCAAGCTTCATTTTCCGGAATGAATTTGCCTCAAAAGGGCTTGAAATTACCCTGATCAGCGTACCTTCGCGCTACAGCACGTTTAAGCCGGATAAATGGTGGAGATCAGGCACTTCACGCAACATTGTTTTCTACGAATATTTAAAAATGGCTTATAACTTACTGTGGGACAGGTGGTGAAAATGGTCTTTGGTCTTTGGTCTTTGGGGCGGAGGTGGTTGATGTTAGTTTTTCCCAGGATTTGTATAGCGATCTTAAGGCTTAAAGAGTCTTTAGTCTTTGGTCTTTGGGGCGGTGGTTGGCAATTTGAGCCTCAGCCCAGGAAATAAACTTATTAACTTTTAGTTATGAAAGTTTTTTTAAAGCTTAATCTTCGTTCTAAAACAACCAAAGACTAAAGACCAAAGACCAACACCCAAAGACCAAAGACTAGAACCACAACAAATGTTAGTTCTAACTTCTCATCATAAAACAACAACACCCAAAACCCAACCCCATGCGCGACTTCCGAAAACTAACCGTCTGGCAGAAATCAATAGAATTTGCAAAAGACATCTACCTTATTACAAAACAATTTCCGGACAAAGAGAGGTATGGACTGTGCAGTCAGTTACAACGTGCAGCGGTCTCCATTCCATCCAATATAGCAGAAGGATCTGCCAGAAGAACATCAAATGATTTTGCACGTTTTCTGGATATTGCTTTAGGCTCAGCGTTTGAAGTGGAAACTCAACTAACCATTGCCCATCAAATAGCTTACCTGGATAGTGAAACCTTTCAAAAATTACTGGGAGAGCTTACTATCCTTCAAAAGCAAATCAATATGTTGCGAACAAAAATTCTTGACTAGCTTATTATTTTAAAAAACGAGAAGAACAGCTCCAAAGACCAAAAGCCCAACAAATGTTAGTTTATAATCTAATCTCAGTGCTTATAACACCAAAGACCAAAGACCCAACCACAACAAATGTTAGTTCTAACTTCCCATCATAAAACAACAACACCCAAAGACTAAAGACCAAAGACTAATTTGTGCAGAAATAGGCGGTCAAAGAAATTAGCGTAAATTCGCCGTTACAGCAAAAACAGAAAATGCCCTTCATTACTTCACGTGATCCTCTTTGGAAAAAATTACTGGCAAACACGCCCCACGATGTTTACCACCTTCCGGGATATGCCACCATTGAAGCAGGTTTGCTGAATGGAGAAGCCATTGCCTGGGTTCACCGCGAAGAGGGAAACACCTTCCTTATACCGCTGGTGAGCAGAACCATCAATGGCGGGCAGGAGTTCCGCGATCTGGTAAGCCCTTATGGTTATTCCGGCATGTTGACACTCAACAGCATACATGCCGATGAAGCCTCACATGCCTTATCGTTGTTCAACAAAGAAGCTGCCGCCAATGGCTATGTGAGCAGTTTCCTGCGACTGAACCCCCTGCTCAACTCATGGCAGTTGCCACAAACGGAAGCCTGGCGGCAGTGGTTTCACGGAGGCACGGTATCGGTAAATCTGAGTCAGCCGGTGGAGGAAATCCGGGACAGCTTTCACCAGAACCACCGCCGCAACCTGCAACGGCTGCATACCTCAGGATATACCGCATCCATCAACCAATGGGCTGAACTGCCCCATTTTATGAAGGCGTACCGCCAGACCATGCAGCGGCGACAAGCCCACCCCTATTATTTTTTCCCGGACAGTTATTTTCAGGCACTTCACCAGCTGCTTGGTGCGCGACTGGTATTCATCAGCGTAATGGATGCCGACGGTGAATTTGCTGCCGGCGGCTTGTTCACCCTGTTTGACAAAGTGATGCAGTACCATTTGGGAGCAACAACCAATAAACACCTGTACTTCAGCCCATCAAAGCTGATGATGGAAGCCGCCATAGAATATGGCATCGCCAACGGAGCCGACCTGCTGCATCTGGGCGGAGGTTTGGGTGGCAGCACCACCGATGGCCTGTTCAGGTTTAAAAAAGGCTTCGCCGAAAAATACCATCCCTATACCAGCTTACGGTTCATTCATTTGCCGGCGGTTTATGAAAAACTTAAACTCTCGCTCGGCAAAGGCTACAACCGAAACACCTATTTCCCTGAATACCGGATAATTGTGGAGGAGTGAAGGTGAATGGAACACGGATTTCACGGATTGCACTATCGCTGGCGCGCACAAGCACATCCCGGGGAAAGCGGTTCCCTTCGCGTAAATTCGCGTAATTAGCGGTTAAAAAAGCCTTAGCACTTGAAAACAATTAGCGTAAATCAGCGTAATTAGCGGTTAAAAAAACCTTCGCGGAAATGAGTAGTTGAAAATAATTCGCGTAATTCGCGGTTAAATAACATCCTCTTCAACATACACCTGCTGAATGAAACAAAAAATTCAAAAATTCCTGAAACTAAGGGAAGACAAGCGTTACCGGCCAATATTCGACGTTGGCATCTTTGCCCTGTTGCTGTTTTTTGTCCACTACACCTACATTTGGTGGTCTTCGGCAGGCTTTCCGCCGGTAAAGTCATTGGTTGACCAGCTGTTTATCTCGGCTTCAGCCATCCTTTTTGATCAAAGCGTGTGGGTAGTGCAGCATCTTTTTGGCATGGACATCACCACCCAGGGGCAAAACATACTTTTCGTCACCAGCGAAGGCACAACGGGCTATGTAGGCGTAGAACCGGGCTGCACCAGCCTCAAGCAGTGGGTACACTGGATCGTACTGATGCTGTTGTTCCCCGGGCCATGGAAACACAAACTCTGGTACATTCCTATGGGGGTAGTAGTCATCCACTTCGTCAACCTGATAAGAATAACCGGACTGGTAGTCACCACCACAGCCTGGCCTCAATCTTTTGAATTCTTCCACAATTACATCTTCAAAACCTTCTTTTATTTTATGATATTTTTAATGTGGGTGGTTTGGGTAGAGTATTTTGCAAGTAAGGAGCGGCTTTAGCGACTTAAGCGACTTAAGCGAACGTAGCGATTCAATACAAGACCATAAACGTCTATCTTTGTAACAGAGAGGATTGTATAAAGAACCAGGGCTTGAATCCTGAAAGTCCCGAGAGGAGGTACGACGATTCGGGACTGAATCCATTAATTGCAGTGATTCGTCGCCATTTATTGTAGTGTAAGTCCGCCATTTATTGTAGTTAGTTTGCATCTTTTATCTGAAAACATTAATTTTGTACTGGCATTATCATCATTTACACAAAAACAAGAATGAAAAGTGTTCATTATTATCCTAGGATTTGTGATAACGTATTGAGTAGAAAGCTGCAATTAACTGGCGCAACGCTGATAGTTGGTCCGAAATGGTGTGGAAAAACAGAAACTGCCCTGCAAGCATCCAGGAGTGTCATCTATATACAGTCTGATCCGCAATATAAAGAAACCGGAAAAATAATGCCTTCCTTGTTGTTAGAAGGTGAAACTCCCCGGTTAATAGACGAATGGCAAGAAGTTCCTGAATTGTGGAATGCTGTGCGACACAGTGTTGATCAAAGAAGAAAGCAGGGGCAGTTTATACTGACCGGTTCGGCTACGCCACATGATGAAGTGATGGCTCATTCCGGAATAGGTCGTATATCAAGAATACTGATGCGTCCAATGACACTTTTCGAGTCAAAAGAGAGCACCGGCACTGTTTCACTCAAAGCACTTTTTGATGGTAAACCAGAGATTGCAGCTGTAAGTTCGTTGGATATTCCCCAATTGGCATACTCAATATGTCGTGGAGGATGGCCGGGAGCAGTAACATTACTGAATGGTGGAGAATCGCTTGCCCGTGAATATACCGATATGCTTGTTGAGGCAGACATTAGTCATCTGGATGGTATAGAACGGAACCCCTATCGCGTTCGGCAGGTTTTACGCTCTTTAGCACGCAATATATCCACCTTAACCACTGCCCGTACAATTTTAGAGGATGTGAGAGCGAACGATTTAACAATCAATGAGCGAACACTCGAAAGCTATCTCAATGCAATGCGCCGTCTGTTTGTTGTGGAAGATGTACCTGCATGGTCACCCTCTCTCCGATCAAAAACAACGATTCGAAACTCTGATAAACGGCAGCTGGCAGATCCATCTATAGCAGCAGCTGTGATGAGGGTGGATGTAAATGGTTTACTGCACGATTTGAATACTTTTGGTTTCTTGTTTGAATCGTTATGCACACGGGATGTGCGGGTGTATGCACAATCCAATGACGGGGAAATATTTCATTACAGAGATAAAGATGAATTGGAAATTGACCTGATAATATCACTTAACGATGGCAGATGGGCAGGTATAGAGGTGAAACTTGGGGAGCACCAGGCCGATGAAGCAGCCGCTAATTTGATTCAATTAAAAAACAAAGTGGATACATCGCGTAACGGAGAACCAAGTTTTTTGATGGTTCTTACTGGTGGAAAATTTGCCTACCAACGTACTGATGGAGTAATGGTAGTGCCATTGGCTTGTTTAAGAGACTAAAGTCTATTGTCAATAATCAAGTGAAAAAGTCGATGGTCGCTTGTCTCGGGAGCGCGAAGCGATAAAGAGGTAGGCGTTTGACATTAGAAATTAGAAATTAGAAATTGGAATAGTTGAATCCTGAAAGTCCCGAGAGGAGGCACGACGATTCGGGATTGAATCCTGAAAGTCCCGAGAGGAGGCACGACGATTCGGGATTGAATCCTTAAATCCTTAAATCCCTATAGTCCCGAGAGCAAAGCGATTCGGGATTGAATCTTTGAATCTTTGAATCCTTAATACAATGACAAATCCTAAAATCTGGCTCTCCTCCCCTCACATGGGCGGAACCGAACAAAAATACATTACTGAAGCATTTACACACAACTGGGTAGCCCCATTGGGTCCCAATGTCAATGGCTTTGAGCAGGATTTGCAAACCTTCACCGGCTCACCACATGCAGCGGCCTTGAGTTCAGGCACGGCAGCACTTCACCTGGCATTGATACTGCTTGATGTAAAGCCGGGCGATTTCGTCATCTGTCAGAGCTTTACCTTTTCGGCATCGGCCAACCCCATTGCCTACCAGGGCGCCATTCCTGTATTTGTTGACAGCGAACCCGACACCTGGAACATGAGTCCTGCACACCTGGAAACCGCCATCAAGGCCTGCATGAGCGGGGAAATGAGGTACAAAGGACAAAAAATGCCCGCGGCAAAGCCTAAAGCCATTGTACCGGTGCATCTTTACGGGATGCCGGCAAAAATGGAAGAAATCGTGAAAATGGCCAACACCTACGACATACCGGTGGTAGAAGATGCCGCGGAAGCCCTGGGCTCCGGCATCAATGGGCAGGAATGCGGCACTTTCGGGAAGTTTGGCGTGCTCAGTTTCAATGGCAACAAAATCATTACCACCAGTGGAGGCGGCGCTTTACTGTCGGAAGACGGAGAAGCCATTGCCAAATCGCGCTTTCTGGCCACCCAGGCCCGCGACCAGGCGCCCCATTACCAGCACAGCCACATTGGGTACAACTACCGCATGAGCAACATTGTGGCCGGTATTGGCCGAGGACAAATGGAAGTGCTGAAAGAGCGGATTGCTGCACGCCGGTCCAATTTTGAAAGATACGCCGCCTGGTTCGGCAAACTGAAAACCAAAGGATACAACATAAAACTGCAGCCGGAGCCGCAGGGTTACCTTGCCAACCGCTGGCTCACCGCCATCACCATCAATCCTGATGAAAACAAAGGCATCACCCGCGAAACCCTCAGGCTGGCCTTTGAAGCCGAAAACATAGAAACACGCCCCTTATGGAAACCCATGCACCTGCAACCTGTCTTTGAGGGTTGCCCCTACTTTGGTGATGGCACCTCCGAAAAACTGTTTGAAGATGGATTGTGCCTGCCATCGGGTTCCACCTTAACGGAAGCGGATTTTAAGCGGATTTTTGAGGTTTTGGCGCGGGTTTTCATGCAGTAACGTCGTCAGGAAGAGTGATATAGGCAGCGAAATCAGCACCAACTGCACTTCCCTGTCAATGTACAGCACAGAAATTTTAATGTGACGGAATTATGCTTGATGGCATTGTAAAGGATTCCTTTTCTTTGCCCCGACAGCAATGCATCAGCCTTTCGGGCTAACCACAAAATACATATCCACCAACCCCTTGTTTTTAGCCTCAATTTTTCCACGATGGGTGCATTCAAACTGATGTTTTATCCGTTCACAGGTGGTTTGTGAAATGTTGATCCTGCCCGCCTCTCCGCTTGATTCCATGCGTGCGGCAATATTCACGGTGTCGCCCCAGATGTCGTACTGAAATTTCTTTGTACCCACAATTCCGGCAATCACCGGGCCTGAATGTATGCCGATACGCAGATCGAAAACCGGTCGTCCCTCAGCTTTGCGTTCTTTGCCCAGCTGATGCATAAATGCCTGAATCTCCAGGGCAGCCTTCACCATATCCACCGCGTGGGTATCGGAGGCCACAGGCAGGCCGGCTGCACACATGTAAGCATCGCCAATGGTTTTGATTTTTTCAATGTTGTGATTGGTGATGATGTTGTCGAACCTGCGGAAACAGAAGTCAATTTCGTCCACCAGCTGCTGTGGGGTTAATTTCTCGGCAAGTTGGGTAAACCCTTTGAAATCGGTAAACATAACGGTGACCATGTCAAAATGCCGGGCTTCGGAACGGCCATGTGTTTTGAGCTCCTCCGCGGTTTCTGCAGGCAGTATATTCAGCAGCAATTCGTCCGACCGGTCTTTTTCCCGATTGATCAGCACATTCCTGGCCGAGAGCTCATTTCTTGTTTTTCTCACATAACGATAGCGGTGCAACAAGCCCAGCGCCAGCAATAAAATGAGTATCCCAACGGATAAAATGGAATTTCGTATGATTTTCTGCCTTCTGACGGTGAGTTTCTGAATTTCTGAATCCTTGGTGAGCAGATCAATCTCCTGCTGTGTTTTCATGTCCTGAAATTCACGCACTTTTCCCATGGCCTTGTTTCGCTCATCGGTGAGAATGGAATCCTTGAGTGCGGTGTATTTTTCATTGAAAACGAAAGCGTTCTCATACTCGTTGAGGTCGGCATACACCCTGGCTATGCTTGAATAAATGTCGATAAGATAATATCTGGCACCTGATTTCTCGGCCAGTTCGGCGGATTGATGGAAATAGGAAAGGGCCTTCCGCTTCATCCCCATATCTTCGTAAATGGCGGCCATCCCCTTCAGGCTTGAAATCTGGCCCAGTACATCCTTGTTTTTCCGGGCAAGCTCATAGGAGCGGTTTTCATAATTCAGGGCTTTGGGATATTCATCCAGCTTCTGATAAATAAGGGCCATATTGTGCAGGGCAATCACATAATTATACGCATCCTTCACCGAATCCTGCAGTTTCATGGATTTGGTCACGTATTCCAGCGCCTTATCGTTTTCGTTCTGATCAGCATACAGCAGGCCTATGTTGCCATAATTAAAGGCAAGTTTTCTCAGATCACCGGTTTTTTCATTGATAACAGCCGCTTTTTGATAATACCGCAACGCCTCCTCCTGATAATCCATTTCAGCATATCGCGAGCCCAGGTTATTGTAAATACGGGCCATACGAGTGCTGTCGTTACGCTTCTCATAAATTGCCAGCGCCTTCAATGCCATACTCACCGAAGCTGACATATTTCCCAAAACTGCATGAGTAATGCTATAGTTGTTGTAAATATCCCCTTTTAGCTCTTCATAATTATTATCGCTGGCAAGTTTCAGGGCGATGGCATATTTGGCCAGCGCTTCCTCATAATTCCCCGAAATATCATTGGCAATGCCCAAATCGAGCATGGCCTGGGCATGAATTGCCGGGTTGGCTGAGGTGGGCGCAATTTTAGCTACCTCCCCTGCAAGCAACAGGGCCTTTCCGGGATGCAGATACAACTCATCAGAGATCAATTTGCTCAGGCGGGCGTATGCCGGTTTGCTTTTCGGGTCGTTTTTGAGGACACCCAGCAGGCTGTCGGCCTCATGCTGAAATGCAGCAAATGACGATAACTGTAAAAGCACTGTTATTAGCAGCAGAAAACCTGATACCCTGAATCTTTTCATCGGATGATTAAACAAATTAGAGGGAATTGTTATACAAATATAAATTATTATTTATAATTATTCTAAATAATTAATTACATTTGTTACATTGAGCAACTGATTCAGCCTTAAAGCTGACCGGTTCTCTCACTTAACCAATCACATAAAACCCGTAAAAATGAAGAACCTTACCTTATTCGTAACCCTGCTTTTACTTACAGGCACCATACCGTTTGCTTCTGGCCAAACGCGCGACGAAGCCATTCGGATGCATAACCAGGAGATAACCGCCTCCCGAAGCCTCAAAAATGCACAATTCAGTCAGCAGGAGGCATCGCCCCTTTCAGAAGCACAATTAGAGCACTTTGAAGGCCTGGATTATTTCCCTGTGAGCATTGACTTCCGCACAGAAGGTATTTTTGCAGCCCTGGAAACTCCCAAAACGGAGCAATTGGCAACAACCTCAGACAGCAAAATCAGCCTTAATAAAGTAGGAAAAGTTACCTTTAATCTTCAGGGGAAATCCTATTCGCTTGATGTTTATGAAAACAACAATCTTCCGGAATTCGGCGATAGCCAGCAATTGTTTATCCCTTTCAGCGATGCAACCAACGGCAGCGAAACCACAGCCCGTGGACGTTACCTTCCGGTTACACTACCTGCAGGAGGAGAAAAGATGGTGCTTGATTTCAACCAGGCCATCAATCCGTTCTTTGCTTACGGAGATCAGTTTTCATCCATCATCCCTCCGCAAACCAATGCTATGGGCGGCGGTGTACCGTCGGGCGAGCGGAAGTTTGAGGACAGGAAGTAAACGCTGGATTTCAGATTTCAGATTGCAGTTGCAAAATAAAGAATTACACAAGAACTCATAGGCGCGGAGAAACGCTGAATAGTTGGATTGCAGCATTCAGTTTTCTGACCAGTCCAACAGACCAAATCATTATTTTCAGGAGTACGTGCGTTGGTTTGGCGGGTTGTGGTCCCGATGGCTCCGGGATAAGAAACCTGATAGCCGGCAGGCTGGTTATAAATGAGTTTTGTGCAACTTCAATTCTGTTCCCTTCAATATTTGTGAAGTAAAAGAAAAGTCCGCCAAATGGTGGTTCTGTTGGCTATTTCAAGATTTTCACTTTGTCTTTCAGCTGGTCATAAAGTGCTGACACTTCTTCTTTGCTGTCAACATTTTAGCCAATTTCTGTTTCCATTCTATCTTTTTCGCTTGTAATGCAATTGTGTTAAACCTGTGTCAAATGACTTTGCACTCACAAATTCAAGTTGTTGTTCGGGTCTGTTATCTTTGAATAATCTTGTCCCCTTACCAACCAAAATCGGTATAACTGAAATTATAAATTCGTCTATCAAGTCATGTTGCAAGAGTTCATTTATAATTTCGGCACCACCATCACAATAAATGTTTTTCCCATCTGCAGATTTTAGTTGTTGAACCAAGGCTGTTAAGTTTCCTGCATAAAAAGTAGTTCTGCCAACTTTTGGTCTTTTAGTTCGTGTTATTACATAAACATCACATTGTCCGTTGTCGTAATGAGAGGAACCAACTTCTTTAAGCACATAATCATAGGTCTTTCTCCCAAGAATTATGGTATCAATGTTTGCCGTAAATGCTGTATAACCATAGTCTTCCCCTTCTTTTTCAACTGTTTTCAGAAAACTCAGGTCGTCATTAGGTTTTGCAATATATCCGTCTAAGCTTGTCGCTATGAAAAGTGATAATTTTCGCATTGTTACTGTTTTTTTATTTATCTGTTTTGTGCTGTTGTGTCGTCTTTTAAGCTGCCGTATAACGGTTGGGGCTAAGCGCTTAGGGGCACTTTTATAAACTAAAAGAATCCCTGACAATCCCTTAATGTGCTGGCGGAACCAGGCGTTATGAGTGCAGTAGAAGTGGCTTTGTGAGCCGAAGTGCTTTCAGGTTTCGCCTGAAAGTTCAGCTAAAAAACATTGAAAAGGATGTTTTTGTTGCAGGGAGGGAATATGGGCAAAGTTTACTCGGTTTTCATTGGCTTGTTTTGGTTTTCCTGTGTATTGATGATTAGAGTTTATCTATTATCGGAATTGGTAGTGGGGTTTTCGTAGAAACATTATACATTCGCATTAATATTAACCGGAAACAATAAACCAATAATGACCCCTTCCGATATTTCAAAAGGATCTCCCGATCAGGCCCTTAATGCCTTCAAATCAGGTTATAACTGCGCCCAGTCTGTGGTTAAGGCGTATGCCGAAGTATTTGGGTTTGATGAAGATCAGGCCTTAGCCTTGTCCAGTGGATTTGGGGGAGGTATGGGCGGCATGCAGGGAGCCTGCGGCGCGGTTACCGGTGCCTACATGGTGTTGGGCATGTTCTGTGCTGCAAAATACAAGGACAATCATGAGCGTAAGGCATGCTCCGGGGCTTTTGTTCGTGAGTTTCACCGACAGTTCACAGCTATGCATCAAACCGATGAGTGCCGTGTTCTACTATGCCAGGACAGTTCGGTAAAGGCCGGGGAACGGGCGAAACTGCATCTGTCGGTGTGCGATGGCTATATTGTTGATGCAGTAGAAATTATTAATGGCTTGTTGGAGGCGTATTGATTTCGGATTTCAGATTTCGGATTAGAGAATTCGGAAGTCAGATGTTTGAAGTCAGAAATCAGAAATATTCCTTGCGTTCCTGTATGCGCGCCCGCTGAAGGTTGGATTTTATCAGTTTTGCAGCCATGAGAGTTTAGAAATTAGAAACCTGCCAGCCGGCAGGCTGGTTATAAAGTTCCCTCCCTACTTCTTCAACGATGCCTTCGTAAAAATATACTCCGGAATTTTGGCATCAAACTTCATTTCAGTTACCACAAAATCGGTACCCTTACCCTCTTTCAGCATGTCTTTATAGTTCATTCTGGTAGGATACCAGCGGCTTCCGAATTGTTTAACCTCGCTCATTACCACTTTTTTGAGCAATTGTCCGCTTTTGGCGAAAAGTTCTTCTTTAAGGGGAATAAACCGCTCCTGGTCCACCCAGGTTTTGCGTTTTTCGTAGGTGGCATCGTCCACTTTTGCAATCATCTCCAATATCCAGGTTTTGCGGCCATCAATGGTCTCTTCGCCGATAATTCTGGCATTGTATATTTCCGTCATTTTACGGTCTTCCATCATATCTTCATACGAAAGGTCAGAACCCATAACCGATTGCCTGAGCATGTGGCCCGACAGTTGAATGGTGCGGTCGGTGGAAGGGGAATAAATCCACAAGCGGTCTTCGAGTTTGAGCATTTTGGTGCCTTTTTCACGCTCAGGCGACAGGTATTCGGTAAAGGATTTATCATTACCCTCACCGTATCCTTTTGCCGTAATGGTACGACTGTTGCGCCGTCCGTGAATAACCATCGCTGAAGTAGAAATCAAGGTTTTGGATGTCATATTGGCATCCACTTTATTCAGTATGGTAGAGGCATCCGGGGTACCCTGGGGCATATACAACATGCCGGAAATCAATGCAAATGAAATTAGAGCCTTCATGGTTTAAATTGTTTGGTATTTGAATTTAGTTAAATCTTCTGCGACCTGCCACAAGCGATTTGCTTCGCCAAAATTTTCCGAGCGTTCGGTCCCTCTCACTTTTACCGGATCGCCCTTCCATTCCTGCCAGCCTCCGGGCCCTATGTAATCACCACCATTAATGTCAGCACCAAGGGCTGCATACAGCGTAGGCCTGGCTCCGTCCTCAGGCGACTGCACCATCATTAATCGGATCAGGCCACCAAAAATGGCGGTTACAAACCGGGGCACATGCTTGAACAAGTTGGTATCCGACATGCCGGGATGTGCGGCTACAGAAAGCACCTTGCTGTCCGCCTTATTCAGCCGTCGCTGTAACTCTTTGGAAAACATCAGGCAGGCAAGCTTACTCTGGCTGTAGGCGGCGAAAGCAGAATACTTCTTACTGAACTGCAAGTCATTAAAATGGATTTTCCCGTTTTTATGTGCATTGCTGCTCAATGAAACCACCCGCGAACCGGGTTTATTTTCAAGCAGGGGAAGCAGCAGTCCGGTCAACAGAAAATGCCCCAGAAAATTCACCCCCAACTGGCTTTCAAAACCATCTTCCGTTACTTCAAAAGGTGGAATCATAATTCCGGCGTTGTTGATAAGCAAATCCAGTCCATCATATTTTTTATGGTATTCTTCCGAAAAAGCATGCACCGAACTGAGTTTGCTCAGATCGAGATGCATCAGTTCCAGACTGGCTGCGGGCACGTGCCGGAAAATTTCCTCGCAGGCTTTTTTACCTTTCTCCAGGTTGCGGCAGGCCATCACTACCTTTATACCTGCTTTGCTTAAGGCCAGTGTTGTTTGAAAACCCAGCCCATCATTGGCACCGGTTACTATGGCTATTCTATCGTTCTGGGTTGGTATTTCGTTGATGTTAAAGCTCATTTGGATTGGGGTTTATTTTTTTATTAATGTGATTAAAGACAAAATTTCTAAGGTGCACGCGTCAGGAAACGCGCGCAAGCTCATCCTGCTAAATAAGCCAATATAAGTCGAAAAATTTATCTCGAAACAAAGGGAACCGAAAAATTTCATTATTAAATCATTATTAAAACTTTTTTAAAAAAAACTTTGCACGCCATTGAGTCATTGCACCTGCCTGCGTGCGCAAGCAGGCGGGTCCTTGCGTGAGATTTTTTTCAACAAGCCTGAGCGCCTTCGTGGCAATCACACCTCCAGTTCCTTGAACAACGTAGCCGTTTCGCGCTTGTAAATCCCAATGCCCGAAAGCATATTCCCCAGCACCATGGCGAACAGTCCGGGGATAAACCCGATATAAAACAGGCTGGGAGTAACCCGTGACCTCATCACCGTTGGCATCATCATACTTGAATCGGCCATCATATCACCAATATTCAGGCCATGAACCTGTAAATAGAACGTAAGGACCAGTCCAAGAATGGTACCCGTAACCGAACCAATCACACCAATCAACACCGCCTCAAGCACCATGGACCGGTAAATGTGTCCTTTGTCTTCGCCCAGTGCCAGCCTGATGCCATACTCCTGGTAGCGTCGCAAACCGCCCAGCAAACCGGTGTTCCAGAGAACCAACGACATGGCAATAACAAATATCAACACAAAGAGTGCGGAAAAGGTATCCACATAATCCAGGTAGCTGGCCAGGTTGTTTTGTTCACGCAGCGGCTGCATTACCGGGGCAAATTCATCATCGGAGGCTGCATAGCGTTGATTGAATCTTTCGCTGATTTGCTGCGCCTTTTCATCCACATATACGCCCTCGTTCAGAAAACCAAGCAGTTCACCGGCACCATCCTGCATGTCCAGCATTTGCTGCGCATCCGAAATGTCAATAATAATGGCACCTTTATCCATAGACGATGCCCCGAATTTCACCATCCCACTGATGGTAAAGGTCATAAAGGTCATGCTGCCATTCATGGTTGAGCCCACATAGGTTACCTGATCGCCAATACCTATTTTTAGTTTTTCGGCAAAATCGTTGCCGATAATGGCTTCACCGGGTTGGCTGGGAATCTGCCCCCCTTTCAGGGAGGCTTCTATGTTGAGCCGTTCGATTTCTCCGCTGTTTTTGTTGAAGAGTTCCAGCGCCATACCTGAAGCAGGGCCTTGTCCACGGGTTTCTCCAACGGAATCGGGCACATCAAGCAGTCCGCCGAAGCGGATGCGTTTTACCCAATGCACATCTGGAAAATCCTCACGCAGTGTATCTATGATTTCATCCACCCCAAGCAATGCCAGATCGTTGGGCAACTGATCTTTGTCTTTGGCATAGGCGCGGCTCATCACTTTTACATGACCAGTATCAAAACGGGCATTCTGATCAATGAGGTCGCCCATAATGCCTTTAAGAAACCCGCTCAGCATGAGGGTTAGGGTTACCCCAATGGTAATGATGATGATGGGCAATAAACTGCGGTTTTTATCCCTCAGGATTCCGCGAAACAAAAATTTTATCATAACATTTTTCCTTTTAAAGCATTAACGGGATTCATATTTGCAATTTTGCGGGCAGGTAAAAAGCTTACCAGCGTTGCAGAAACCAACAACAGGATTACAGTACCACTTACCAACCAGAAACCAAAGATGGGATAAATGGTGTTGGCCATGGTAATCCCCAATTCATCTGCTCCTTTAAAGAGACTGATTCCCCGCGTGGCGGTCAGGATAAAGATGGGCGATCCGATCAGGCCTCCGACCACCATAGCAAAGAGACTGTACATGGCTCCTTCAACGGTGAAGAGTCCAAGTACTTGTTTTCGGGTCATGCCCAGGGCGATGTAGGTGCCAATTTCGCGCTGCCGGCGGAAGATGGAAAGTACCTGGGTGTCGAAAATGGCCAGCAAAGCAAAGCCAAGCAGCACCAGGTAAATGATGGCTGAAGTAGCTCTCTCCATATTAACGGCAGCCCTGAGGTCGGACAAAAGAAATTCTGTATCGCTGAAGGTCCAGTTTTCCAGTGCCTTGTTTTCATATCCGGAATTTGCCACAAAATAGGAAGCCTCATTGGTCAATCCGGTCATCTGCCACAGCTTGCCGATGGGCAACCACAACTGACCGTTATCCACCGTGGCCGGGTTGGTATTGAATATGCCTGCTATGGTAACATTTGCCGCATCAAAGGTGCCGTTTTTATCACGCCAGCGAAGCAGCACCTGGTCGCCCTCTTCAAGATTGGCCGCCAAAGCAAAGCGCTTCCCGATAAGGGCTGGGATAGCTGCCTTACTTTCGGCAAGCAGATGGGTGGGCAGTTTTAAATTTTGCTGACTGGCTTTGATTCCTTTAATGATCACCGGCATCAACCGGCCATCAGGATATAAAGTGGCCTGCCTGATAAGCACCGGGGTGAGGTTCTGCGCCTCGGTTTCGGCCAGAATACCATGGCCATCCATATAAGTGAACGGGTCCTGAGGATCAAAATCATTGTTTAGCAGCTGCCCTTGTCCGAACTCCCAGTTCATGCTATCCTCTTCAGCCTGGTTTTGCCAACCATTGATAAATCCATTGTAAAAAATAATGAAAATAAAAGTGAAGGCCAGCACCGTAACATTTAACCAGGTACGAAGTCCGGCTTTTATTAGATTTTTGAATGCCAGTCTGAAGGCCAATTTCATTGATTAATTCTTTTGATTTTAAAGGTCAGGTGCAGCAACTTGCACTGCACTAACTGGTTGTTTCACGCAAAATCGCCAATAGCTCCGGTTTATTGCAGTTTCCCTTTCAGCGCTGCAACCGGGTTCATTCTGGCAATTTTACGTGCAGGCAAAAAGCTTACAATGGTTGCGGCGGCAATCACCAGCAGCACAGTACCGAATATCAGTCCCAGTCCGTAAACGGGATGGATGCGATCGGCTATAATGATGCCCATTTCCTGCGATGCAGCAGGCATGCCTATGCCTTTCCATGCCACAAACCACAGCAACGGAATGCCGTAAACAGCCCCAAGCATGGTCGCAAAAAGGCTGTACATACTGCCTTCCATGGTGAAGAGCTTAACCACCTGCCATCGGGTCATACCCATGGCAATGTAGGTGCCGATTTCGCGCTGCCGCCTGAAAATGGACAGTACCTGTGTGTCGAAAATGGCCAGTAAAGCAATAGCCATCAACAATCCGTACATGATGCTGCCACTTGTTTTTTTCATCTCAATAATGTCGGTTAGTTCCTGCAACAGCGCCCGCTGACTTTCGAAATGCCAGCCAGATATTTCTCCGGGAAGGTAATTGCTGCCGGCTATATATAGGGTAGCTTGCTGATCAAGGCCGGTCATCTGCCATAGCTTATCCACGGCAAGCCATATTTGTCCGCCATCCACCATGCCTACCTGAGTGTCAAAAATGCCTGCAATGGTAATATTGGTGGCATCAAAGGTGCCGTTTTTATCGCGCCAGCGAAGCAAAAGCTGCTCTCCCTCCTTGATGTTAAGTGATTTGGCCATGCGCTTGCCGATGAGGGCAGGTATTTCGTTGTTGCTTCCCTTCAACAAATGGGTAGGAAGTTTAAGGATGGTCTGATCCGCATCAATGCCTTTCAGGGCAACCGACATCATGCGGCCCTGTGGATAAACCGTGGCCTGCCGGATAAGGATGGGCGTTAAGTCTGACGCTTTGGCATCCGGTAAAATGCCATGTGCATCCTGCAGGGTAAACGGGTCCATGGGATCGTAATCTGCATGGCGAAGCTGGCCGTAGCCATATTCCCATTCTATGCCGGCGATGCTTGCCTGCTGGTTCCAACCGTCAATCAGGCCATTGAAAAATATAATCAGCACAAAGGCAAACGACAACACGATCGTGTTAAGCCATGTCCGCAGCCCGGCACCCATGAGGTTTTTATAGGCCAACTGGAATGCGAGTTTCATCGTTCGTTGTTTTTGGGATAAATCATTTCGTCCTGGGCTACCTTTCCGTCTTCCAGATGTATCATGCGATTGAGGTAACTCATTACCTTTTCGTCATGCGTGGAAAAAAGGAAAGTGGTTTTCATCTCCCGGTTCAGGGTTTCCATGGTTTTCATGATGGCGTGTGCGTTTTTTGCATCCAGGTTGGCAGTGGGCTCATCGGCCAGCACAATCACCGGTTTTTTCACCATGGCACGGGCAATGGCTACGCGCTGTCCTTCGCCACCCGAAAGTTTCGATGGCTTTTTATTGGCCATATCCTGTAAGCCCACCCATTCCAACGCTTCCATCACCATTTTTTTGCGCTCGGTGGCACCTGTCTTTTGCAGAATTAGCGGAAACTCCACATTCTCAAAAACCGTATAAACCGGCAACAGATTGTACACCTGAAAGATGAATCCGATGTATTTATTGCGCAGCATGGCCGATTCCTTGTGCGAAAGGTCAGAGATCCGCTTCCCCATTACTATGGCTTGTCCTTCGGTGGGGCTGTCAAGCGAACCAATAATGTTGAGCAGTGTGGTTTTTCCTGATCCGCTTGGCCCGACAATGCCGGCAAATTCACCTTTTTCAAAACTGAGGTTGATGTCCTTCAAAGCCGTAAATTCACCATTACCTACCGGGAAACGTTTGGTAAGGTTTTCAATGGTGATGATGTTTTCGTTTGCCATTTTATTTTGATGTTTTTTTGTTTGTTGTTTATTGTTCTTTGCTCGAAAAGGGTAGAGGGGCTTGGGACGAGGGACGTTGGAACCCTTTCCCTTTTCTCGATCCGATAACTATCGAAATGTTATTCAAGTGGCACTTTTGTTATTTTGAACCACATAGGCACATAGGACACATAGAATTCAATTTTACTCACCAATCAACGCTTGATAGCCGAAATACTACCCTTCTTACTTTGTTACTCATCCTCTGCGTCTTTGTGTGATTCTTTACATCCGCAATCAATGATTAAACACCCACATCACCCTCAGCCCCGGTCCGGGAAACGAATTTACCAGTTCATTCTCCCGGATGCCCTGTGGCGTATCTGGATTGTAGTAAAGCATAACGTAAGCGGTTGTTTTCCGGAATTGACGTTCGTAATTCAGGAAAAACGAAAAATCTTCGGTATTCCAACTGTAATACGCCACTGCGCTGATGCGAGAAAATAGGGTGATGGGATAAGATACCGTTGAAGCCGTGATGTTGGCTGTATTTTCAAAACCAAATGCTTTATTGTCATTTGTCATCAACATATGTTCACCCACCACGTTCAATCCGCTGCCAAGGCCAAACGTATAATCCATACCCAGGTTGAACAGAGACTGGTTGGTCAACATGTCCACATTTTTAGCTTTACGAATGTGAACAGCCTCAAACCAGAGTCCAACGGTTACATCCCATTTCCCATCGAGGCTGAAACGGTCTTCAGGAATTTTATTGAATTCACCTTCTCCAAAAATCGCCGAGGCATCCGCAGTACGGTGATGGTATGAAGCGGCCAGCTCGCCTTTTGGCACAGGATATTGAAATCGTCCGCCAAATTCCGGGATATCTTTGTTGGTTTCCACGGCATCGTAGCCACGGGTTTTCTCGTTGCCGTAAAGCATCCACAGCCATATGTTGGCATTGTTAAGAAAATAATAGCGGCCCAGCGCGGCATAAACGCCATTGGTCAGTTTGAGCGGATCGCGCGGATCAATCTGATTGAACCACTGCAAAGGGCGCAGAATAGAGGCTGATCCAAAATCTATTTTCTGCAAACCCAGCCTGATTTCATATTGTTTGCCGGTGTAGCGTGCCCAAATCCGGTAAGGCTGAATGTCGCCATCGGTTTTCGATTCATAAAATGGATTGAACGCTACGGTTCCAAAAATGTTGACAGATGCCTCAAAATCGAGTGCACTCCCTTTATCCAATAGCATATTGTAGTTTAGCTCCGGAATGTATCTGCCGCCCAGCATCACGTCAAGCTGGCTGTCAGGGCTATAGTTGCCGAATCCCGATAACTGTCCATCGAAAACCAGCTTTTGCTGGGCCAACGCCAGGTTGGTCAGCAACAGCAATCCGATTATAGCTGCCGTAAATCTCATTGGTCTGAGGTATTGTCAGCGGGTCCTATCCCATAGAAAAAGAAATTGGTGAGTTCCATCACCAGGTCATGCGAATTGCCGAACATTCCTTTAAGCTTTTCGTCAAACATTCGCTCACCAAAGCTGTCCATCATGTACATCAGGAAATCAATTTTGAGGTCTTTGCGTATCCAACCCTCTTTTTGAGCTTTTTTAAAGTCTTCGAACACGCTTTTTTTCGATATGGTTGAATACTTGATGAGAAGCTCTTTTAATGCAGGTTCCTCACTCTGGTAAACATCATTTAAAAATTCTTCGCTAATGTCTATTGTTCCCTGATGCTTCAATAAAACAGTCTGGCGAACCTTTTCAGGAAAAGGCAGGTCACTTTGCATAATATTATTGTAGTCCTGTAGGGCATTTTCATAGATATCGGTGAGCATCAGCGTAGCCAATTCAATTTTATTTTCAAAAAAACGGTAAAATGTCATCTTGCTTACTCCGGCTTCCAGACAGATCTCTTCCACTGTAACCTTACGCACACCGTATTTCCAGAAAAGTTTCCGGGCGGCATTAAGTAAGACATTGCGACTTTTTTCTTTACGTTTAGGACTCATGTTTATTACTTTGACCCATCAAAGATACGATTATTGTATTACAATACGATTTTAGTAACAAATATAATTTTATGTATGATTATAAAAATTGCGAAGGTGTCTGTAAAAACCTGTATACCCGGGAACGGTATAGCAGCAGCAGGAACTAAATGTTGGATAAGCAGCTAAACTAAAGGCAGGAGATCATAAATTACAACATAAAAAAACGTGGCAGAAACTCGTTTCCGCCACGTTCAGGTATAAATAAGCCTTAAAGCTTAGTCTTCAAAAAGATTCATGTCATCAAGGACTTTCATCACATTTTTAACAGATTTTGAGGACTCTTCCAGCATTTTTTGCTCTTCCTTATTCAGCTTAAGCTCAATAATTTCCTCAATACCTTTGGACCCAAGTTTAACAGGGACACCCATATAAACATCATTCAGACCATATTCACCATTTAGCAATGTACAAACCGGGAAAATACGTTTCTGATCATCCACAATGGCCTCAACCATTTGGGCAGCAGCAGCACCGGGCGCATACCAGGCAGAAGTTCCCATAAGGTTAACCAGTTCACCACCACCTTTTTTGGTGCGGTCAACAATTTTGTCAATTTCTTCCTTGTTCAACAGATCGGTAACGGGAATTCCTGAAATAGAAGTATACCGGGGCAATGGAACCATAGTGTCGCCGTGGCCACCAAGCAGGAGGGAATGAATATCTTTTGGTGAAACATCCAATGCTTCAGCCAAAAACGCTTTGTAACGGCCGGTATCAAGAATACCTGCCATACCAAACACACGGCTTGAATGTTTACGTGCTGCTTTATAGGCAGCATAAGTCATTACATCGAGAGGATTGGAAACCACGATGATAATGGCTTCCGGTGAATACTTCACTACCTTTTCGGTAACTTCCTTTACTATGATGGCGTTGGTCTTGATAAGATCGTCGCGGCTCATGCCCGGTTTGCGCGGCAAACCCGATGTAATTACAACGATGGATGAACCTTTGGTCTTCAGATAATCGTTGGTAACACCCACCACGCGGGTATTAAAATTATTAATGGAAGAAGTCTGCCAGATGTCAAGGGCTTTACCTTCGGCTACACCCTCCTTAATATCAACAAGCACTACTTCACGGGTAAGATCTTTGTGCGCGATAACATTGGCACAGGTGGCGCCTACGTTTCCGGCACCGATAACAGTGATTTTTTTCATTTTAATGCAATTTCTATGGTTAACAATAAACCGTTCTTACTTCAAAGAGAAATAAAAGAATATTTCACTACAAAGATAGGAATTAACATATTTGCCACTACCAATAAAAAACGTCTTTATGTTTTTTGGTCTTTTTATTGGATTTATAATGCCCTCTTCTCGTTATCGCTTCACGCTCATGAGACAAGCGCCCTTGTCGCATAATCGCCAAAATCGCTACACTTCATCAAGAGCAAACCAAATCATCGTGACATTGCGCATCTATAACAGCAATGGTGACCATGTTTACAATTTCAGTAACACTACTTCCCATTTGAAGTACATGAATGGATTTATTCAATCCCAAAAGGATAGGGCCAATGGCTTCGGCTCCACCCAATTCCTGCACCAGCTTATACGCGATGTTTCCAGCAGTAAGGTAAGGGAAAATAAGGGTATTGGCCGGCCCGTCAACCAGTTTTGAAAAGGGAAAGCTCTCCCTCAACAAAGCATTGTTCAGGGCAAAGTTTGCCTGCAAATCACCATCAACAATTAAAGATGGGTGATCCTTATGCAGTTTGGCCACGGCATCGCGCACCAGCAAAGGTATCCGGCCTTCCACTGAGCCAAAATTAGAATAGGAAAGCATGGCAATACGGGGTTCCATATTAAACTGCTTCACCATATCGGCCACCTGAAGTGTGATTTCCACCAGCTTGTCAGCATCGGGATTCATATTTACGGTTGCATCGGCAAAAAAGATGGGGCCTTTTTTGGTGAGCATGATGTACATACCTGAAACAATATGGGCTCCGGATTTTTTTCCAATAATGCGCAATGCCGGGCGAATGGTGGTTGGATAATTGCTGGTAAGTCCTGAAATCATGGCATCAGCATATCCGTTTTCAACCAAACTTGGCGCAAAAAAGTTGCGGTGTGACATCATTTCAAGGGCAGCACCCATGTTTACGCCCCGCCGTTTACGTTTTTCATGAAACTGAGAAGCAAACAATTCCCGTCTGCTTTTCTCCTCATCCGAACGTGGATCGATAATTTCAACATCATTCAATTCCAGGTCATGTTCTCTTATCAAACCAAGAATAACATCCTTGTTGCCCAAAAGAATAGGATGTGCGATACCTTCCTCAACCACAATCTCAGCCGCTTTCAGCATTTTATAATGTTCGGCTTCGGCAAATACCACCCGCTTGGGGTTTTTCCTGGCCCTCGCTTTTATCTGCCGGATCAGCGGATTGCTCAACCCGATGCGTTTATTCAATTCATCACGATAAGCATCCCAATCGGTAATGGGTTTGCGGGCAATGCCCGATTCCATAGCTGCCAGGGCAACTGCCGGTGCCAATTGGGTAATCAGGCGGGGATCGTTGGGTTTAGGAATAATGTATTCCGTCCCAAATTTGAGGTTGGTAACCTGATAGGCAATGTTAACCTCTTCGGGCACCGGTTGCCGCGCCAGTTCAGCCAGAGCATGAGCCGCAGCAAGTTTCATGTTATCGTTTATGGCTGTAGCCCTTACATCAAGAGCGCCCCTGAATATATAGGGGAATCCCAGTACATTATTTACCTGATTGGGAAAGTCGGAACGCCCGGTGCCCATGATAATATCACCACGCGATGCCTTGGCCAGTTCATAAGAAATTTCAGGCACCGGATTGGCCAGTGCGAAAACGATGGGATGATCGTTCATCGACCTGAGCATATCCGGATTTACCGCCCCAGCCACCGACAAGCCCAAAAACATATCGGCATCCTTCATTGCATCGGCAAGTGTTTGGATATCGCGATCAGTAACAAATTTCATCTTATTGGGATTCAGGTCCTTTCGCGAACGGTGTACCACACCCTTTGAATCCACCATCACCAGATTTTCAGGCTTCACACCAAGTTTAATATAAAGATCGGAGCACGAAATTGCCGCAGCCCCTGCACCATTCACCACCACTTTTATGTCTGCAATCTTCTTTCCGGTAATTTCCAACGCATTCAGCAATCCTGCCGAAGTAATGATCGCGGTGCCATGCTGATCATCATGCATCACGGGAATATCAAGCAATGCCTTAAGACGTTCTTCCACTTCGAAGCACTCAGGGGCCTTTATGTCTTCCAGGTTGATTCCTCCAAAGGTAGGTGCGATGGCTTTAACGGTATTCACCATGCCCTCAATGGTTTTGTCGGCAATTTCGATGTCAAAAACATCGATATCGGCAAATATCTTAAACAGCAGCCCCTTCCCTTCCATTACCGGCTTACCGGCTTCTGGGCCAATGTCACCAAGTCCAAGAACCGCAGTTCCGTTTGAAATCACAGCAACGAGGTTACCTTTGGCAGTATATTTATAAACATCTTCGGGGTTGTCCTTTATTTCGAGACAAGGTTCCGCCACCCCGGGGCTGTAGGCCAGTGAAAGATCATATTGTGATTGATGGGGCTTGGTGGGGATAACTTCAATTTTACCGGGCCGGCCTTCAGCATGATATGCCAGTGCATTTTTCTTACTCAATGGGGTTTTCATAATTCAGAATTTCAATAGGTACTTTACGAAAATAAAGATACTCAGATGCAATAGACAAATCTACGCAAATAATAAAATATGTGCAAAAAGGAATAGTCAGTTAGTCAGTTGGTCGTTAGTCAGATAGTCATTAGTCGGTGAGTCGGTGATCGGTTAGTCGTTTCGCCCCCTCGCACCTTGTCGCAAAAGTCGCCCCTTCGCCAGCCTATTTTGCCAACCTACTCAAGATCAATATCAAACTGCACCATACTCGAGAACTGCCTGATACGATCGTTTAAATCACCATTATTCAATGCCTGTAATCCTTCGGTGCCGAATTTTTCAACTGTAAAAGAAGCCATGGCTGAACCATAAATAATAGCGCGCTTCATATTCTCGAATGAGATATCACCGGTACGGGCAATAAAACCGATAAAACCACCGGCAAAAGTATCACCTGCGCCGGTTGGATCGAAAACCTCCTCCAGAGGTAGGGCCGGGGCATAGAAAACGCTGTCTTCATTGAACAGGAAAGCGCCATGCTCACCTTTTTTTATCACCAGGTATTTGGGACCCATGGCAATGATTTTGCGGGCAGCTTTCACCAGCGAATATTCTCCTGAAAGCTGTCGGGCCTCTTCATCATTAATGGTAAGTACATCCACCATTCCAATCACTTCCATCAGGTCATCCCAGGCTGTATCCATCCAAAAATTCATGGTATCCATAACAATTAGTTTTGGACGATGCGGTAATTGCTCAATCACCCTTTTCTGAATCTGGGGCGTAAGGTTTCCGAGCATCAGAAACTGGCAATCTTTATAGGATTCAGGCAAAACCGGGTTAAAATCGCCCAGCACATTCAGTTCGGTAACCAGGGTATCCCGGCTGTTCATATCGTTATGATACTTTCCGGCCCAGAAAAAGGTCTTTCCTTCCGGTACAATTTTTATCCCGGAGGTATCAACACCATGGGAATTCAATAAACCGAAGTATTCTTCCGGGAAGTCGCCTCCGACCACGGAAACAATTTTTGAATCAACATTCAATTTCCCTGACGCCAGACCAATATAGGTGGCGGCCCCACCCAGAATTTTATCGGTTTTCCCGAAAGGAGTTTCAATGGCATCAAAAGCGACAGTACCTACTACAACTAAACTCATTATTTTAGATTTTAAATTTATGCGGATGTTTTGGTCTTCAGGCTAAATAAAACCAATAACCAATGGATTAAATAAGGAATAACCACCTGTTTCCGGTTTGAAACACCAACAGCCGGCAAAAGTATAAAAATAAAACACAACCCCTTGTTTAAAAGGTCAGGTTTCGACAGAGCGCTTTTCAGGAAAGGAATTCCGTTTTCAGGAAATCTTCGAGTTTTAGCAGGTCAGCCGTGAATTTGCGAATGCCTTCGGCCAGTTTTTCGGTAGCCATGGCATCTTCGTTCATGAGCCAGCGAAAATTCTTTTCATCGACAGGGATTTTTTTCAACGCCAATTTCCCGGCTTTTTCAGCATCCAGCTTCAATTCGAGTCTTTCATCCGATTCCTCAAGTTCACGAAGCAAACCCGGCGAAATGGTAAGCAGGTCGCATCCTACCAGGGCGGTAATTTCGCCTTTGTTGCGGAAACTGGCACCCATAACCTCGGTGGAGTAGCCAAATTTTTTGTAGTAATTATAAATTTCAGTCACCGAAACAACCCCCGGATCCTCATCAGGAACAGATGAATTGAAATGCTGCTCTTTCTTGTACCAGTCAAGTATTCTACCCACAAAAGGCGAAATCAGCTTCACCCCTGCTTCAGCGCAGGCAATGGCCTGAATTTTCGAAAATAAAAGGGTCAGATTACAATGAATGCCCTCTTTTTCAAGAACTTCAGCAGCCTGAATGCCTTCCCAGGTAGCAGCAACCTTAATCAAAATTCGACTGCGATCAATCCCTGCTTCCTCATAAAGCCTGATCAATTCGCGGGCTTTGGCAATGGAGCCTTCCGTATCAAACGAAAGCCGGGCATCCACTTCGGTACTTACCCTGCCGGGAACAATTTTGAGAATCTCCAACCCAAAATTCACCGCAATCCTGTCCAGAGAATGTGAAAGCTGTGCAGACGGATCGTTCGTAAGTTTTTTTGCTTCACGAACCGCGGCTTCTGCAAGATGGCGATATTTATCATCCTTTGCTGAAACGTATATCAGCGAAGGATTGGTGGTTGCATCCACCGGAAGGTAAGCTTTCATCGACTCAAAATCGCCGGTATCGGCCACCACGCGGGTGTACTTCTTCAATTGTTCAAGAGCATTCATGGGCTTTGTTTTTGTGATGCAAAGGTAGGAATTATGAACGTTTTTAGTCTTTTTGATATGTCATATTTTGACGAAAACCGACCAAACAGGTTTGACGAAAACCTGTCAGGTCTTTTAGAATAGAATTATTCCCATTAAAATTTTATAATAAAACCTGACAAGTCGGAAGAAGACTTGTCAGGATATTTCAATTTAGCTTACCCTCCCCGGATTAAGCCAAAACCCGTAACTTTGCCCAACTTTAAACCACCACAATTGTTTAAGATTTAACCAGTATCCGGGAATTGACTATAATACAGTGTACTCTTTCCCCAACCCTTTGTTTAACCCTTCAACCCAATGAAATCATGAAAAAAATCATTACCCTTTTAATAGTACTCACCGCTTTTTATGCCCGGGCGCAATACAGCACACCGGGAACCGGTGTAACCTGGGGCCTGGATGAATTGGTCCAAAACTCGGCAGGGACCGTAATATTGAACGGCGATCATTATGAAATTACCGCCACCCTCACCATTCTTCCGGCCGACGCAATAGAGATTATGAACAATGTTACCGTACTTTTTCACGACCTGGCAGGCATTGAATCGGAAGGTACACTCATTATTGACGCACCCAGTCATACGTTATTCAATGCCATCGATAGTACTTCATCCAACAAGTGGCGGGGAATGAAGCTTTTGGCCGGCCATGTCACCCACATCCGCAATACCACCTTCTCATTTGGCGGAGGCATCCGGGTTCAGGATGGAACGTTCTCCATTGAAGGCAGTACTTTTTATAAAAACTATTACAAGGCAGGTTCAACCGATGGCTCCTATGCTTCAAGTGCTGCACTCGACCTTTCGGGAAATTCCGAGGTAACCAGTTGCTCATTTCTTTTCAATCAGCGTGGCGCCATTGCTTCAGGATCAAACACTGCCTGCCCGGCAATTATCCGAAACAATTATATTTTCGGGAATACGGTGGAAAATACCAACCGTCCGCAGATCAACATGGGACCTTCGGGTGCTGCTGATACCACCTTTATCGTAGGCAACACCGTTATAGGCAACGGAAGTACCAGCGCCGGTGGGATTGCCTATTCCTCATTGGTGGGCGTAGCAGGAAATGTGGTGATTGATTCCAACCTGATTGACCTGAACCGCTACGGCATTACCCTTACCGGTAGCCCCATCAATGGTGCCATTCGGTACAATACCGTTACCAACAACAACATACAAAATGAACCCAACCTGGGTGGTAGCGGACTGAATTTCACCTCTTCCGGCACTTCCTCAGAACTATTTGCGACAGTTACCGGAAACATCATCAGTGGAAACCTGTGGGGCATTACCATCATTGGTTACCCGCAGGTGAATATGGGCGATTCAACCACCGCCACTTTCAACCCGGGTGGAAACCAGTTCAATAATAACGGGAACAACGGTATTCTCTATGATCTTTACAACAATGGACCTGTTGACCAGCCTGCCATGTACAATTGCTGGGGCGTACCAACACAGGATGCGGCCAGTATTGAAACCGTTGTATTCCATAAAGTGGATGATGCTACCCTGGGAACGGTTAATTTTATGCCATCATGTGCTTTCCGGACAACATTTACGGCACAGAACGAAACCGGAACTTTTTTGCAGGGCGTTGAGATTGCCATCACAGGAGAAGAAACATCTTTGTTTACCAATGCCAACGGAGAGGCAATGGCTATGTTATCACCTGGAAAT